>JAJRYC010000046.1 GCA_024275975.1 Nitrospirota bacterium | reverse complement strand
CACATCGACCCCGGCCTTGCTCAGGGCGGTCCCGCGCATTATCGCGTCCCTGCCGACACCGAGCGCGGCCCCTACGCGAAGCCTGCCCATCGAGTCCTTGCACGCGTTCGGGTATTTCTCCCTCTTTTCAATGTCCTTGATAGTAATAAGGCCTAACAGTCTGGATCCCTTGCCGACGATCGGGAGTTTTTCGATCTTATGTTTATGGAGAATTTCTTTCGCCTCTTCAAGGCTTATGCCTTCGCTTGCGGTGATGAGCCCCTTTTTGGTCATGACCTGTGAGGCCTTTTTCTTAAAGTTCGTCTCGAACTTGAGGTCCCTGTTGGTCAATATCCCGACAAGCTTCCGCCCCGTTGTGATGGGGGCTCCGGAGATCCTGTACTTCCTCATTATCTCGAGCGCCTTTGCGATCTTCTCATCAGGCTGAAGGGTGATAGGGTCGATGATCATGCCGCTTTCCGACTTTTTTACCTTGTCCACCTCGATCACCTGGTGCTTTAAAGGTATGGCGCGGTGAATGATCCCGATACCACCCTCTCTCGCCATCGCGATCGCAAGATTGGCCTCTGTTACAGTATCCATCGCCGCGCTGACAATGGGAGTGTTTATCTTTATGTTGTTCGTGAGTGATGTGCTTATGTCCACCTGTCCCGGAAGGATGTCAGACTTTGCGGGCAATAAAAGCACATCATCAAAGGTAAGTCCTATTTTTACATCGTCGTCTAACATGGCTCTGCTCCTTAAAGTTTTATCTCTATATAGGCCTTTTCTTTCAGCCCTGTCTTCCATTCATGGTACTTCAGTTCATAGGCCTTCTTGAAAAGGTCCGCCTTTATCTTCTCTCTGGCCTTTTCTATTCCTCCTGCCTCCACCCTCTCCTCAAGTTTGATGATATGAAGGCCGGCACTGCTCCAGAACGGCTCGCTCACCCCGCGGGTCTCGAGCGCGTCAGCCGCTTCTTCGATCTCAGCCAGGGCGCTGCCCCTGTTTATATAACCGAGGTCCCCGCCAAACCGTCTGCCCGGGCCTTCCGAAAATTCATTCGCAAGTTTTGCGAAGCTCTCTCCGCTCTTTATTCTCTGCACTATCTCCCACGCCCTTGCCTCTATATCTTCCCTTCCGGCATCATCCGCAGGCGCAGCAAAGAATATCTGCCTTATCCTGAACTTTTCCTTCTCATTATCATATA
Organism: Nitrospirota bacterium; assembly: GCA_024275975.1. Lineage (GTDB taxonomy): Bacteria > Nitrospirota > Thermodesulfovibrionia > Thermodesulfovibrionales > UBA6898 > JAJRYC01. The sequence continues at coordinate 3,737 of JAJRYC010000046.1, read as the reverse complement.
GTTCCCTGTTGGCATTAAAATACTCCTCGACCTCTTTATCCGTGACCACCACACTGCCTTTTACCGCATAGTTGACAACCTTTTGAAGGAGTATCTGGTCTCCGAGCCCCTTGCGGTAATCTTCGATCGCTATCTCTTCCTTCACCAGGGAGGCCAGAAAGGCATCTTCGGGCATGTTATATTTCGCCCTTATATCGCTGATCGCGCCGTCTATCTCCTCATCGTTTACACTCAGACCCATCGCCTTCGCTTCCTGGGTCTGGAGTTTCATTTCGATCAGCATATTCAGGAAAGGCCTCTCGAGCTCACGTATCTTTTCTTCCCTGGACTTATCGGTCTTTGAACTCAAATATTCCCGACCTTCAAAAAAGATGCTATTCATGAGCTCACTCCAGGTAATGACCTCGTCATTAACAGTTGCAACCACCCTGTCGAGCAGGAGAGCGCTTTGAACCTCAGGGCAGAACAGAAAGGCAGTTACAAATATGAGTAATGCGGCGATTGTCTTTTTCATATATAACTCTTTGCAATTACTGAACTTTTTTTGTTTCTTGATCCATAGAGCCCTCTCGGGCGCGTATGCTGGATCAAAATTAAAATAAACGAAATTATGACATGGTTTACAGTTTTAATCAAGCAGGATAATTAACCCGAATTGCCTCACATTAAATGTTACCCAAAATAAAATTTGGGTGCTTCGTTGACTCATAAATGATGTTACCGGAATTATAACCCTTTCAAGGAGGGTTATCACATGAGTCCCGGAGCCAGAATGGAATATCTTAGGGCAGTACATTTACGCTACAAGAGAGCAAACAGGAAAGAAAAGTCCATTATTCTCAATGAGTTCTGCCAGAACTGTGGATATCACAGAAAACATGCCATAAGAGCACTTAATAGTTTCAGGAGATTTACCAAACCCAAGCCAAAGAAACGAGGCAAGCCATCTGTATATAACAAGAGTTCTATTATTAAGCCATTAAAGCGCATATGGCTGGCAGCCAATCTGCCTTGTTCAAAAAGACTGAAAGCTATCCTGTCTCTCTGGTTGCCATTTTATGAATCAGAATATGGCAAATTACCGCAGTATGTACTAACAGCATTACATAGCATATCTGCCTCAACTATTGACAGATTACTGAAGCCTACACGTATAAAATACAAAGGACGTGGCAGATCCACCACGAAACCAGGAACACTTCTTAAGAAACAGATACCTATAAAAACTGACCAATGGGATGAAACACGCCCGGGATTCCTGGAGGCCGACACAGTTGCCCACTGTGGTGAATCAATGGCCGGAATGTTTGCATTCACCTTGGACTGTGTAGATATCGCTACCACCTGGACTGAACAAAGAGCCGTCTGGGGTAAAGGAGAAACAGGAGTGTTAGAACAGATCAGAGATATTGAAGATTCCATCCCATTTCCTTTGCTTGGGTTTGATTCCGATAACGGTTCTGAATTCTTAAATTACCACCTCCTACGACACTTTCATCACAGGAAACAACCTGTTCAGTTTACAAGAAGCAGGCCTTACCATAAAAATGACAATTCTCATGTAGAACAGAAAAACTGGACCCAGGTACGGCAGTGGCTTGGCTATCATCGGCTGGATAACCCGGATGTAGTTGCTCTAATGAATAAGTTGTACAAATCTGAGTGGCGTCTTTATCACAACTTCTTCCTGCCTTCTGTTAAACTGCTGGAGAAAAAAAGAATTGCCTCCAAAACCATTAAACGATATGATAAACCTAAGACACCGTATCAGAGAGTTATGGAATCGCCTGATATCTCAGATTCTATAAAAGCATCACTTAAAGAAGAGTTTGAGCAGATAAACCCTTTCAAACTTAGAAAAGCTATGGAGAAAAAACTAGCTAAAATCTTTCATACTATCTATAAATCTAAAGGATAGACTCAGATGTGCTTCGGTAACATTCTTTAATGAGTCAACGGGTTGTTTTAGTTGTGTCTAATGCAATATAATAGTAAACTAACTGAAATGGCTAATAATAATATCGTCTGGCATGAACCATCCATCACTATTGATACCCGCTGGAAAAGCAACGGCTATAAAAGCAGCGTACTATGGTTTACAGGATTATCTGCTTCGGGGAAGTCCACAATAGCTCATGCATTGGACAAATATCTCCATGAGAATGGGATACATAGCTATGTGCTGGATGGTGATAATGTCCGTCATGGACTAAATAAAGACCTTGACCTTTCTCCGGCATCCAGAAAGGAAAATATAAGGAGGATTGGAGAGGTTTCAAAGTTGTTTGTAGATGCAGGATTATTGGTGATCGCTGCCTTTATTGCTCCATTCAGGGAAGACCGCAGACAGATAAGGGCTTTACTTGAAAAAGAACAATTCATTGAACTTTTTGTTAAATGTTCAATTGATGAATGTGAAAAACGTGATCCAAAAGGCTTATACAAGAAAGCAAGAAAAGGTGAGATCAAGGAGTTTACAGGCATTTCCGCGCCTTATGAAGAGCCTGAAAACCCAGAGATAATACTGGAATCGGACAAGTTCAGTAAAGATGAATGTGTGGGCCGGATATTGGACTACATGATAGAAAAAAAGATTATCCCCGCTTCTGTAATAGATCAGGCAAATACTACATAAAGCCGAATTAAGCGGTGCGGCCTACTCCGCCGAAGTGGCAACTTCAGCTACGAAGGCTGGACAGCATCCGCTTCAATGAGACTTATGCCCTCTGGGTATAAGTAATACAAGCTGCCAATCCGCCTTTCATTGTTGGACCGATCACAGCTTTTTCATAATAAAGGAAAAAAGTTTTTCGAGGAACTTTTCGTATAATGGGCGGTTCTGCCATGTTTCGGCGTTAATTACGACTGAGTCTTTCAGGTCATTTTGGAAAACTTCCGTCATGTATCTGCTGAAATCCCTGTCGAGAATGCCCGCGTTGCTCTCTTCGTTCCTGCGCAATGACTGGGCATCGAGATTTGTTGAACCTACAATGCTCCAGCACCCGTCGAAGACAGCGGTTTTTGCATGGAGTATACTGCCTTTGTAATTATATATCTTAACGCCCGCCTTTAATAATCTCCTGTAGTAGCTTCTCCCTGCGTAAAAAACGGACATTATGTCCGTTTTCCCCTGAAGGAGCAGCCTGGCATCAACACCGTTTTCTGCCGCACGGATCAATGCCTTCAGAATCTTCCTGCCCGGAATAAAATATGGTGTTGTCAGACATATACTCTCTTTTGCGTTCTTAATACTGTAGGTGAACAATTTCCGCATCCTTCTCTTTGCCCTGCGTGAACTTGCAAAGACAGGTATGACCGGTACGCCCTCTGTTGAAATATTCTGGCTTGTATCTGTACGGATCGGCCCTCCCTTCCATGTTGCCCAGCTTTTTCTGAAAATATTCAGCAGGACTGAAGCAATCGGTCCTTCCATATATATTCCGGTATCCCTCCATGGTTTTTTTGCATTTTTGAGATAGCCATGATATTCATCCGCGATATTGAAACCGCCCAGAAATGCTTTTTGGCTGTCGATCAGCAAGAGCTTTTTGTGGTTTCGGTAAATATATCCCCTGGGTGCCGACCACCTGAAAGGGTGTGACACTTTGACATTTACGCCCGCTTTTTTCAGGTCGGACCAAAATTTTCGTGATGTAAGGAAGGAGCCGAAATGGTCATATAGCAAATAGACATTAACTCCTTCATTCGCTTTGCGCTTTAGTACCTCGGCGAGTTTT
>JAJRYC010000045.1 GCA_024275975.1 Nitrospirota bacterium | reverse complement strand
CCGTCCTTTTCAGCCTTAAGCATGCTCCTGAAAAGGATGAGGAACCATTCCTTTTCCTTCATCAAGTCGGAGGAAAGCGCCAGACCGGGTCTTCCCATCGAAAGCCTGGCCGCGAAATCAAGGCCTTCCCCAGGGATTTTTACCTCAAGCACACGCCTGCATGACTCCAGTGAAAGCGGGGTGAAATTAATCCTCGAACACCTCGACCTTATGGTGCCGGGAAGGCGCTCGGGGTTGGATGATACCAGGATTATAAGACTCTCCTCGGGCGGCTCCTCAAGTGTCTTGAGAAACGCGTTCGCGGAGGAAATATTCATTGTATCGGCGTCATCCACAATAACTATCTTTTTTCTGGCCTCAAACGGTTTAAAGGAAAGCGCGTCGTCGATCATCCTTATCTCGTTTATCTTTATCTGTCTTTCCTCGGATAATACAAGCAGGAAATCCGGATGGACCCCTCTATCGATCTTCCTGCACGAATCACACGTATCGCATGCGTCAAATCTCCCCTGGTTTCCGTTCTCCAAAGAGGGGGCGGGGGGATGTCCGGAATATAGAGAGAAATCCGTCTCCCGGCAGTTCAGCGCCTTTGCAAAATTAATCGCAGCGGTCTTTTTGCCGATTCCGGGTTCGCCGCAGAACAGGTATGAACTAGCGACCCTCTGCCTTTTTATCAACGCGAAGAGTATGTTAACGGCCTTTTCCTGGCCTATTATATCTTTAAGAGACATCTTTCCCTGCAAAATTTTCAGCTGAAAAAGTATTATCCCTGACAGTCCGGGCTCCCGGCGGCGCAAGTCTAATTTTTACGTCTATCAAGAAACGCAAGGATAATATCAGCTATTTTTTTATTTATAGTTTCTATCTTATCGGCGCTATTAACTAATTTTACCATTTCAGGCTCTTTTTCAGCAATCTCAAGAAAACCCGTTCTGACCTTTTCATGAAAAGATATATCCTCGAGTTCAAGACGGTCACGCTTGTTTACCGCCCTGTTCCGCCTCAGGCCTGTCTCTACATCCGTATCAAGAAGTATCGTAATATCAGGCCGTAACCCGCCCGTGGAGATCCTGTCGAGAGAATCTATCAATCCCAGGTCGATGCCCCTGCCATAACCCTGATACGCTACTGTTGAATCGCTGAACCTGTCTGTAATTACAATATCACCCCTTTCGAGCGCGGGGGTTATAACCTCATGAATAAGCTGGACCCGGGAGGCGTTATACAGCAGGAGTTCAGTGACAGGGTCCATCCCCCTGCTGTCAAGTGAGAGGAGAAGCTCCCTGATCTTCAAACTTATGAGCGTGCCGCCCGGCTCCTCTGTCCGTGTAACGCTCAGACCTCTTCCCTTCAGGTATTCAGAAATAAGCCTTGCCTGTGTGGATTTGCCTGTTCCCTCAATACCCTCAAAAGATATAAAAACACCTTTCATTTTTAAAATACCCTGCTCCCCCCCGGCAGATATTGTCCGCCGGATCAACTAAAACTCAGTGTTGCATGAAACTTATCCGGAAGAACGGGAAGCGATCAAGCCTGCTTTTCCTCATGGCCGGAGAGGCATAACATATTCAGACAAGGGTCTCTTTCAACCTGATAAGCAATTGAAAGACTTTTATAGTTTCTTCCACGGTCCTCGACCCGGTACCGCATGACGGGGTGAGGAGCATCCTTGAAAGGATAAGCTGTTCAGGAATCTTTCTTGAGAGTTTCTCGACGCCTGTATCAAAACGGCCCTTAATGGATTCGGGGTTTTCAGTCTTTATCGCCTCGGATGTCGGGACTATGCCCCATGCCAGGAAACCGCCTTTTTCCATGAAACCCCTGAACTCTTCATGGTATATCGCGATAGTATCAATGTAATCATATGCATCAAAATTTATTATGTCCGCCCCGCTCCTGACCGCAAGCGGCCAGTCGGCATTGCCGCAGCAATGGATGCCGGAGATGGCGCCCAGAGATCTTATTGTCTCGACCGCCTCGACCATCAATCTTAATGCTTCTTCGCTGTTCACCCCCAGGTAGCTCGAACTGCCGAGCGCGGAGAGGATCGGTTCATCAATGAAGATTATGACGTTTTCAGCAAAAGGCTTCAGAATATCATACTGCCACCGGATCTTTGACTTAAGCAGCATCAGGGAGATTTCACGAAGCTCCTCATCAAAATAAACCGGCCTGCCATCCCTGTCCTTTAATCCAAGGGTAAACGTCAGAGGGCCGGTAACATGGCCTTTGATGTATTCAAAGCTCCTGTTCCCGAGCAGCTTTACAAAGGTATGGAGTCCCTTTGCATGGTCTTCAGAGATCGCAATCCTGCTCTCTTCGGTCCAGCTTTCATAAAACCTTTCGAGTTCGTCTGAACTGTTCCTCTCGATCCAAACAGTATCCTTTTGAGGGTCGACCCTCAAAAAAGGCAGCCCTTCAGCGTATTGCGGAACCATAAACTCCCTGAAGGATATCTTGGGAAGCTGCGGCCAGAACGGGATATCGAATGTATCAAGTATAAGCCTGCACGCGTCTTCCGCGTCATAATAAGGCAGACTTCCTATCCCTGTTGTCAGAAAAGGTCTTAACATCTATCAGACACTTTATTTATTTCTTCTGCGCTGATGCTTGGTTTTTTTGAGCAGTTTTTTATGTTTGTGCTTGCTCATCTTTTTTTTACGCCATTTAACAACGTTCCCCACTTACTCACCTCCTTATTATCGATAACAGGTATAAAGCCGTAAAAAGCCCGGCCTTCATCTTATTGTTTTTTCTCTTGTCATCTATTTCCCGCCGCTCTTATATTCTTTTGCCTGTTCGATAAAAGCCTCAAGTTGAATTTCCGTTGAAAGAGATTCACTTCCGTCATACGGAATGCTCAGACACGGAACCCTGTATTTTCTGTTGAGTCCCCACACCAGCCCGCTGACGATCGTGCCGGGCATACATCCAAACGGCATCGCATTTATAATGCCTGAAGCGCCTCTGTTAATAAGGTCGATGCTTTTACCGATACTGAGGATCGCCTCACCCTCGAAAGAGGAATGTATGTACGGACTTGCATTTTTCAGCAGCTCTTTTGTATCAGGTTCATGCAAGGTGTTCAAAAAACCTTTAAAATGGCTTCCGAGTCCATGCTCGACCCTCTTTTGGAAGAACTTTTTTAACAGAAGTTCAATAATACCAGACCAGTATCTTTTTAGCAAGGCCCGGCGGCTCCCCATATCGTTTACATAATATATCCACTCCTCGATCGGCGACAGGTACGCCTCGCCGCCCAGGGCATCGATCTTCCGAACCAGGTCTTCATTCGAGAATTTATTTGACCTCACAAATATCTCCCCCACTATACCTATAAGAGGTTTCTCCGTTTTATCCACTGGGATATTTTCGAAATCAGCCTTCGCCTTTTTCAGCAGATCCCCGATAGATCCGTCAACTCCCCTTACAGAATCACAAACTTTATGGAGATATTCATTGTAATGAGCGTCCGCAAGGCCTTTTTCCCTCTCATAAGGTCTTGTCTCATGCAGGCATTTCATCAAAAGCCCGACAGCCACGATGCCTTTCCATGATCTCACCGAAAAGTCCTTCCCCACAATGCCGAGGTCCCTGTAGAATTTTTCATCCTGGTTCGGTGAAAAGATCGGAATATCTTCAAAGCCGAGATCTTTCACCACAAGCCTCTGAAATACATTGTACTGACCGAACCTGCAGGGCCCCCCTCCGGAAGGCATAAAGAAGGCGGACCTGTCCGGCTGAAATCCCGGTTCCATTATCTTCATTACCATATCGCCGGTTGTCACGGCGCAGGGATAACACTCTTTTCCAGAAACATATTTTTTCCCTGTATCCACGGCCTTTCTCGATGACCCGGGAAGCACCTCTGCTTCAATACCGCAGTATTCAAAGGCCCCGGCAAGGACATAGGCATGGTCGGACATCAACGGGATATAAATAGTCCTCCCGGTCGATATTGTTTTACCGGTCATCCTGCTCCACTCCCTGTCTTTTGACTCCCGGCCCGCTATCCGCCTGTTCTCTATGCTGTCAAGGAACGCCTCGCACCTTGTGACCACGCCCGCATCCGCACTGTGCGCGTCAATTTCTATATGCAGGTATGGTTTACCGGACATCTCTTCTTCGAAGAACTTGAGGATAAAAGAATCGGGACCACATGAAAAATTTCCGATATAAAGCGCGTAAAGCAGGGGATTCGACCTGATCAATCTGGCCGCGCTTAAAATTCTCTGGCCCGAGCGCCAGTACATATTCGGCCAGTCCAGGTTTATATCCGAATCTTCGATCGGCAGAAAGTCCATCGGAATAGAGAGGACTCCGAGACCGGCGAGCTTTCCGGGGATATCAAGGTTCATACCCCTGTCAAAGGAATTGTAAGGTCTGCCTACAATTATAATGGCCTTCTCTTTCAGACCGGAAAGCACCTTTCCGCCTTCCTGTTTTATCTCAGCCGTGAATGCTGCCTGCGCCTTTTTGGCAGCCATCACAGCCTTTGATATCCGCGAAGATTTTATCCTGTATGGCCTGAAGACCCGTCTTAATTCTTTCTCCAGGAACCCGTCGCCCTGGTTCATGCTGATAATGGGTGTCAGCGCCTTCATCCCGGGAAAAGCAACCCTCGACAAATAGGGTATTGTCTGGGTGTATGGACAGGCGAACCCACTGTCAAAGGTATCGCCTGGACTGTTCAGATCCACGAAGCTCGGAAGGAACAGGGCATCAACGCCCTTATCAAGCAGATACTTAATATGTCCATGAGCGGTCTTGACCGGGAAGCATGTCTCTGAAAGCACGCTCTCAAGCCCTGTGTCAACAATATGCCTGTCTGTCTTTGGAGATACCTCGACATCAAACCCCAGTTCCCACAAGAGCGTTGTCCAGAACGGGAGGAAATCCTGGAAATTGAATATATACGGTATCCCGAGCTTCGGGCCTGAAACCCGGAGACCTGCCCCGCGATCTTTTGATGACCGCCCATCACTGTATTCAAGGTGCGCCTTCCAGAGCAGCCTGTCTCTCAGCGCAAACAGATCCGGCAGTTCATTTTTTGCCTTCTGCTTCCTGACATCATATTTTTCGCATCTTCCCCCGTAGAAAAGATAGCCCTTTTCTACCTCGACCTTCACCCTGTTGATCTCGCATACATTCGGACAGCTTTTGCATTCAAAAGAAGATATCTCATAGGATCGAGTGGAGATATCAAAGCCCTTAAAGCCCGTAACAGCCACGGGGGTATGGTCGCAGGACGAATCATTAACTTCCGGCACCGCCGACTCACCGGGTTTCATCTGCCTCATCGCTATCAACGCCATACCGATGGCCCCGGTCACATCATGATTCGGGGGGACTGTCACCTGTGTCCCAAGGTATTTTTCGAAAGCAGCAACAACTGATTTGTTAAAGGCTACCCAGCCCTGGAAAAATATCCTTTTGCCAATGGGCCTCTTGACGACAACCCTGTTTATATAATTCTGGACGATCGAGTATGCAAGCCCGGCAAGAAGATCTTCCTTCCCTGTTCCACGCTGAAGATTCGCCATCAGGGAATTCTCCATAAATACAGTGCAGCGCTCCCCGAGCCTGCATGGATTTTTAGAATTGAACGCCAGCTTCTGAAATTCGGATTTTATCGAAATATCAAGTTTTTCAGCCTGTTCCTCGAGAAAAGAGCCTGTTCCGGCCGCGCATGCCTTGTTCATCTCAAAGTCGACAATAACGCCGTTTTTCATGGATATGTACTTTGAATCCTGGCCGCCGATCTCGAATATGGTGTCAACATCCCTGTCGATAAAAGCCGCTGCCGCCGCCTGCGCCGTGATCTCATTCTTTACAATATCGGCGCCTATATAATCGGCTATCATATACCTTCCCGACCCCGTGGTGCCGACACCGGCTATTTCCACCTTGCCGCCGAGTTCAAGGCCTATCTCCTCAAGTCCCTGTTTTACCGCCTCTATCGGCCTCCCGGCTGTCATGAGATAGCGTTTTGTAATCAGGCGGCAGTCTTCATCGATAACAGCCAGGTTCGTGCTTATCGATCCGATGTCAACGCCGAGATACGCCCTTATTCGCGAGGAGTTCGATTCTGACTTTGAAGCTTCTTTTTCTTTGAACTTTGAACTTTGAACCTGGAACATTGAACCGACTTCGAGGAGTGAGGAGTTCGATTCTGACTTTGAAGTTTCTTTTTCTTTTGACTTTGAACCTTGAACATTGAACATTGAACTGTCTTTAAGGTCTGAGGAGTTCGATTCTGACTTTGAAGTTTCTTTATCTTTGAACTTTGAACCTTGAACATTGAACATTGAACTGTCTTTAAGGTGTCTCTCAAAAAAGTCATCACCCGCACCGACAATGGGCTGATATCCCTCTTCAACAGGCCTTGAGGAATTCAGGAAAAATTCGAGCTTTCCAGGGTCGAAAAAATGGGGCGTCCCTGAATCCATATCTTTTAACGCAGCCCCGTATGCCCCCATCAATGCGTGTTCTTCAGGCACAAAGAGTTCCTCGAAGCCGAAGACCTCCTTAAAAGCCCTGACCATGCCTTTGTTTGCCGCAACCCCGCCCTGGAACGTGACGGGAAGCAGCAATTCCCTGCCCCTGGCGATCGAGCCCTTGAAATTTCTTGCAACCGCAAAACAGAGCCCCGCGACAATATCTTCAACCGGCGTGGCGATCTGCTGCAGGTGGATCATGTCGGATTTGGCAAACACACTGCATCTTCCGGCAATCCTCGGCGGCTTCCCGGACTTCAGGCTCAGCTCGCTGAACTCCTCTATCGAAAGTCTGAGCCTCTCGGCCTGCTGGTCCAGAAAAGAGCCGGTACCGGCCGCGCATACGGAATTCATCGAAAAGTCTGCGGGAGCGTTCGAATCTTCTCTCAAAGTGATAAGCTTCGAGTCCTCACCTCCCAGCTCGATAATAGTCCTTATATAAGGATAAAGCCTGCGGGTTGAATACGAGTACGCGGCAACTTCATTTACTGGATCTATATCCAGGATCTCCCCGATCAGTCTCCCTGCCGAACCCGTAACCGAAAGTGAAAAATCATTGCCGGATGGCTGGCCGACATTCTGTTGTTCCTCATACAGCTCATTGCCGGCAATTCTCTGCAGAATCTCCAGCGCAACCGCCAGCGGCCACCCCCTGTGTCTCTGATATGAACTGTAAAGTATGCCGCCCCCTTCATCCAGGACAACAACCTTTACACTTACAGAACCCGCATCCAGACCAATATATTTCATATTCCAATAATTATAGGTTTAATTTTTGGATAGATTATACCATATATCCACCTGAAATGGTCTCTGCACGGTGCGGGAAAGGCCCGCGACATTTTTTTTAAGTCGGCTGACAAATATCGTCATCCCCGCTTGACATATAGTATTTTATAGCTTATGATTTTATTTGTAAAATCGAAGAGTTCCGATGCTTCGCCAAGATTTAAATGCTGGCATAAAAAATGCATTACTTCAGTCAAAGGAAATTTTAAGGAGGTGATGATTTAAAAGAGCGGGCAGCGGACGCATAACACATAGAAACAACAAACAAAGGCCAGGGAAATCGGCCGAAATCCAAAAAGGAGGCAATAATGTTTAAGACAATCCAGAAGATGAAAGTAAGAGACGAAAGGGGCTTCACCCTTATCGAACTCCTGATCGTTGTAGCGATCATAGGAATCCTTGCGGCGATAGCAATTCCCGCCTACCTCGGCCAGAGGGAAAAGGCCAAAGTCAGGGCGCTGCAGGCGAGCATGGACGGCGGCAGAAAAGAACTGCAGGGCTGGCTCGGAAGCCTCGCGGCCCTGGAGCCTATAATCCTGCTTTCAGATCCAAATACCAGGCAATGCTTTGCCCATGCCGACAAGCAGCAGGTTGACTCTGATGGAAATGGTTCGTTCGACGCAGATATCTGCACGGTAAGGTATGGGATAACCTCTACCGGAACTTATACCAGTGTAGGAGACGTTGCAAGCCTTTATGTTACTGTACAGGAAGCAGGCCTGAACGTGAGGAGTCCATACGATCCAACGCTGTCACTGTACAGTCTTACCGCCGACGGTGCTACTGCTTCCGTTGCAGGACAGGTAACAGTCACTCCTACTTCCGTTTCAAGAACAATTCAGCTGATTGCCGCAACGCAGCAGCCTGACGGGTCCGTCGGTGAGACCTTCACCGCGACAATAGCGGCTGACTGACTGAAGTAAACCGAACGTTATGCTAAAAGGCTGACAGGGAATAATCCCTGTCAGCCCCAAAATTTCGGATTGGATATAACATGAATAAACAGAGAAAAACAGGCGGTTTCACACTAATAGAATTACTTATCGTAATCGCGATCCTCGGGATCCTCGCCGCGATCGCCATACCGACATATATGGGGCAGAAGAAGAGGGCTATCTACGCGGAAGCAGCGACAAACCTTCAGAGCATACGGTTGCTTCAGGAACAGTTCTATGCTGAAAACGGCAGGTACGCCCCTGATGTGGATAATAGTATCGCCACGGCTGAGACAGCTTTTTACAATGCCGCAAATGATACTGATACGAATATAGACGGCGCGACGAATATAGTAACATATATACCTTTCACCCCTGGCGTTGCGGAGAACCTGTATTATGACTATGCTGTAACATGTCCCGACCCGAACGCACCTGACGCCACCATACCGAGTTTCGTGGCTGTCGCCACACCAAAAGCAGGCACAATAGTAGAGGATACAACGGGCCAAGGGAATTTCTGGATCAATGACAGGAATGAGAGGAATTTCTGATAAAGCGTAAGGCTAAATCACAGAAATAACCTTATGCTTTATCATTCATTGCTGCGTTCATCCGGACCAGGATAAAGGTCTTCGCCTATAGTTTTCCCCCCGGAAGCCCCCGCATCGGTTTTTTGCAACTGCAACAGGATTTTGCAGAAGTTGGCCAACTGGTCGTTTTCATTCGCCTGTAATGCCTTTTCGGTAAACTCCTCGCCGAGCTTGTAATATCCGGTCATTATGAAAGAATATGCGATTGAGGCGTAAGACTTATTTCTGATAGGAAGGTTCTCTAAAATTATCTCATCAAAGATACGGGTCTTATCTTTCCCGTGCTTCCTGATAATATCCCTGAATTTTTCAATATTCCTCACAAAGATGGTTGTGCTCCCGTCAAAATAGATCAACTCCCATTTGTTATTATTTATTAACCTTAAAGTAAGGGGATAAATATTACCTGAAAAAGGACTGACCGCCCTATGGAAGATTATATCTATCTTATATTTATCGAGCAGCTTTCCCCAGTATTCAGGACCCGGGGAACTTTCCTCTGATTTTGATATTGTATAATCACCTTTCTTAAAGACCGCTTTCGGATATTTGTTCGATGTGACGTCGACAAGTGCATACAAAAAACTGTTTTTGTCTTCTGGATACCTCAATGCGTCCTCTATCGCGTATTCATCTTTCATAACCTGTGGGTACAGGCTTCGGGAATCCGAAAAAACCTTGTATTCAGGAAATAATTTATATACAAGATACCCTCCATGGTGATGGCTATTGTAGATAATTCCTTCAATTTTATTCTGCTTCAAAAATTGCACTCCCCTAGCCGGATACCAGACTGCCTGACGAAGAGAGAAATTTGATTGCAGGCGATGAAATGGAATCTGCCGGACGAGATGAGAAAAGAGTAGAATGACGATTAAGACAGCAAGGACTTTTATTGTTATTTTTGCCTTTCCATTGGCAAGGCGCATCTCATTCCTGTATTTTTGTGTCAGCGGCAGCGCGGTCAACATAAAGAGCGGCATAAACCTTATGGCGGTAGTGGCGATATAAAGAGAAACAACAGTCAAAAGTAGATCTCTTGCGCGGACCTCCCGTCTTATTAATGCGATCGACATAACTATCAGAACATACGCGAGGATTATCCAGAACAAAAATATCTCCCGGTAGGCCAGGTCGTTATAAAATTCATCAACTAAAGGAGTATATTCCCTGACAAGACGGCCGGATATAAGTGCATAATCGGGTTGAATCGCCACGATCAGGGCTTGATATCCGTTTGGATTGATATATGAGACCAATATCGAGATAAAACATACAAAACAAAACAGCAGGAAATTCTTCTGGTCATTCCCATCCCTGCTTCTCAACGCCTGGATGGAACTGCCCATGACAAAGAGGACGATAAGCACAACGCCATATATAAAGCCGCCATGCATGTTGGACCAGACAAGCATCAGTAGCGGCAGAAAAATGAGATATTTTTTATTGGCTTTCCGGTTTTCGAGGTAGCCGTCGAGTAGCATCACTAATAACGGAATAAAGAGAAATGTAAAAAACTGGGGCCTGAAACCGGCAAAGTATTTCATTATTATCGCCATCATTGCGACAATTATATACGCGGAAAGCAGCCCCTTTCTGCTCAATATACTCCACAGGACAAGGAAGATCGCCCCGTAGATGAATGCCTCAAACAGCACAAGCCCCCGGACATCCGTCCACTTATATATCTTGGCAAATACAACCTGGGCAAGCCAGTACTGGGATACAATGAATTTCTCTCTCATGGTTGAAAAGTGCTCTGAAGTAGAGAGGAAGGGGTCTTCATATGGGATCTCATTATGTTCGACTATATATTGCCCTGTCTTGAGATGCCACGGGAAATCAGGGTCTGTAATGGGCAGGACATAGTTCAATGTAATCACGGCAAAGAACATGAACTGAAAGACAATTAAGAACTTTTTGCGGAGACCATCGTTTTCGGCTTCAGAGAAAAGTCTTACAAGAAAATTTTGTTTCATATTCGATTATGATATAGATTTCCGTATTCTTTTGCAATTCAGACCTCGGCGGAATGTCCGGGTCTCGGCTTATTGCCTCAGACTGGAAAAATGCCGTATCTCAAGAATTTTTTCCTGCAACAGCGCTTAAAGACATCCAGTCCGGCAAGGTAAAGGCATAAACCCTCTGGATACAGAATTCCATTCATAAGTCTTAAATGATCCTGCCATAGACTAAATCACTCCCTTTAATATAAAAACCTCGTTTTAAATAAAAATTCATTGCGCTGATATTTTTTAATTGTGTTCTAACGGTAACAGATCGGATGCCTTCCTTCCTGAAAAACTTAACCGCTTCCACTACAAGCATGGCTCCCGCACCTTGATTCCTGAATCCCCGTCTTATCCCAATAAGCACAATTTGGCCCACACTTCCTTCAGACTTTCTACACGTAACAAATCCCATGTCAGGTATAAACAATACCAGATCCGCAACTTTGCCTTTTACTGAATTTTCTATCCATGCCTGGTACAAATTGTCCGCCTCTTCTTTTGAAAAGAACGGATCATTGTAAAAACGACTCTCGATAAAAAGAGATTTTGATATTTCTTTAAGTTCAGGAATATCCTTGTCAAGAGCCACAACTATGGATCGTCCTATTTCAGGGTTTTTATCCTTATTTTTATATAAAAACCTGTCGGTCTCAACTATCCAGGTCACACCAATATCCGACAGATAAAAATTTAATGATTCCAGCAGTCTGACATGTGCGGTTTGATGTGGCTGGATTTTACATATGAGGTATTTAAATCCATCGGCTTCAGCCTTATTAACGGCAGCCCCTATATGAGATGGTTCGGGGGAAGTTATTATCAGTTCGCCAATCTTTTTTTTAAAAAAATCGCTGTCCCATAATAATTCTTTAATCATATCAGGTAGTCAGGAAATATATTCCTTTAAAATATATAAGGGTCTTCTCTGGACTTCCTGGTATGTTCTACCGAGATATTCTCCAAAAATACCAAATACAAGCAACTGTATACCACCAACAAAGAAGATTGATACAATTATTGAAGCATATCCCAAAACAGGGATGTCATGGACAATTTTCATATAAATGAAATAGAGTCCAACAATTATGCTGATAAAAGAACTTAAAAACCCAACATATGAAGCCAATCTTAGCGGAACCGTTGAAAAAGATGTAACGGCATGGAAGGCAAGCCTGAACATTTTAGGGATATTATATTTACTCTTCCCCTTCAGTCTCGCCGTATGCTTCACTTCCACCGTAGTGGCTGCAAAACCTGCCCACGCCATCATCCCATGAATAAACCTTGCATGTTCTTTCATTTCCTTTATTACATCAACCAGTCTTCTGCTCATAATTCTCAACATAGTCTGTCCCTGAGGTATATCAACACCGGAAAAGCTTCTTAATATCCACCAAAACAGAAAGGACGTTATTTTTTTAAAAAAAGGATCATGTCTATGCTGTCTGATTCCATAAACCAGGTCATAGCCTTCTTTAAGCTTCCTGAATAATACGGGTATTTCTCCCGGTGGATCCTGGAGATCGCCATCCATCAGGATAACTACATCACCCTTTGAATAATCCAGCCCGGCGGTTATAGCTATGTGGTGGCCGAAGTTTCTTGAAAAACTCAGCCCTTTTACTCTCGGATCTTTTTCATGCAGATCTTTTATCAGTTGCCACGAGCTATCATCGCTTCCATCATCAACCATTATAATTTCGTAATCATTTTCAGAGAATCCTTCATCATTGCATAACTTTTCCAGTACAGCCGTCAATTGGCCATGGAGTTCGGGTATATTCTCCTCTTCATTAAATATAGGGATGACTACTGAAAATTTAACCGGCATTTATTTTATCTAACTTTTCACCCATTATTGTTTACCAAAAAACGATATCATTTTCTTTAAAGGAATTCTATAATATTTTCAATGAAAAAGATAGAGTTCTTCCGGCATTGTATTGACGAAAGAGACATAGAACGTGTAAATCGTGTTCTGAGGTCAATATTCCTGACCACGGGCGAAGAGGTTGAGGAGTTCGAGAAGAAATTTTCAGGGCATATCGGACTGTCATCCACTGTTGGACTTACAAGTTGCACGGCAGCCCTTCATCTCAGCCTTATTGCTCTCGGAATAGGCACCGGAGATGAGGTTATTACAACACCAATGAGCTTCTGCGCGACTGCCAACGCGATCCTCCACGCCGGGGCAAAGCCGGTATTCACGGATGTTGAAGAAGAAACCGGCAACCTGAACGCTGAACTCATTGAAGCAGCAATCAATGATAAGACCAGGGCGATAATTCCCGTGCACCTGTACGGCCAAATGTGTGACATGAAAAAGATCAGGGAGTTAGCAGACAAATACAACCTGAAAATCATCGAAGATGCCGCTCACGCGATAGAGGCATCCAGGGACGGTATCAGGGTTGGGGGGATTTCGGACACTGTATGTTTCAGTTTCTATGCAACAAAGAATATAACGTCCGGTGAGGGCGGCGCGGTAAGCACGGACAATATTAACCTGGCGGAGACCTTCAGGATGCTCAGGCTCCATGGGATCGACAAAGGGGCATCCGAGAGATACACAAAACATTACAGGCATTGGGACATGCCGCTTCCCGGCTGGAAATATAACATGGACAATATTCAGGCCGCGCTCCTTATCGGCCAGCTTGAGCGGATTGAAGGCCTCTGGAGGAAAAGAAATGTTCTGTGGGGCCTCTATGAAGAAGAGTTACGGGACCTTAAGGGTATCAGGACCTTAAAAACTCTTCCGAATGTAAAGCACGCAAGACATTTATTTACTATACTTACACCATCCGGCAAAAGGGATTTACTGCTATGGGCGCTTCAAAACCGGGGGATCGGCATAGCGGTAAATTACCGTCCCATCCACTTACTGAAATACTACAGAGATACATTCGGATATAAAGAAGGCGATTTTCCCGTGGCCGAAGAAATCGGAAAAAGGACAATATCCCTGCCTTTATATCCATCTTTGGCCAAAGAGGAGTTAATGTATGTTGTGCGGGCCTTAAGAGACGAGATGCATAATTAAACTGTCAGGAGGTTTATATGAAGACAATCCTTGTTACCGGCGGCGCCGGGTTTATCGGCAGTAATTTTATACGGCATATATTTAATAAATATCCGGATTACAAGATTATTGTCCTTGACGCCCTGACATATGCCGGCAATATCGAGAACATACCACGCGAAATCAGGGATTCCAAAAGATTTGAGTTCTGGTACGGCAATCTGAACAATATCGATATGGTAGCCGATATCGTCGAAAGGTCACAGATAGTTGTACATTTTGCGGCTGAAACACATGTGGCGCGTTCGTTATACCTTAACAGGGTCTTCTTTATAACGGATGTGCTGGGAACACAAGCAATTGCCAATGCAATATTAAAACATCTGGATGGAATCGAAAGATTTATCCATATTTCGACTTCAGAGGTTTACGGAACGGCCCTTTTCGAGCCTATGGATGAAGGACATCCGCTAAACCCGACAAGCCCGTACGCCGCGGCTAAAGCAGGCGCCGACAGGCTGGTCTATTCATATATAAATTCCTACGACATCCCAGGGGTAATAATAAGGCCCTTCAACAATTACGGCCCTTATCAGCATCTCGAAAAAGCAATCCCGAGGTTTATAACAAGCGCTCTCCTGAAAGAGCCTCTCTCCATACACGGTGACGGTTCCGCCGCCAGGGACTGGATATTCGTCGATGATACAGCAGAGGCCATAGACAGGGCGATACATTGTCCGATCAGCGAAGTGAAGGGCGAAGCGTTCAATATCGGCACCGGCATAAGCATAAGTGTTCTTGAAATCGCAAAAAAAGTCATCGAAATATTCGGTCTTGATGAGAAATATCTGACTTTCATGGAAGACAGATTCGGCCAGGTCCAGAATCATATATCATCTACTGAAAAGGCTGAAAAAATATTGGGTTTCAGGACAAAAACAACTTTTGATGAAGGCCTGCTGAAAATTATAACCTGGTATAAAGACAACAAGCCCCTCTGGGAAAAACAGCTGATGATGAGAAAAGTCCCTGTTAAAAACAGAGATGGAGAGATCGTCTGGTATTAACCACGGTGTTGCTTAAAGATTATATGTTAAAATATCCGGATGTCCATGAAGGAACTTATTATTGAAGGCGCCAGGCAGAATAATCTCAAAAACATAAGTCTCCGCCTCCCTCACAACCAGGTTATTGCCGTTACCGGGGTTTCAGGCTCGGGCAAGTCATCCCTCGCCTTCGACACGATATTCGCCGAAGGGCAGTGGCGTTTCATAGAATCGCTTTCAACCTACGCAAGGCTTTTTCTCGAAAAACTCGACAGGCCGGATGTTGACGCCATTCTGAATGTCAGGCCGGCCATCGCGCTTGAACAGAAGAACCCCGTTCGCGGCTCGCGTTCCACTGTCGGAACGCTGACGGAACTTTATGAGTTTTTCAGACTCCTTTATTCAAAGGCATCGACGCCCTACTGCCCGGATTGCGGCAAGGAAATCAGAAAATGGGACCCCGCGCTGATCGTCCGGGAGCTTATCGAAAATCATGCCGGCAGGAAAATGGTTATAACCTTCGAGACTGAAACATCCATGGAAGAACTTGCTCAGGAGGGCTTCTACAGGGCATGGCATGAAGGTGAAACAGTCGATATTAATTCGTTGCCGGCTTCACGCCCTTCTTCGCTTGATGTTGTCCTCGACAGGCTTGTCATAAAAGACGCGGGCAGGTTGACGGATTCCATAGAGACGGCATGGCGGGAGGGCAAAGGCAGGATAAAGCTCATCTTAATTAACGATTCCGGGAAATCAACAGCCGGTCAACGGTTCACGGTCCACGGGTTCTCGGCTGAAAATGCATGCGAGGAATGCGGTATTGAACTGCCCGAGCCGGACGCTATCCTCTTCTCCTTTAACCACCCTGTCGGCGCCTGTCCAGTATGTAAAGGATTCGGCAACACTCTCTGTTATGACGAAGACCTGATTATCCCTGACAAGCGTCTTTCGATCTCGGAAGGTGCGGTGGATCCATGGAACAAGCCCGCGAACATCTGGTGGAAAAAGCAGTTGCTGCGGAAGGCGAGGAAATCCGGGCTGAACATAAATAAATCTTACGCCGATCTCACACCCGAAGAAAAATCCCTGTTGTTTAAAGGCGGTGAGGGATTTTACGGCATTGATGATTTATTTGAAGATATGGAGGGCAGACGGTACAGGCTTCACGTCAGGGTCTTCCTGAGCAGATACAGAAGGGCCGTAACATGCCCTGAATGCCGGGGCCGAAGACTGAAGAAAGAAGCACTGGCGTATAAGGTCTCGGGGCATGATATTTTCAAGCTGAGCAGGATGCCGGTAAGTGAAATCTTAAAGTTCTTCTCCGGTCTTGAGCTGCCGCCCTTCAAAAGGGATGTTGCAAAGGAGCTCCTGCGGCAGATAATGATGAAGCTTCAGTTCCTGGAAAAGGTGGGGCTGGAATACCTAACACTCGACCGGTACGCCAAGACCCTTTCTGGCGGTGAATTCCAGAGGATTAACCTCTCGAACCAGCTCGCGTCATTACTGACCGGCACGCTCTATGTCCTGGACGAGCCAACAGTGGGTCTTCACCCGAGAGATACCGAGAGGATTGCAAAGATAATGGACCGGCTTGCCGGCCTCGGCAATACTGTTATCGTGGTTGAGCATGACAGGGGAATGATTGAGGCCGCGCAATGGATCGTCGAACTCGGCCCTGGAGGAGGCCGCAATGGAGGAGAGGTTGTTTTTTCAGGGTCTATCTCTGATTTCATGAAGACGGATACCTTGACATCAAGATACATGAGGGGCATCGAAAAGGTCCGGATACCTTTAAGATCCAGGGCGTTTTCAGGTGAAACGATCTCTGTTTACGGCGCCTGCGGGAATAACCTGAAGGCGGTAAACTTCAATATACCTCTGAAGAGACTGACCGCGGTAACAGGCGTATCGGGCTCCGGCAAAAGCAGTCTTGTCATAGAGACGCTTCACAGGGCGCTCTCGAAGAGTTTCAGTCCCGGCGCGGAAAACCCCCTGCCTTACGATAGAATAGAAGGAGAAACACTCCTGGAAGGCGTTAAACTGATTGACCAGTCCCCTATCGGCAAGAGTCCACGGTCAAACCCCGCGACATATCTTAAGATATTCGACCATATAAGGAAACTCCTTGCGGAACAGAGGTAGGCAAAGGCATATGGGTACGGCCCGGGCTTCTTCTCGTTCAATGTACCTGGCGTAAGGTGCGAAGCCTGTAAGGGCAGCGGTTATGAATTGATGGAGATGTATTTTTTCGAAAACCTTTATATTAAATGCGAGAAATGCGGCGGCAAGAGATATAAGCCGGAGGCTTCGCGGATAAGATATAAGGGGAAAAACATAAACGACATATTGGATATGACAGTTGAGGAGGCCTACTCACTGTTTGAAGACCGTCCGCCGATCAGGTCGAAATTAAGGCTGATGATGGATACAGGGCTCGGATATTTAAGACTGGGGCAGTCGGCCACAACTCTCTCGGGGGGCGAGGCGCAGAGGCTCAAGATATGCGCTGAAATAGGCACGGCATCCACAGGAAACCATCTCTATATCCTTGACGAGCCGACGGTCGGACTGCACTTTGTCGATGTCCAGGCACTGCTTGATATCCTTAACAGGCTTGTTGAGGCCGGCAACACCGTGCTGGTTATCGAGCATAACCCCGACATAATCAGGGCGGCTGACTGGATTGTGGATCTGGGACCCGAAGGCGGCGACAGCGGTGGACGGATCATATTCGAAGGGACACCGGATGATATTGTCAGGTCGAAAGTCTCATACACAGGCCTGTATCTGAAAAATTATTACGCCCATTCCGGATTGAAAAAAGAACGTAATTTGCGTATTCTTAAAAAAACATGAAAAAAGCCATATATCTTTTTCTATTAATAATCATACTGGCGGGCTGCAAGGGCGAGGCGGCGGACTCAGTGCCGGACGACCTTAAAACCGGCAGCTACCCACCTGCGTACGGTGACGCGTTGATTGAAGGAAGCGGCGCCGAGCCGAGTGTTCTCATCCCCATGCTTGCAACCGACAGCACCTCGCATGACGTTGCGGGACTGATCTTCAACGGTCTTGTCAAATATGACACAGACCTCGGTGTAATCGGCGACCTTGCGGAATCATGGGACATCTCCCCGGACGGGCTGGTTATAACGTTTCATCTCAGGCAAGACGTTAAATGGACCGATGGTGTCGAGTTTACGGCGGATGACGTCATGTTCGGTTTTAATACCATACTCGATGAGAAGACGCCGACTGCGTACAGGGAAGATTATTTGCAGGTCAGGAAGGCTGAAGTCCTGGATAAATACACATTCCGGGTTACATATGGGAAGCCGTTTGCACCCGCGCTGACCACATGGGGAAACCTGGTTATTCTCCCGAAGCATCTTCTTGAGGGAAAAGATATCACTGAATCGGATTTCAAAAGAAATCCCGTCGGTATGGGACCGTACCGACTCACAAAATGGACTTCAGGGCAGGACGTGACGCTCAGCTCGAACAGGGATTATTTTGAAGGAAGGCCTTACATCGACAGATATATTTACAAGATAATCCCCGACCGCGCGACCATGTTTCTCGAACTACAGACCGGCGGAGTCGACATGATGGGTCTTACGCCTATCCAGTATACCAAGCAGACCGACACGGATTTTTTCAGGAATAACTTTCAGAAATTCCGTTATCCTGTCTTCTCTTATACATACCTGGGATTTAATCTCAAATATCCATTGTTCCAGGACAAGCGCGTGCGGCAGGCAATCGCGCATGCTATCGATAAAGAAGAGATCGTTGATGTCGTTCTCTTCGGCCTCGGCACCCCTTCCACGGGACCGTATGTCCCGAATACCTGGCCTTATAATCCGAATGTGAAGAAGTATGACTACAACCCTGGAAAGGCGAAACAGCTTCTGAAAGAGGCTGGATGGGAAGATTCCGACGGAGACGGAATTGTGGATAGGGACGGCAGCCCGTTTGAATTCACTATCCTGACTAATATGGAAAACCGTTTGAGAATGAATACAGCCACCATCATACAATGGAGGCTCAACAAGATAGGCATGAAAGTGGAAATCAAGGCGATTGAATGGAGCACATTCATTAACTATTTCATACACAAAAAACGCTTCCAGGCGGTCATAATCGGCTGGAGCATAGGGATCGACCCCGACCAGTACGACATATGGCATTCCAGCAAAACAAGAGACAGGGAATTTAACTTTGTAAGCTACGCCAATATCGAGGTGGACGAACTCCTGGAGAAAGGACGCAGGACCTTTGATATCGAAGAGAGAAAAAAGGCATACTTCAGGATACAGGAGATACTTGCCGATGAACTTCCTTATATATTTTTGTATGTGCCCGATGCAACCCCTGTCATACACGCGCGCTTCAGGGGTATCAAGCCCTCTGCGATCGGCATCAGTTATAATCTCCCCAAATGGTATGTGCCGAAAAAATTCCAGAGACATGCGTTGGAGCGCTAAATGCCGGCTTATATAATCAGAAGACTTATCGAAATGGTCCCGACTTTAATAGGGATAACCCTGCTCTCGTTTTTCATTATCCACCTCGCGCCGGGCAAACCGACAGATATAATGACGGAGATGAACCCGAAGATTACGCCCGAGGCAAGGGAGATGCTCGAAAAATATTACGGGCTGGACAAGCCAATATATGTACAGTACGGTCTCTGGCTGAAGCGAATCGTTAAACTCGATTTCGGTAAGTCGTT
>JAJRYC010000044.1 GCA_024275975.1 Nitrospirota bacterium | reverse complement strand
TGGACATAAAGGAGGCCTCAAAATTGTTAGTAACTCGGGGTTACAAAAAAGCAGGGTATAACCTGTTGATATTATTGAGTAAAAAAGGGGCGCTGTGAGAACATAAGACCTGATGAATAAGGGATTGCGACCCTTTCTTTTTTAATATGGAAGCATTCTTAGATACTTAATGTGTGAGAACATAAGACCTGATGAATAAGGGATTGCGACGCCCGATGTATCCGTCGTCACCCAGATCCCAGATGACTGGGTGAGAACATAAGACCTGATGAATAAGGGATTGCGACAAATTCGTCTTTGTTTTTTTAGGAAGAGAGCCGTCGCCTGTGAGAACATAAGACCTGATGAATAAGGGATTGCGACATTTTCCTTTTCCTGGCGCAGGGATTATATTGTCGTCAGTGAGAACATAAGACCTGATGAATAAGGGATTGCGACCCGATCTACCACTTTCGTATCCGGGAAGTCCCTCCTGCGTGAGAACATAAGACCTGATGAATAAGGGATTGCGACAAACTGCAAGGCCATTGATGCCCTGCCAAAAACATTACGTGAGAACATAAGACCTGATGAATAAGGGATTGCGACCTCTATACTGCTATCCACTACTGGTTGCCAATAGCGTGAGAACATAAGACCTGATGAATAAGGGATTGCGACATCCTCTCCACTTTCCGAATCGATCACACGGAGTTCTGTTGTGAGAACATAAGACCTGATGAATAAGGGATTGCGACGAATTTAAATATTCAGGTGAGGGAGTATTTTTTGACGCTGGTGAGAACATAAGACCTGATGAATAAGGGATTGCGACGTCAAGCTGGGGGAACGCATCGCCCAGTCGGCTTTGCACTGTGAGAACATAAGACCTGATGAATAAGGGATTGCGACCTTATAATGATCACACCGGCCAAAATATATCTGAACGAGTGAGAACATAAGACCTGATGAATAAGGGATTGCGACTAATCAGCAATTCATTTATTCGCATGATCATTTTCTGTGAGAACATAAGACCTGATGAATAAGGGATTGCGACACAGTCATAATGGCCTGGTACGAAGCCCATGGTTTCAACGTGAGAACATAAGACCTGATGAATAAGGGATTGCGACGAATTTACAGACAATACTAAAGGTATGTCGCTACTTACATAGTGAGAACATAAGACCTGATGAATAAGGGATTGCGACGTTATAGGTCTGATACCTTAACGTATGATTTGTTCTTTAAGTGAGAACATAAGACCTGATGAATAAGGGATTGCGACGGACGGAGCCGGAATGGGATATTTTTTGCAGGCAATACGTGAGAACATAAGACCTGATGAATAAGGGATAAGAGTAACCCCCTCAGTCCCCCTTAACCTAAGGGGGAAGATAATAACCCCTCCCAAACTCCCCTCTTAAATTACTTACCCTGTTCCACAAATAAGACTGGACACTGCGGGAGTTATCCGGTAAACAGAAGAGTACAACGGCCTCGACTACTCCCCTCTTAGATTAAGAGGGGCTGGGGGAGTTATTTAATAAATGCCGGAGACATAATGTTCTATATCGTTACGTATGACATACCGGAGGATAAAAGAAGAACCAGAGTGGCAAAGACCCTTCTTGATTTCGGATCGAGAGTGCAGTATAGTGTCTTTGAGTGTATAATGGTATAACCTGTTGAAAAAAATGACTTCAAGAGTTTTAAAAGTGGTTTCGGAAGATGACAGTATATGGATTTACGCCCTTTGTGGGAAATGTACGGCCACTATAAAGGTTATTGGCAGGGGTAGGGGGAGTTATCCGGACTAAATTAAGTTTAAAAAAGCCTTACCCCCGGCACCCGCTTAAAGTGCTTATCGAGTGTGAAGACCTGGAGGTTGTTTTCAATGGCAATAGCAGCAAGGAAAATATCCGATAAAGGAAGCGTTACTCCCTTTTTCTTTAAAGAGGCGGCGATGTTTGCTGACTTTTGCCAGAGGGCAGGGGTCATTTCCGCATATTCCAGATTTGACAGTGTGTCCAGTACCATGAATTTTTCAGTTTCTGATTTTACTCCCTGCAAAAGCTCAAACATGACGACCCCGCATGACCATACGGAGTTTTCGACCAGGAGCGTTTCAAGCCTGTCGCCTGTGGAAGATTTTGATTTGAAAAATTCGATCCAGACACTTGTATCAACCAATATGCCATTACCTGTTCCGCTCAAGAAGCTTCTCCCTCTTTTTTTGAGCTTTCATTTCGAGCTCTTCTTCCTTTTGCCAGTCGTAATCAATCCTGATTTTCCCTCTGAGCGCAATAAGTTTTTTTATCTTTTTCTGCCTTACGAATTCTTCCATGGCTATAACTATTGATTTTGTTTTGGATTTTTCGCCGGTGATTTTCTGCACCTCAGAAAGGAGATCATTAGGTATGTTCAATGTTGCACGCATAATATACACCTCCTTGATATGCTTTTATTGTATGCAGAATAGATGCGTCTGTCAAGACGGATATTGTTTAAAATGAAAACCGTAAAAAAGGTTCAAGGTTCAACAGCATAGCGCATAGCGTTAAAGCCTAAAAACTGAAGACTGAAAGCAATGTCTACCTTACAGTTGCATAAATATTGATGAAAGAGACCTGCAAATGCGGGATAGCAGCACATATGAACAAAAAATAGCATGACTTTTAAAATTCACTGCAAGTTGAATCCTGAGTATACGATTTTTTGTCATGCCCGAAGCCTGCCAAACAATCATTCCCTTTAGTCCACACCTCAGTCATTCCCGTGGTCTTTTGAGCGGGAATCCAGTGCTTTCAATGCTTCCTGGATGCCGGATCAAGTCCGGCATGACAGCATAAAGGCTTCTTAATAAGTTCTGGATTCCCGCTTAAGGATTGCGGGAATGACGGATTAAATATGAGTGCGTTTATGCAACGTTAAGGTCTACTGTTTTAACTTTAGGGGGGCAAGGGGGAATTGTTTGTAATCAGTAAACATTTTTTCTATGTTTTACAGTGAGAACATAGACAATATGTTTTGCATTTTCAGTCTCATAGACAATCCTGTAATTGCCGACCCTGAGAGAAAATTCCCCCTTGTGGTTGCCAACCAGCGGCTTACCTTCCTCCGGACTCGCGGAAAGGGCCCCGATTCTATTCAGAATTCTGTTGAACAGTTTTCTGTCGGATTTAAGGAGTTTTTCAAGATCAGACTCAGCTTCCCTCGCAAGTTCTATACTATAAGTCATTTAAGTTTTACTCTTGCCCTGAAATCTCTGAGAGAAACTGTCCTGCCTTTATTAACCTGCTGTTTTGCCCTTGCAATCGCCTCTCTTTCCTCCTTATTAGAAAGGATATCAAGTGTCTCAAGAAGCCCTTCAAACTCCTCGGAACTCAGAATGACAGCTTTCTCGACGCCGTTTTTGGTAACAACAAAACGGTCGTATTTTTCATCAACATCTTTTACAATTGCCGAAAGGCTCTTTTTGGCTTCTGCAAGGGGCAGTGTTTTGTGCATAATACTCCTCCGTTCAATTTTTATCTTGACTATAATTATAGTCTATTTGGAAATGCTTTTCAAATTCACGGTAAGACAATACCAACTGACGATAATTATAAAATCACCCTTTGCTAAACTTACCATGTTCCACAAATATGACTGGACACCGTGGGAGTTATCCGGTAAACAGGTAGTTCAAGGAATTATCTGATTAAATGGAGCTCCGCCCCTTCCCCCGGTTCTTTAAGAAGCAACAGCGCAACGGATAAAGACGCATAGCGCAAAGTGTAACGGATAAAAGATGTTCAATGTTCAATGTTCAATGTTCAATGTTCAATGCGCAATGCGCAAACAAAAGCAAAACGTAACCGACTAAGACGAAAGCGCAAAGCTCAAACAGTCTTGAATTTTAAACGCGTTCAGTCTCGGAAGCATCCCTAAAATAATCAAAGGGGAATGAAAGAAAGGCATAGCGCAAAGCGCAAAGCGCAGAGCGTTAAAGGACCAAGGACAAAAAGCAAAGCACCCTGAAAGGCATAGCGTAGAGAACATAAAAAGAAGTTCAACGTTCGGGGTTCAAGGTTCAACGTTAAAAGCGCAAAGAGCGTAACAAGAAGTTCAACCTGTTTTAACGTAAGGAGGTTTGGGGGAGTTATCCGGAGAGAAAGTGTTTTTATTAGATAATTTTGGACATCACCTTTTTTAACCCTTGCCGAGGTTATAGAGATTCATACCGATCAGATATTGCGGTATGGCGGGAGCTCTTACTGGCAGGGACCGATACGTTTTCCGCTGACAACCGTAGTGATCGTCATATTGCCGGATCGCGGACCCATTGATGTGTGCGTGGTCCCCTCGAAGTGATTGCCATAGTAGACCATTTTACCGGTGCTCTGCATCTTTTGTCCCTGCTGGGTGCACTCTATTTTCCAGGTGACTGTCTTGCCTTCGGTTTTCATTTCGATGATCTTACATTGCTGGTCACCGGTGGATTGATTCGGCACAGGATCCTGTTGGGTGAGGCACTGGGTGATGGTGACCGGAGGCGTCTGCATCGGCATCCCTTGTATATCAATTTTTGAGGTAATTTCATATTTCCCATCCTGTAGATCAAATCCCCAGGCATTAACGGCAAGAAATGTCATACAAATCAGCAAAGAGACGGTGGTTGTTATTTTTTTCAACATAGCTTCAAGCTCCTTTCCTTAAACTTATTTTCAGTAACACTCACATTTTTAATTTCATGGAGTTTAGCCGCAGTGTTCATACTATGCCTCCATATTTTTTATTATTAAAATTTTCCGAATTTTTTATTGTTGGCATATAAATAATTATCTTGGACTTGCATGTGTTTTGTCAAAATAAATCTTTTTCCCAATCGGAACCTCCAAGTTGTAATCAGATATATGAATGGCTATGGTTCTAAGAAAAGCATAGCGCAAAGGATAAAGACGCATAGCGCATAGCGTTAAGGACTAAAGACTAAGGACAAAAAGCATAGCACTAAGAAAAGCATAGCGCAAAGGATAAAGACGCATAGCGCATAGCGTTAAGGACTAAAGACTAAGGACAAAAAGCATAGCACCTAAGAAAAGCATAGCGCAAAGGATAAAGACGCATAGCGCATAGCGTTAAGGACTAAAGACTAAGATAGCACCTAAGAAAAGCATAGCGCAAAGGATAAAGACGCATAGCGCATAGCGTTAAGGACTAAAGACTAAGATAGCACCTAAGAAAAGCATAGCGCAAAGGATAAAGACGCATAGCGCATAGCGTAACGGATAAAAGAAGTTCAGCCGGCAAAAATAATTGCTTTTATCTGAAAAAAACCGGGATAAAATATTATGTTGATGTATAACGCATTGACTTTTCAGTGAATTTTTCGATATGTTAGCTGTAGTAGCTTCTTTTTCAACTTATTATATGGTTGCTGAAGTATAGAATTAATTCTCTGTTGTTCAGGATGGTTTTTTGAAAAAGAGGGAAGGCAGTATATTACTGATAGATTCTGATGGCGGGGAATGCCGTGAAAGTCTTGCTTCTTCCCTGGATGGCTTTGAAATAATATTCATGCCGGACCGGAAGAAGGCATGCGATTTTTTCTTTCATTCCAATGTGGATTTGGTGCTCCTTGACCATGACAGGGATGGCTTCTGTGCAGAACTCCTCGGTTTTTTCAAATCACTCAAGCCTTTAGTGCCCGTGATAATTATGACCGGCAATGGATCTGAAGCGTTCGCGGTTGAAGTATTCCGGCTGGGCGCGGATGATTATTTCAAAAAGCACCTTTTAGCAGATGAATTTCAGGCAGGCGTTAAAAATATATTAGGAATAAGAAATGAAAAAAATAATGCGCCGCATATCGGACTGGAAAGGGCCGTGGACTGCATTCACAGTCATTATAATACCAGGTTAAGCCTTTCCCAGATCGCCGGGAAGGCGGGGATGAGCATATCGTGTTTTGAGAGGAAATTCAAAAAGGAGATGGGGCTGACATTCAATGTATATCTGAATAAGCTGCGTATTAATAAAGCGATGGAACTGTTAAATGAAAAAGGCCTCTCTATAAGTGATATAGCATTCGCATGCGGCTTCACAAACCAGTTCCACTTTACAAGGACCTTTAAAAAATTCATGGTGGTTCCCCCTGTAGTGTACAGGAAGACTCTTAGAGGATAGGTATAATTTGTCCGATGCCCGGAACGTTTTTTTAACGGGAACCGATGTTTTTCATGAAAGCAATATATGTCAAAAAAAAAGCAGAAAATGGCAAGAATTAAAATGCTGATAATGTTACATTCATAGACTAAACATCAACGGCTTTACCTGGAATTATGCGAGCGGAGACTATTCAGAATAAACCTTTATCTTATGATGATTCTATTGATCATCTGTATGATGAATTGGGGCTGCTCAACCTTAGACTTCTCAGAGAGTTACGAATAAGGAAAAATCCGAACCATGAGACCCAGGACGCCACAAAGGGATTTTTTGTAACGGAAGAAGAAGTCATGTCCATACTTCAGTCCTCTGCAGGAATGGCATCGGTAAGAATGGACGCCCCGGAGATCGATTCGATTGACAGGTCGATAGAAGAACTAAGTTCGGAAATAGCTGCTAAAATATCGAATACCGGCAGCAATGTTGAATTTTTCCCTTTGGTAAGGTTGTCCCGGATTTTTGGGCTGACGCCACTTGAACTTGGTGCGCTGATTATCGCGATCGCCCCTGAGATTGACAGGCGATATGAAAGAATTTATGGGTATTTTAACGATGATATAACAAAGAAAGCGCCTTCCGTTGACCTTGTCTTTGATCTTTTATGCCCGGATACAAGAGACAAAATGGCTGCATGGCGGTTTTTCTCGCAGGACGCCCCGCTTCTCTATTTTGATTTAATTCATTTAACCGATGTCCGGAAGGAGAGCAGTTCCCTGAGCAACGGATTCAGGCTTGACGAGAGAATCAAAAGCTTTATCGCCGGAGACAGTGGCCGGAATGCCAATGTGTCAAACCTGGCCCGGTTATATTATCCTGAAGGTTTTCAACTTTCCGGCGGCATACGGAAAGATACAAACGAAAAGATTAAAAAATCATTGATCCGGAAGGAGATGAGACAGGGAAGCACGTCTTCTGGTTATATGGAAAAGCATATGAAGACAAAAAGTCCACTGTCCTGTCGATATGTAAAGAATTCAGCCTGCCGCTGCTTACCGCCGACATTGAAGATATTTTTTTTGAACAGGACCAGCGGACTCTTCTGAGAAATATCTTTCGCGAGGCAGCGCTCCAGTCGGCCATTGTTTTTTTCACCCGAGGTGACCGACTGTATGCCGGAGATGACAGGTCGGAATTCCTTAAGCGGATTCTCCTGAAGATTATCAGCGAATTGTCCTGGGCTACCTTTATCAGCGCAGAGACCATCTGGATGCCGGGGGATACGGACGGAAGATATGATTGGTATCCGTTTGAATTCAAACTGCCTGTCTTTGCCGAAAGAAGGAAAATATGGATCGACACAGTCAATGGCGCCGGGATACCGGAATCCGA
Source organism: Nitrospirota bacterium (assembly GCA_024275975.1). GTDB lineage: Bacteria > Nitrospirota > Thermodesulfovibrionia > Thermodesulfovibrionales > UBA6898 > JAJRYC01. The sequence continues at coordinate 24,634 of JAJRYC010000044.1, read as the reverse complement.
GATCGATATTATTTCGGGCAGATTCAACTTCAGTGAGACGCAGATAAAGAACGCTGTTTTTTATGCGAAAAAATTTCTGGATAGCGGTGAGATCACAATTGACAATATTTATAAGGCATGCGGTCTTCAATCCGGTCAGAAGCTGGCTGTTTATTCAAGAAAGGTCAACAATTTTTATACATGGGATGATATTGTGCTGCCGGATGACAGGTCGAAGCAGTTAAGAGAGATATGTAACTACATCAAACATAAACACCTTGTCTACTTCAGATGGGGATTTGAAAAGAAACTTGCACTCGGCAGGGGGTTGAATGTGCTTTTTTCAGGCCCTTCAGGCACCGGTAAAACCATGGCCGCGGATATTATAGCGCATGAACTTAATCTCGAAATGTACAAGGTGGACCTTTCCTCTATAGTCAGTAAATACATCGGGGAGACCGAGAAGAACCTGAACCGTATCTTCGGAGAGTCATCATCGGGCAACGTAATCCTTTTCTTTGACGAGGCTGATGCGCTCTTCGGCAAAAGGAGCGAGGTGAAGGATGCCCATGACAGGTATGCGAATATCGAAACAAACTATCTCCTGCAGAAGATGGAAGAACATGAAGGCATTGTGGTGCTGGCGACGAACTTCAATAAAAACCTTGATGAGGCGTTTGCCAGGAGGATGCATTTTACCGTTGATTTTCCTTTCCCTGATGACAGGCAGAGGGAACTGATATTGAGAAAGATATTCCCTGAAGACGCCCCTCTTTCGGATGACATAGACTACCGGTTCTTTTCGGAAAAATTTAAACTTACCGGTGGGAATATCAAGAATATCGCGTTAACCGCTGCTTTTTATGCCGCGGATGAGTCTTCGGAGATAACTATGCGCCATATCATCCTGGCGGTGAAACGGGAGATGCGGAAACTGGGGAAACTTTGTGTGAAAGGTGACTTTGGTGTATATTATGACCTTCTTGGGGAAGGAGCTGACCAGTGAGTGATTTCGCTGTTATCGGAGATGTCGGAGAAACACTGAAGAAAATCTTAACGGACGATCCGTGGGCGGGTATCAGTCCAAAGCCAGAGATCGCCCTGAATTCGCCAAGGGAGATAAAGGATGACGGAGGCAGCCCGAACAAAGTCTCTATTTTTCTCTATCAGATACATGAGAATATCTACCTGAAGAACGAAGAACCGCTGAGAATGAGCGATACCGTTATGCGCGTACCTCCGATGGCATTGGACCTTTTATATCTCGTTACCCCGTATAGCAATGACAAAACACAGGAGAAGTACATACTCGGAAAGGCTATGCAGATATTTCATGACAACAAGGTGCTGACTGGCAGCATATTGCAGGGAGCGCTTTCCGGCTCTGATGAAGAGGTGAAGCTGCTTTTTAATCCGATTTCCCTGGACGACCTGACAAAGATATGGAGCGCCTTTCAGGATGTGGCTTACAGGCTGTCCGTCAGTTATATGGTTACCCCGGTGAGAATCGATTCATCACGTGAACTAGGCATGCAGAGGGTTGTCTCGAAAGAGGCCAGTCACTCCCACATGGTGCCGAAGAAAGAAGGGACATGAAATGGCTCTGATCTGGCCCTATGACCAGGATAAATTCACGGCTTATCCCGGAGATACACTCTCCACAAATCTCACGCTGGCTGTCTGGCTGGTGGATGATTTTACCATGCGGGAACCCCTGGGCCGTATCAGGGTGATGATAAAAGAGGGTGATATAAACGCCTTTCGGAACCTCGGGGGGTATTATCTGTTTACAGACATGGATGCCGGTAATTATACGGTTGCCATCAATTCGGATTTATACTATACTGAGGAAAAAACAGTCGATACATCCGTTCTCGACCCGAAAAATCCCGTTCTTCCGGTCGTCATAAAGCCCAAAACAGCTTATCCGTTTCCGGCTTACGCCACTCTTGTGAGGGGAATAGTTGTGAATGCAGGTCCGGTTGCCGATGCAGAGGTGAAGGTTTCAGGTAAGCCGAATGAGACAGTGACCGATGACAGAGGAGAGTTCGTACTCTATTTTAAGGGCATCAAGAAAGAAGATATAACGATTGAGATTAAAAAGGATGGAAATACAAAGAATGTCAATATAACCGTTGAGGAGGGGAAATCGGTTTCAACTGGTATCATCGTCTTCCCGTGACCGGAAGGCTGTTGAGAGATTTTTAATTATAACCTTTAGTTAGAAAAGGAGGTTTGCCATGCCGGAGTATTTATCGCCAGGTGTGTATGTGGAAGAATTTGAGATCGGGTCCAAACCGATCGAAGGGGTCAGCACCAGCACAGCGGGATTTTTGGGAGAAACAGAAAGAGGCCCGACAAAGCCGAGGCTCGTCACCGGCTGGCTGAATTTCCAGCGGCTTTACGGCTCCTATTTTACTGTAAGCGGAAGAACGCCTTATCTCCCTTACGCGGTGGAAGGTTTCTTTTCCAATGGGGGTAAACGCTGTTATATAGGCCGGATCACTCCAAGCGATGCTGGTTTGGCCAGCCATAAACTGACGTCCGGCGGAGCCGACGCCCTGACCGTAGAGGCTCTGGGAGAAGGAGCATGGGGTAACAATATCGCCCTGATTGTAGAGACAGGAACCTTTTCAACGACATCCAACCCGCTCTTTAAGCTGCGTCTTTTTTACTGGAAAAAAGGGCTGCCTTCCGTTCTTGGCGACCCGGATGCGGATTCCACTATTGCCGCGCCCACCATTAAAGAGGTATTTGACGATCTTTCGGTTGATAGTGAATCACCGGATTATTATGAAAATAAGGTGAACGGCATCTCCAGTCTGATCGTCCTCAGTCAGGAGTCCGGTGATTCAGGCGATCTACCCGACGGTCCCGGCACCGTAACTCCCTTTGCAACACAAGGCACTGCGGGCACAACGCCTCTGACGGATTCCGATTACAAGAGGGACAGCGTGGCGGACGATGTGCCTGGACAGAGGAAAGGCCTGACCGCTTTTAAAGAGATCGATGAAATTTCGATCGTCTATGTTCCCGACGCCAATTCAGTCGCCGGCCTGGTACAGTCCGTTATCACGCACTGCGAGACCTTAAAAGACAGGTTTGCGATTGTTGATGCCGACGACGGATCAAGTATCATCAGCACTCTGAATCCGAGAAACAGTTTTGAGACAAAATACGCGGCTTTCTATTATCCATGGATCAAGATTGTGGACCCGCTTACCCAATTGCAGAAGGCGATTCCGCCCGGCGGACATATAGCCGGTATTTACGCCCGCAGTGATGTTGAGCGCGGTGTACATAAAGCACCGGCAAACGAGAAGGTGACCGGCGCGACGGACCTTGAATTCACGATTACCAGGGGCGAACAGGACATACTGAATCCAAGAGGCGTTAACTGTATCCGCTTCTTCCCTGGAAGGGGCATCCGTGTCTGGGGCGCCAGAACTCTTTCGAGTGATCCCCTCTGGAAGTATGTCAATGTCAGAAGGCTTTTTATCTACATGGAGGAGTCAATTGACGAAGGCACCCAGTGGGTCGTATTTGAACCGAATAATGAGAAACTCTGGGGCAGGGTGAAGGCCTCAATCACGGAATTCCTTACCAATATATGGAGGGATGGGGCGCTTATGGGGACAAAGGCGGAAGAGGCCTTCTTCGTCAAATGTGACAGGACTACGATGACCCAGTATGATATTGATAATGGAAGACTTATCTGCGTCATCGGCGTTGCCCCTGTCAAGCCGGCTGAGTTTGTGATATTCCGTATAGCCCAGTGGGCAGGCGGGTCATCTGTTGCAGAGTAGGTGGGTTAGGGAATGAAGGTATTTTAACGCTGCTATCTTTAATGATATAAAAGGAGGAATATAATGCCAAGACAGGATCCTTACAGACAATTCCGTTTCCGTGTAGAGATCGATGGAATCACACAGGCGGGGTTCAGTGAATGCAGTTTCGCGGACACTACCACAGACCCTGTTGACTACAGAGAGGGAGATGAAGCCCCGGTCAACCGCAAGTTGTCGGGATTGACGAAATATGGAAATATCACACTGAAATGGGGGATTACCGACTCAATGGATATTTACAACTGGAGGCAGCAGGTCGTGGATACCGGGGCTGAAGGCGCCAGGAAAAACATATCGATTATCCTTATTGACGAGGCTGGTAGCGATAAGGCACGCTGGGATATTGTGAGGGCATGGCCCACCAAATACGACCCGCCGGACTTTAGCGCAAAGGGTAATGAGGTTGCCATTGAGTCGATGGAAATTGTCCATGAAGGGTTTAAGCGCGTATCATGATTAGGCGGGAGGCGGTATAATGGCGTTACAGACTGAATACGAATTCACCCTGCCCAGGGGATACGTGGATGAAACGGGCAATCTGCATAAAAAAGGCGTTATGCGTCTGGCCACCGCGGCTGACGAGATCCTGCCGATGAAGGACCCGAGGGTGCAGTCGAACCCCGCGTACCACGTGATAATATTGCTTTCCAGGGTCATTACGAGGCTCGGGACTCTGGAGAGCATTAATACAAAAATCATTGAGAATCTCTTTGCCGCTGATCTCTCTTATCTGCAGGAGTTCTACAGGAGGATCAATGAAGACGGCACCGCGGGGATAAAGACTGTATGTCCGAAATGCGAGCATCAGTTTGAAGTGGAGGAACCTCCCCAGGGGGAATAACCGGCTACCCCCTTGACAGATTGTACGAGGAGGTAGCCTTTGTAGCATATCATTTTCATTGGCCGTATGAAGAGATTATTAATATGGAACACAGTGAAAGACAGCAGTGGGTTGAGGAGATATCCAGGATTAACCGCCGGCTGAGCGGTGACAGGGATAGGAGCATCCTCGATATTAAATAATATTCACTTTGCTTGATAATTTACCGGGAAAGACTTATGACAACAGGAAATAAACCGTATCCATATACAGCTTTCAGATTCAGGATAGAGATCGGAGGAATAACCGTTGCCCAGGTATCCGAGGTTAGCGGTCTGCAACTGGAGACAGAGACGGAACCTTATGAGGAGGGTGGCGTTAATGATTTTGTTCACCAGCTGCCGAAGAGGACGAAATACCAGCATATAACACTGAAACGCGGCATAACAGACCTGGACGAAATGTGGAAATGGCATCAGGATGTGGTAAATGGAAAGTTCACACGGAAAAATGGTTCTGTTCTCCTCCTGGATTCCAGGGGAGAAGAAAAATGGCGCTGGAATTTCTCACAGGCTTATCCGGTAAAGTGGACCGGACCGGAACTCAGGAGTAACAGCGGCACGGTGGCCTTTGAAGCGGTCGAACTGGCTCATAACGGCATCAAGAAGGGATGAGGTCAGGCAATTCGGCATGCGGAGTGGACGGTTAGAGATGAAACGGCATAAAGAAATTATACTTTCTGATCCGGACTTTCATAAAAAGATTATCAATAAGTACCGGGCCGGGAAAAGAGACCATTTCCGGTTGCCCATGATGGTTTTCCGAAAAAACAGGGGACGGATTTTATCTGAAAAGGTGCATATGAATATTCTGATGAAGCTTCATTTTCATAAGCAGAGTTTGATCTCCTTTTTTACGGCGCAGACCGTACAATTCATGAAAAATTTATCATTATGGTTTAAATCTGAAAATCTCGTCCATAACTCAAGACGGCAGACGGCTTTTTCAGAGAGGATCAGGAATCTGTATAAGTCAATGCGGATAGTTCAGAGAGAGAAGCTGCCGGAAACGCTTCCGCCGGGATATGCTTACGTGAATTCGGTATCAGGTCTTACTTTAGTGCGTACGGCTGTTTATGCTCCTTCAACCCGGCGTTCTTACTCATATGCCGGAACGTCTGACTATATGTCTGCTGATTACCGGAGTAGTGTTCAGCATCTGAATTCCATGAAGGCAGATACTCACATATCGGAATTTGCCGGTTCCCGGTTTTCAGGTAAGAATGATACTCATCATGAATATAATTCCGTGTTTGAGTCGAAACCGGGGTTTACCCTGGCGAAGATGAAGACAACGCTTAACATAAGCACCCCGTTTCATATGAGCAAAAATCTTCTTGCCCGGACTTTTAAGAATTTCAGAAGCAACACCAATATTTTCTTCAGTCAAAAAAGAGACGCAGGGCAGAGAGAAAGACAGGGCACTGGCGCTGTCGGCATGAATTTTATCAAACTCAGCCGTGTACTGAAAAAAACAGACATCAGGGCTGAAACCGAGGATTTTTATTTTTACAGCAGGAGGAAGATACAGGAAGAGGTCGAACAAATCAAAAAGGTCGTTACCGAAACCCGGGCGGCGGTCGAGGAAAAATTACAGCCTGCCGGTGCCTCGGGGAATATGGATGTAAAGCGTGAGATCGTTGATATCAGCCGGCTTTCAGAGCAGGTATATCAAAATATAGAGAGGAAGATCAGGATGGAACGGGAAAGGAGGGGGCTGTAGATGCTGGTAAAGGCCTTTCTGACAAGAAAAGACAACCCTTTGTTGATAGTGCCATGCCTGTTTAACCCCAAGGAGTTAAGCGTTGAGAAGAGCAACCAGTTTGCCGAGGTGAATATTCCGGGCCTTCCATCCCCAGTATTTCAGTTTGTGAGAGGGAACGCAAGGTCTGTGACCATGGACCTCTTCTTCGATACCTATGAGTTGGGGACCGACGTCAGGATTTTTACGGACAGGATCACGGGATGGGACGCCGGAAGTATGTTCAGCAAGCTGCCCGATGCCGCAAAGGGCCTGATGGATATCGACTCTGATCTCCATGCGCCGCCGATATGCCTTTTTATCTGGGGGGCCTTTATCTTTCAATGCATTATTGAAAGGGTGTCTAAGAGATTCACCATGTTCGTGCCGGAGGGGTTCCCGGTCAGGGCAACATTGAGTGTTACGTTAAAAGAATACAGGGAAGTGGACGTGCAGGTTAAGGAGATATCCCTCCAGTCATCCGACCTGACAAATAGATGGACGGTCAGGCAGGGAGACAGCCTCTGGTCGATAGCGGCCAGGGAATACGGGAGTCCCGAAGACTGGCGGCTGATAGCCGAAAAGAACGGCATTGACAACCCGCGTATGCTGACACCGGGCCGGGAGCTTGTGATCCCTGTAAAGGAGTGAAAAGGTGGCGTTAGAGCGATTATCATTAGAGACGGCGAATTTTTATGCCCCGAGATTTGAGGTGGAGATCGATAACCAGCAGCTGTCCGCGAATATATCGAAGGCGATTCTGGACGTGACGGTGGAAGAAAAACTGGATGAAGGGGCGAGTTTCAGCCTGACGATCCATGATGGCTTTGATATGACCACCCAGAAGTTTAAATGGCTTGATCATGATCTTTTTGATGTCGGGAACAATATGAATATAAAATTCGGGTATGGAAGCGATATGTCTGCTATGTTGACGGGGAATATCACGAGTATAGAACCGAGTTTTTTTACAGGCGATGCCCCTACGCTGAAAATAGGTGGACAGGATCTTTCCTATGATTATATGAAGAGGAGGTCCCCGGAAAGGACGTTCGTCGACCGGTCATACAGCGATATAGCCAAAACTATCGCTTCAGAGGCCGGTCTGAATGCTGTTGTGGATGAGACCGGCTGCTATGAATCCGTCCTTCGTAAGCAAAGCAATGTGAGTTACTATGCCTTTCTTGAAGATATTGCGGGAAGAGTGGGGTTTGAGTTTAAGATGGACGGACAGACAATGTATTTTATCGAGCCTGAAGATGACACAAAGGAGATAATAACACTTGAACTCGGCAGGGATATTATCAGTTTCCGCCCGGTTCTGAAGACCACGGGATTAGTCACGGAGGTGGAAGTGAGAGGACATAACCCGCGTGATCCCAATACCCCGATCGTCGGCAAGGCAACGGCTGGCAGTGAAAGATCGCAGGAGCCCGGGAGAAGCACGGGGAGCCAGTTAGCGGAGGAGAGACATGGGCCGTCGAAAAGGGTTATAACCAACCGGATAGTAAACTAGGTGGAACACGCGAATTCGATGGCGCTGGCAGAGCTGAACAAAGCCAGCGATTCCCTGATCGAAGGAGAAGGAGAATGCATAGGGATACCGCAGATAAGGACTGGCGTGACCATATGTCTTGAAAAGCTGGGGAAGCGCTTTAGCGGTAAGTATTATGTGAAAGGCACGACGCATACAATAAACAGCAGCGGTTACAGGACACGCTTTTCCGTTAAGAGGAACGCACTATGAGTATTATGGATGCATTGGGCGGACAGGAACAGGATATAAGGCGGGCATACGGTGTTGCCGCCGGCATTGTCACGAACAATCAGGATCCCGACGGGCTGGGGAGGGTGAGGATAAGGTTCCCGTGGCTTTCGGATGACAATGAAACCGACTGGGCGCGTATTGCGACGATGATGGCCGGTTCGGGACGCGGCAGTTTTTTCCTTCCGGAGGTTGGGGATGAAGTACTTGTCGCGTTTGAACACGGAGATATAAATCATCCATTTGTGATCGGTATGCTCTGGAACGGGGTTGATACTCCTCCCTAGACGAACAGTGACGGACAGAACAATATCAGGAAGATAAAGTCGCGGAGTGGCCATGAAATCATATTCGATGATAATGATACGGCCCAACAGGAAAAACTCGAAATACGCACAAATGCCGGACACAGGATCATCCTTGACGACTCTTCCGGCCAGGAGAAGATCGAGATTATCGATAAGACGGGAAACAACAAAATGACTGTTGACTCGGTACAGAACTCGATAAATATCGAGAGCGTAATGCAGCTCAAGATCAAGGCCAATATCGTTGAGATAGAGGGGACGAGTTCATTGACCCTTAAGTCGAACGCTGTTTTGACGATTCAGGGTCTGCCTGTGAAGATAAATTAGCTTATGACGAATAGCATAGCGATATACAGGGTATATGCCGCCGGACGGCTGAAAGGGGTGTGCTGAATTTGGGCCAGCCCGCAGCCAGAGTCGGAGACGTGACGAGCCACGGGACTCCGTTAAGTCCCGGACCGGGGAGCGTTAATGTCCTTATCGGGGGTATGCCCGCGTGGAGGGCGGCATCTGATTTTCATGTGTGTCCGCTGATATTGCCGGGGCCTGTTCCGCATGTCGGTGGAGTCGTTGCCATGGGAAGCGCGACAGTATTGATCAATAATCTTCCTGCCGCGCGTCAGGGCGACATGGTTGTCGAAAGCGGACCCCCGAATTCCATTGTTATGGGCTGTCCGACAGTATTAATCGGTTAACAAGGAGATGTTTAATGGCTAAAGACTTTCTGGGAGCAGGATGGAAATATCCGGTGAGGGCGGGTTTCGACGGAAAGATAGTCATGTCTCAATATGAAGAGGATATAAAGGAGGCTATCTGGATAATCCTCGGGACCGCGAAAGGCGAGCGTGTTATGCGTCCTGATTTCGGATGCGGAATCTACGATTATGTCTTCGCTCCCATTAATACGGCTACCATCACACTGGTGGAGAACAGTGTTCAGGAGGCCCTGACTCTCTGGGAACCGAGGATAAAATTGCAGAAGGTCGAGGTCTCGACGGAAGAGGCTGACAAAGGAAGATTGTTAATCAGTATTGATTACATTGTGCGGAGCACCAATAACCGTTTTAATCTCGTATATCCGTTTTATCTGAAAGAGGGAAGTTAGAGAAATGATATCTGAACCGCCTGAAATAGACAAAAGAAGTTTTAGCGATCTGGTCAAGATCCTTAAGGATAAGGCCCCCCATTATACACCTGAGTGGCCTGGATATGACGATAAAGACCCGGGAGCGGCCTTAATTAAGATATTTTCATATATTTCCGGGAATGTGCTCGACCGTCTCAACCAGGTGCCGCGCAAGAACTTCATAGCATTCCTGGATATGCTCGGGATCAAGCTCCTTCCGGCGCAGCCGGCCAGGGTGCCGGTTACGTTCAAGCTTGCCAAAGGCACGGAAAACGGGATTCTGATACCGAAAAAAACACAGGCTGCCGCAGCCAAGACAGAAGAACATGACGAACTCCCATTCGAGACAGAGCAGAACCTTCTGGCGATTCCGGGCGGGATCAAGAAAGTGATAAGCATAGATCCGGCGAAAGACGCCATTTACCTGCCGCCCCCGGATTTCCTTGACGAAGATTCAGAGAGCCTGGGGCAGCAGACATACAAAATGGTTCTGTCCGCATCATCAGGCGCGAATAACTTTCAGCTTGATCATGTCACGGACCTGGAAGAAGGCGATTTTATTAAGATCACCGGTAGAAGTGCAGGGGAAGGCTCTTCTGTTTCCGGATGCTCAATCTGCGGTACTGCCGACAGCCAGTCTGAGAGCGGTAAGACCGAATACGCTGCAATTTCCGGTATCTCCGGAACCATCATTACGATTACGGATAAGCTGTTATACTCCCACCCCCCTGATACGGTTGTGGAGAAGATTATGAAATTCACGGTCTTTGAGGCCGGAAATATGCAGGAGCACAGCCTTTATATAGGGCACAAGGATCTCTTTAATGTAAAGAGCAGGGCGAAATTTATCCTCTCTGTAGCACACCACAAAGGGAAAGAAACAGGCGTTACTCCGCTGAAGGTGTCATGGGCATACTGGGGTGAAGCCAAAGGAGATGAAGGTGAAGACTGGCGCGAGTTTATCGCGATAGATAAAACGCAGGGTCTGAGCGCCAATGGAGCGATAGAGCTTATCAAGACGGCTGAAGGTGAGATCAAGGAGAAAGAGATTAACAGTATAAAAAGCCGCTGGATCCGCTGCCGGGTCAAAGAGCCGTTGCCTGTGGGCCCGTCCCGGAAATTGCCTGAACTGAATACCATCACATTTGTGGTGAAGTCTTCAGGGGACAAGCTTATGCCCGACCAGGCATTTAATAATGATATCTCCCTTGACATTACGCAGCCCTTCTATCCATTCGGTACAGAGCCCAGGATATTTGATAATCTCTGCGTTGCGAGCGAGGAGATATTTTCTAAAAAGGGCGCAAAGATAAAACTTGACTTCGACCTGGAACCGAGAGGGATTCTGGGAACGCCCGCCGTGATTTATTCCGGGCAGAGGGAATATATAAAGATATTTGCAAGGGGGACTTACGGAAGACTCGTTGAGGTGGAAATCGCTTCTTCCTCGGATTACAGCTCTGACTGGACCGACCATGGACTGCCGCCGGATACAAAGATAGTCTCTGAAGCAGCGCCTGCTGCCGTGACTGATAATCAGGGATCGACAGGGAATGTTTATGTCTTTGTAACGGCTGAAAACGGCCATCTTGTTGAAAGGTTCTATAACGGATCCCAGTGGCAGTGGCTGGATCATGGAACTCCTGTGGACGGAGTGGAGGTTAAATCCGACCCTTCCGCGATTTATGGTGATGATACAGTTGGTAATATAATAATATCCGTATTTGTGACAGGATCGGACGGCAACATGTATGAGTTTTATCGTGATGCCGGCAATATGACCGGCCAATGGCAGAGCCGTAGAAAACACAGTGCGTCCATTCAATCTTCTCCTTACGCGGTCTATGCCGAACTTACTGCTTCATACAAGATCAGAATAAGAATATTCGCGGGCGGCTCGGACGGACGCTTATATGGACTGGACTGTGAGGCAGGTGATAAATCAGCCGGAATATGGACCGATTACGGCCTGCCGGACGGCGTAAATGGAGTTAAAGTCGATTCAAGGCCTTATGCGGCGGTCTCAACTTCCGGCATAAAGGTCTATGCAAAAGGGTCTGACGGCAGATTATGGGAGTTTAACGGGCTAATCAACAGCTGGAATGGCCTGGGCCTTCCTCCCGGAGCATATGTCGATTCAGATCCTCATGGATATTTCGATGATCCCGTCAATCTTACCGGAAGGCATATATTCATCAGAGACTCCGGTAACTGCCTGTGGGAACGGCTTGACGCAAATTGGAAAAATCATAAAGCCCAGGGGCATGTAATGCTCAAATTTTCTCCTTTTGTCCTTCCGCCGCCGATGCATTCGACCACAAAATACATATTTGCAGCAAGCAGCCGGAATTCTCTGGCCGGAAGAGTTATAGGACTTGCGGAGAGTTGGAATGAATATAAAGACCCTGATGAAACTAGTGTTAACCCTGTACTCACATGGGAATACTGGAATAAGACAGGATGGGTTGCGATAAAAGGAATCAGCGATAAAACATCGAATCTCCTCAAGAGCGGAGAGATAAAATTTGACCTGCCTTCTGATACCGACGAAACTGAAGTTGCCGGGCAGAAGAGTTACTGGCTAAGGGCGAGGATTGTGGGCGGCGACTATGGAAAAGAGACCTTTGCTCTTTCCCGGAATAGTAAAACGTCCGAATTGTCCGGCTATGCCCAGCAGGTTATTTCGACCAAAAGTACTATCCGGCCGCCACTTGTAAACAGCCTGACTATCAGTTATGAAGTGATAACCGAACAGTATCCCGAGAAATGTCTTGCTTATAACAACCTCGCATATATAGACCAGACCGACACATGCATCGGCAAGGACAAAATCTTTTCTCCTTTTGCGCAGCTGGATGAAAAAAACCGTACGGTTTATCTTGGTTTCGGAAAATCATTCAGTGGCGGTCCTGTAAGGATCTTCTTTGACGCATCGGAACTTTCATATACCGATGAGAAGAAGCCGAAACTGGAATGGACATATAGCACGGATAAAAAATGGGGTGAGATGAGTTATCTCGATTCCACCGAAGGCCTGATCAGGGCGGATATGCTGGAGTTCATAGTGCCATCCGGTTTTGCCGGCCGGTCCTTATTCGGCAGTTATCTCTACTGGATAAAGGGCAGCCTTGCAGAAGGTGAATATGAAGCTTCACCCTGCCTGGGCGGTATTTATCCCAATACAACATGGGCGATCCAGGCGGAGACGATCAAGGACGAGATCCTCGGATCGAGCGATGGGGAGCCTTCACAGACCTTTTCCTTCCTGAAGACCCCCGTCCTTGAGGGAGAGAAGATAGTGGTGAGCGAGGTCCTTTCCGATGAGGAGAAAAAACATCTGGTCGATGCCTCCGGCGAAGACGCATTATATGAAGTAAAGGACGACAGTGGAGAAGTAAAAGAAGTCCGGGTATTGTGGTCGGAAGTCCAGGACTTTTTTGATTCAACGCCAAAGAGCCGCCATTACACCCTTGACCGGGCCACAGGGAAGGTTCTGTTCGGCGATGGTCTGAACGGCATGATTCCTCCTGCCGGAGATGACAATATCAGGGCGGTCTCCTATCAGACCGGCGGAGGAGCGCAGGGAAATGTGAAGGCGGAGGAGATTAAGTCGCTCAAGTCATCGGTCGCCGGCGTCAACAAAGCAGTAAACCACGTTGCTGCCGGCGGAGGCGCGGATACCGCAACAGTCGATCAGATGCTGGAGACAGGGCCGGCGATGATCAGCCACAGGAACCGCGCGGTAACCGCGGAGGACTTTGAATGGCTTGCGAAACAGTCATCAAGAAAAGTGGCGAAAGCCAGATGCCTTCCAAATACCAACAACAGAATAACCGCAGGCAGGGAGAGGGAGACCGAGACCGGCTGGGTCACGGTGATTATAGTCCCTGATGAGAAGACGCCGGAGCCGCTGCCTTCACTGGAATTGAAAAGAAAGGTGCGCAAGTACCTTGAAGGGCACTGTGCCAATACCCTCTCATATGTCAGGCATGTTAATGTAGACGGCCCTTTTTACATGAAGATCAATGTTTCCGTTGATGTATTTGTCGTATCCATAGACGTTTCGTCTAAAGTGGAACGTGAGGTCAGGAAGAAGATGAATGCCTTCTTCCATCCATTGACGGGAGGACCTGAAGGCAAGGGCTGGGAGTTTGGCCGTGATGTCTCCGTCTCTGATATTTACGCCCTGCTCGAAGATATCGACGGAGTTGATCACGTCGAAAACTTAAAGATTGGTGCTGAAGGAGCGGACGGCGAAGATGTTCTTGAGATAAAGAGGAATTTCCTGGTAGCTAACGGGATTCATGCAGTTAAAATTCATGCGATTAACGGAGGGTCATAAGTATGGGTCTGCCGGTTCCGGATCTCGACGACAAAAAATTTGATGAATTAGTAAATGAAGCCCGGTCACTGATAACCCGGTATGCACCTGAATGGACCGACCACAACGTCCATGACCCTGGGATTACTTTTATCGAGCTCTTTTCCTGGCTGGCTGAGATGCAGATATATCAGCTTAACAGGCTGACGGACGCGCAATACCTGAAGTTTCTCAAACTCGTAGGCCTGTATCCATATACTGTCAAACCCGCGGGCGTGGAGATAACATTTGAAAACGTGACAACGGAAAAGATTATCGGGACAGGGACAGAGCTTATTACCGAAACAGGGCAGGAAAAGATAGTTTTTATGACGGAGGAAGAATTCACGTTAATTCCCGTGGCCCTGAAATCGATTGAAACCGTTCATGGATCACAGACGGTCGACAATACCGAGGCGAACAGCAAAGATGATATATCTTTTGCCGCCTTTGGCGATAAACCGGCTGAAGGCTCGGAGCTTTTACTGGGGTTTGATGATAAACTTCCCGCGGGTGGAAAGATTCATCTCAGTTTTATTCTTTATGAAGACGATCTGCCTGCCCCCGGAAGCCACGGCGGGGAACAGCAAAAGGTCCTGCCGTCCGCTGCAGTAGCCTGGGAGTATCTGAGCGGAGGGATATGGAATGAAGTCACTGTTGAAAAGGATACCACTTTAGCCCTGATGAAAAGCGGGAGAATAGTCTTTGACGGGCCGGCTTTCATGGATGAAAGAGACGGCCTCTTCTGGATACGCTGCCGGCTGAAGGAAGGCGACTATGAGATTGCGCCGTTGATCAACAGGATCATGCTGAATACCGTCCTGGCGGTCCAGGTCGAGGCCGCAAAAGATGAGTCTTACGGTGCCGGAAGCGGGTTCCCCGGACATAAGGTGCTGCTGAAGCAGACGCCGGTTATAAAGGGAAGCCAGACGGTTTATCTGGAGAATGGATCCGGTGGTTGGGATATCTGGGATGAGGTCGGTGACTTTGATTCATCGGACCCGGATGACCTGCATTATATATTTGATCATGAAAAAGGCGAGATAATCTTTGGCAATGGCCTGAACGGCCGTATCCCCCTTGAATCACAATCTATTAATGTCTCTTATAAAACCACCCTCGGCCTGAAGGGGAACATTCCTGAAGGATGGAAGTTCAGGGTTAATAAAGCAGGGTTTGAGGGATATTCCGGGATAAACCTGGAGGCTGCGGCAGGAGGCAGAACCGCCGAAACAATAGAAGATGCAAAGGCGAGGGCAAAAAAGGATTTCAGGACACCGTACCGATGCATTACTTCAACGGATTATGAACTGATGGCGCTGTCGACGCCGGGATTGCGTGTCGCAAGGGCGAAGGTGATACCGGATTATCATCCCGCTTATCCCTGTATCTCCATACCCGGTACCGTTACGGTTGTTGCGGTCCCGTATGTAAGGGAAGGCACGACCACGCCTGTTCCGGGTGAGGGCTTTCTCCTGACGATCCTCGATCATCTGAATAAACACAGGCTCATCACAACGGATGTGCATGTTATCGGCCCTGAATATGTAAAGGTGTCTGTAACCGCCGGTATTCATATCAGGAAAAAAAGTAGCCCGGCAGAAGTGCAAAAACGTCTCATGAAGGCGCTTGAAACATTCCTTGACCCTTTAAAAGGAGGGCCGGACGGCAAGGGATGGCTGTTTGGGCGTGCTGTTTATATATCGGAGATATATCAGGTTATAGATAAAGTTGAAGGTGTTGATTATGCGACGGGTGTTTCGATCAGCGCGGAAGGGTATCGACTGGAAGGTGACGCGATCAGGATTTCACCGGTTTCACTGGTATTTTCAGGTGAACACATGATAGATATTAACCCGGATGTTGCGACAACAGCGGGCGGAAGCAGTGAAAAAACCTGTGATGACGACAGAATTTAATAATATTGCGGATAAATACAGTATAGGAAAAACAGAGGAAGGTAATGACAGAGCAGGAATTTAAGATTCAGATTTTCAAAACGCCCGGACAGTGGGGGAGCGGCCTGTTGTACCGTCTCGAAGATATAAAAGACGGGGGGGTAACCCTTTCCCCCATGGTTACCTTTGTTGAATGGGTGGAGGAAGTGAACGGAGGTAAGCAACCCTCCGGACTGGCGGTGGGTGAATGCGGCCTGATCTATTTTATGGATGCCGCGGACTGTCAACTGTACCGATACGACCCCGGGATACAAAGGCTCGAAAAGATTTCCGCCGCCACTGCCGGCGGATGCGATTCCGGCGGAGAACCGCTCTCCCGATCAAGGATAATTATTGACGAATTTACATTATGGGTGCTTGACGCAGGTAATCACAGGGTGAAGGCATTCTCACGGGAACATTACCAGATCAAATACATCATTGACGACATTGAAGCCCCTGTTGATATCGGGCTGGACAGGGAAGGGAATCTCTATGTCCTGGATCGAAAATCAACACAGGTCTTTAAGTATGGCAATAACGGCGCCTTTATAAAAAGCTTTGGAGATACGCAACTAAAAGAACCTGTTGCTCTGGCTATCGGAAAAGAAGATTATATCTATGTTGTCGACAACGGATATACAGGATTTCTCAAGTTTACGGCGGAAGGAGAATATTCCGGGCTGACAGGGGAATTCCCCGCCGGGCTCCAGCCTTCTACTATTGTTATTGATAGACAGGGGAACATATTCGTTGGTGATGCCTTGTCCGGAGTGATTTTTCAATTCGACGCCGACGGAAGCTATACAGGAAAGATACATATCCCCGGTTTAACCGGTCCGGTTTACGGGCTTGCCGTTAATTCAAAGGGAGACCTTTACGCCAGCACTGAAAAGGGGATCGCCCTTCTGAGAGCGCGGCAGGGGTTTACACTGGAAGAAGGATATTATTACACGAAGACATTGGACAGCGGAATAAGTAATTGCCGGTGGCACAGGCTGGCATTAAAGTCGGACCTGCCGCCAAAGACCGTGCTGGATATCTATTTTTATGCCTCGGATGATCCGTCGTTAAAACAGTCGATTGATGGGGCGTTGACGGATCCGGACAGATCCGTCCAGGAAAAGGCAGACTTTATTGATAGTAACATCCCCTGGATCGGGCCTGAAAAGAACCCGGGGGACATGCTTTTCAGAGGGAAGACCGGCCGTTATTTCTGGTTAAAAATCAGCATGTCGACTTATGATGAGGCGGCGAGGCCTTCAGTAACAGAGATGAAGGTCTATTATCCCCGCATCTCCTATCTCCGTTATCTGCCGGCTATATATCAGGAGGACCCTGTCAGCAGGGAATTTCTCGAGAGATTTCTCTCTATCTTTGAGTCGGTCTTTTTCGATCTTGAGACAGAGATAATCAACCTGTTCAGGTATCTCGACCCTGAAATCGCTCCCCGGCGCTTTCTTGAATGGCTTGCTTCATGGCTTAATCTGGCACTGGAAGAAGACTGGCCCGAGGAGAGGAAACGTCAATTTATTGTCGAGGCGTCCGCACTCTACAAGCTCAAAGGTACTCCGGAAGGCATAAAGAGATTAATCGAACTATATACCGGAAAGAGACCGTTGATACTGGAACATTCAAGGGAAGGAAAACCGGTGGTTCTGGGCGGAGCGTTCAGACTGGGGGTGAGCAGTATTCTTGTCCGGACGCCTGTTCGCGGATTCCGGCTCGGCGATGATTCAATCATCGGCAGGGTTGCGCTGCGTGATTCAGTTCAGTCGCCTGAAGATCCGTTTTTACCTCTTGTCCATCGTTTTACGGTATTCCTTAATCTTTCAGCAGAGGAGTTTAATTTATATGAACAGGGATTAAGGCGGATCCTGGATGATGAAAAACCGGCCCATACCGAAAACCGGCTCATCAATCACGGTGAGATGAGGATAGGCAGTGATTATATCGGGATAAATACGCGGATTGGGGATTACCTGCCTCTCCACCTTGGAGACAGGACTGCAATCGGATCAGGAATCGTTCTTATGGGGGGGGAACAATGCGGCAAAGTTGAGCGGCATTCGGTATTAAACAGGGATCTAAAACTGATTTAAAGCGATATAGGAGGTCAGGTATGAAGAAGGACGACAAAAAACGTTGCGGCATCTGTGAAATTCCATACTTTGAACGGAACAACTTTTATTTTGGAAAATTGATGACGGTCCGGGACTTTTCCGCGGAGCAGAGCTATTTTAATGAAAAGAGATGGCTTATTAACAGGATGGTTAATGGCTGGGGAGTCGTCTGCGGCCTGGATGTGTATGAGAAAGACGGGAAGGTTTATGTCAAGCCGGGGCTGGCGATCGACTGCTGTGGAAGGGAGATCCTGGTCTGCGAGGAACAGGAGGTGAAGTTAGTCCCGGAAGAGTCACACTGCCTGGAAGGAAAAGAGGAGAAGGAAGAGGAGTTAAAGAACCTTGCTGTCTGCATCGAGTTTCATGAATGCAAAACAGAAGTGATTAATATCTCTCCGGTCGCCTGTGAACGGAAGGAGAAACACGAGTTCAACCGCATCAGGGACGCTTTCAAGATAAGGGTCTTTCCCCTTCATGATAACATGCCCCAACACAATGACTTCTGTCCGCATACCGCGGAAGATAAGAGCAAGTCACTGGATAAGTATATCTGCGACAGGCTCCGGGAAGGTTGTCCTGAATGTCCTCATTCTCACTGTTTAGTCCTGGCCACATTAACCGTTGACCAGGATGGCGGGCTTGTCGGAGAAATCGATGCATGCTCCAGGAGAAAGATTCTCCATAGCAATCCGGTACTCTATGATTTAATTAACTGCTTCCACGGAGACCTGCCCCACGTTATCGGGATTAACTGGAAAGAGAACGGAGCGGAAATCAAATGGGATGACTTCGAGAAAGGTATCTATAAACACGGCGTGCAGGTTATGTTTGACCGGAAGCTGAACAAAGATACTATTAACGGGAACACCTTTTTATTCCAGGTCAAGATGGAGGATCTGGATACGGGAAATTACAGGTATGAGCAGATTCCGGGAAAGGTATCTTATAAATATGATGCAGGCACGGGGGAATCAACAGCTATTTTTGAGGTCACCTCAGAGTGGCTCTATGATGTCTATTTCGGTTATTCCCGGATCCGTGAGAAGGGCGCTGAATTCCTGGTTGTCCTGAAGGGTGATTTTATCATGAGCGCCGGGGACAACGGAAAGCATGTCAGGGCCCTTGACGGTAATTTTATCGGGGGAAAATTGCCATCAGGGAACGGGACTCAGGGCGGTGATTTTATGAGCTGGTTTTTTGTGGCGCCTCCTGAAGAGGAAAAGAAGCGGAAGAGACGCCGCAGAAGAACCGGTTAGTGATATAAAAGGATTATGAAAAAAACCATAGAGGATAAAGAGGAAATAAATCCGGACATAATTGATTGCTGCCGCTATGTATCCTCTGTGATCAGGTACTGAAAATATATGATATCCAAAAGGAGGAGAGAATGAGTAAAGACAGACCAAAAGACCGGCAATGCGATTATAATAATTTCAAAAGAACCCGTTATTTCCACGGAATGCTCCTGACCGACAGGGATTTCCGTGAAGAGCAGATATATCACAATGAAAAGAGAAAACTGCTCAACCGGATGCTTCACGGATGGGGAGTGGTATGCGGGCTGGGGATTAAGGCGGCTGATCCGAAATCCCCGAAGATTGTCGTTACCCCGGGAATGGCCCTTGACTGCGCTGGAAATGAGATCGTTGTCTGCGAAGAATATGAAATAGATCTAAAAAAACAGCTCCTTTGTCCTGATACCACCACGGCCCGGAATGAAGACCCTTGTGCTGAAAAAGACAGAGGCAGGAAGGGGAAATATTATATAGGCATCAAGTACAACGAGGTTCCGACAGACCCTGTCCCTGTCTATGCTCCGGGTGGCGGGTGTGAGGAGAAGGTCTGCGACTACTCACGAACGAACGAGGGCTTCTGCGTTAAACTGTTTGACGAAGCCGGTTATCCGTCCCAGCCGGCGCAATGCTCGTCCGGGAAGAGCCTGGCCGACCAGATATATACTGGCTGCAGGGATGAAAAAGAGAATGGAGAAATAGATTATCCCGGGAAATGCGTTGAAGAAAAAGCCAAAGCCTTCAGGGAAGATTTTTGCGGTAGTACGGCATGCTGCCCCGACTGCTGTCCAACTGAACACTATCTGATACTCGGTTCTGTCCAGTATAACGAAAACGATAAAAAATACGAAGTGAACCTGAACGAAGGCCGCCAGTATGTAATATCCGTTCCATATGTCAAATATCTCTTCTCTTCTTTCTTCAGCGGCGCCGAAAATATATTGAAGGACGTTGTTGATGAATTCAAGTACGTGGATGTGCCGGATGTCAACCTGATAGTCAATAATCCGGCTGCCGCCATCTGCTGGATCACCGAACAGCTCATAAGGATAGAGGGTAAGGCTGAGGAGCATGAAGACTCTAAAGAGGTAAAAGATATGACTGTCGAAAGCGCCAAGGAAACGCTGAAGGCAAGGGGATTTGAAACGGTCAATACAGTTACGATTACCGAGGCTAACAAAAGAGAATTATACCGGCTCAGTTCCAAGGTAAGAGAGCTTGAAGAGAGTGATGCCGTGGAGATCGTAGTCGACAAAAAAAATAAGCCTCAATTCTATATACCTGCAAGGTAGAAAATCGCGGTGAAGGCATTTAAGAGGGATTTGGACAATAATATAAAAGTTATTGATGAATTGAGGACGGAAATAGAAAAATTGAAGAAAAAGAAGAAATAAGAACTGAATAATAACCGAAATATGGATGATTGAATAAATGCGCGCAAGAATAAAAGTAGCGGCTAAACATCACGAAGAGCGGAAGGCTTCTTCTTTTTTAAGGAGACATAGTATCGGTGTTGCTGAATCCGCGAACTCGCCTGCTGGACGGATAATGCGCCTTCAGAGGACCATAGGAAATCAGGCGGTGCAGGGATTATTTAATTCAGGAATTGTCCATGC
Source organism: Nitrospirota bacterium (assembly GCA_024275975.1). Lineage (GTDB taxonomy): Bacteria > Nitrospirota > Thermodesulfovibrionia > Thermodesulfovibrionales > UBA6898 > JAJRYC01. The sequence goes on along the minus strand of JAJRYC010000044.1, from coordinate 3,660 downwards.
AAAACTCAGGATCGGACAGCCGAACGATGTATACGAACAGGAAGCCGACAGGGTGGCGGAGCAGGTTATGAGGATGACGGATAATGAAGCAGTCGGCGGCCGGCAGTCAGCGGTCAGCAAAGGAAACGAATCCATAAGAATGAAACCCGGTTGACCCTTTGCAAAAGGTCCCTCGTGCGGGGACGAAGAAGTTATTCAGTCAAAGCCTCTTTCCCTGAGTATTACTCCTCTGGTGCAACGGCAACCGATGGAAGAAGAGGAGGAGCCGGTACAGACAAAAGGGACCGAAGGGAAGGCCCCCGGGAATCTGGAGGGCCTTGATGTACGGATCCAATCCATGAGGGGAGGGGGACAGCCACTGCCTTCATCAGAGAGGGCGTTCTTTGAGCCGAGGTTCGGGGCCGACTTCAGCAGTGTACGGCTGCATACAGACACCGTTGCGGGTGAGACGGCGCGCAGAGTGAATGCGCGCGCGTTTACAATAGGAAGGGATATTGTATTCAGCTCCGGCCAGTATAACCCCGGAACAACCGAAGGCAGAAGTCTTATGGCACATGAGTTGACTCATACCATTCAGCAAAGATCGGGAGGTGCCGGCATCGGAAACAGGTCGATTCAGCGGATTCCCCCGGACATGTGGAACTGGCCGCCGCAGAGAAGGGAACCTGCGCCGGCGCCCACCCGGAGCCGGCGCGAATGCACTCCGCCGTACGATACCGCGTATAATCCGAGCAGCAGTAACTGCGCGGTTTATCAGGGTGGTCTGGCAAAGCGTTTCCTTACATGGACGTACCGCCATAACGCAACATGCGCCTGCGAGAATACGCTGGACGATCCAAAGAACAACTGTGTCCGGAAATGCCTGCAGGTTAAGATGATCTCATTCCTCAGACGCATGAACCTGATGGGGGCGGCGATCGGCACATGTCTGGACCCGATAGGTCTGCTTGATTTCACCTGTCCTGAGCCGTATTGCAGTGAGCTGCATGATCATCATGTAGACTGTTATAGTGACTGCTGCTGCGAAAACAATTTCATCAGTTATCCACTGTTCTGGTTTATGTGCGAGGCCCCTTATCCCTGTTCTTTCGTTGGATGGTCAATAAGAAATCTCAATTCCTGCGATGGCTAGTCATGATTCCGGGCGCGGTATGATCAGCAATGCAACATAAGATTTACTTCAAAAATCAGGAGGCAAAACTATGTTAATCAATAGCTGGACGAAGAAGTACATGTTAAGACCGGTTGCCCGCTGCAGCAGCGGCTGCATGTATCGGTCATAATTAATAGCGATCAAAAACAATGGAAAAAGTAATTATACTCTCTTTTGTTACTGCGTCGTTCTCTTTCACAATAGCAGAGACAAAACTGTTCCTGCCGGCGCGAAACTGGATAAAGAGTAAGAATTCTTTTCTGGGCGAGTTGATATCCTGCGGTTACTGTTTCGGGCACTGGGTGGCGTTTGCGTTAACCGCGATGTATAAGCCCAGGCTCCTTGACTCATGGTGGCTAATGGACTATATATTAACTGCGTTTGTAATTGCCTGGCTGGCCGCTGTCCAATGGGCTTTGATGTGTCTGCTTATGGCGAAAGCAGGGAAGTGATAGTTATAATTAACCTGAATGTTGCATAAACATCGTTTCCCGCCGCTGTTAATAATGAATTTAATGCGGCACTGTGGTTGAGCTGAATACACGGGATTAAAGGATGAAAACAGGCGTTAAGACAACAGCCGAAAAATCCATGGCAAAGACAAGGAATCCGGCTTTATGGCCACAAAAGCCGGTCCGTTCCAAACCGGTCGGGTCTCCAATTGATGAGATAATGCGCCTTCAGAGGACTATCGGAAATCAGGCGGTGCAGGGATTAATAAAAAAACAGTGGTATGCCGTCAATTTCAGGTGCCGGCATATCAGGAAAGATTGATAAACAGACCGCTTCTAATACTAATCCAAAAAGTCAGCCTGTAACCTGCCCTCGACTCCGATCGGGGGTCTTCGGGCATCCAGTTCCTTTGTATTCTGGATTCTCGATGTAAGTCCTTGCGAGAGTCGCGTCGACCCGCTTAAGGATTGCGGGAATGACGGATTAAATATGAGTGCGTTTATGCAATGTTAAGGTAAAGATATTATCTATGAACTTGGTAAGCTATACAGGGAAAGGGAAGACTGGGCGAAGGCGTTAGATTATCTTGAGAGGGCATATACACAGGATCCATCATACTGGGGGCCAAAGGCAGTCGTGTTGATACCGGATACACTTATGCGAATGGGTAGCTATGATGAAGCGCTAAAAAGGTGTAATGAAATATTAAAGGAGCAGCCCGACAAGTTAGATATTGCAAGGGCTATAAGTAAAAAGCAGGATGAAATAATTTGGGAGATGGACCGCCATAAGTGACTATATAAAAGAGTGCCGTAACGTTGCTTTTCTGTATTGATGGGCAGTGAAACCGATCGGCCGGAATATCAATCATATGTAGTTATTACGATTCCATCCAACCTGCACTTAAGAAGTATGGTCGTGACTACGAAGAATACTTGAGCCTTTAAGGCAAATCAAAAAGGACGCAAAAACCGCGCCGTTTATTTGCGACGTTATTTTCAGAAAACCACTCAAAACACACTCAAAATATCTGTTGACATATATGTACATATGATGCATATTAATACATATGAGAACAACATTAAATATAGATGATGACATGATTAAAAAAGCGTCAAAGCTAACAGGTGTTAAAGAGAAGACTTCTTTGGTAAGGTTAGGACTTGAGGCTTTAATTGCTCGAGAAAGCGCGAGAAGGCTTGCTGAACTTGGTGGCTCTGAAAAGTCCCTCAAACATGTTCCGAGAAGAAGAATTTCCAGCAACTAAACATGGTTCTGGTAGATACTTCAATCTGGATATCGCATTTCAGGGAAAACAACACGCATCTCAAAAAGCTGTTGCTGGATGAATCAGTTGTATGCCATCCATTTATTATTGGTGAGTTGGCATGTGGTAACATAAAAAACAGAAAAGAAATTATTTTTCTTCTCCAGGCTCTTCCTCTGGCTCTGGTCGCAGAGCATGAGGAAATTCTTGCATTTATTGAACACAAAAAACTTATGGGCAATGGAATAGGTTTTGTTGATGTCCACTTGTTAGCGTCTTCATTGTTGACCGACTTACCTTTATGGAGCACTGATAAGAAATTGCGCAGCGCTGCATCGAAGCTTAATATTTTATATAAATAAAAAAGATAACCAAGTAGTATCTCCGCCATTTCTTGTAGAAACTGTGGAACTTATCAGGGACATTTTCTCTATTGAGGCGCGCATCGTAATGCGTCGTCAGATCAGCCGGAATATCAATCATATGTGGTTATCACGTTTTCATCCAGGTATCGCATTTATAGTATTAAACAGCTATCCACTTGTATAAAAATCAACACGTATTGTCAACTGCCTGTTGTGAATCCATCTGTTGTCTGGTAGAATTAGCGTAATAGAACAGAATCTGTATACTAAATGGTTATCTCTGACTGACGTTTGGGAAATGTAAGCTAATTTCTGGTAATCTGGGGGTAGTCCCGCAAAAAAGCATAGAAAAAATGAGCAGTTACAAAAGCGACAAGATAAGCGGAGGCCAAAAGTTGTAGGCACACGATATATAGTTTTAG
>JAJRYC010000043.1 GCA_024275975.1 Nitrospirota bacterium | reverse complement strand
GGGAAGATTATGGGAGTTGGATACACTTCGGTCAGCCAGGAAAGAAGGCGTCTGAGAGAGCGGCTGCAGAAAGACCGCAAAATCCGGACGTTGTTGAGTCGAATCGAATCGAAATTGTCAACAATGAAGATTTGACCCCCCCAAATTCTGTTCAAAGTTAAAGATTGTCCCTTATTCCTCTTATTGATAATACCTTATGGTACAACCGACCTCACCGCCTGCAAGCGGAAGCTGTGGCTGTTTGCGCACGGTATTCAGGTGAAGCGGGGGAATTTACATCTGATAATAACCCTGCTGGAATTTAGCTTATATTAATAATAGCCCTGCTAAAATTATGTTGCTATTTTATTGTGCTGAAATATGTCTGTTGCATACTGTTGCAATATGTGGTACTATTGCAACATAAATAAGAAAGGAGGTCGATAGCATGACTACCGCGGTGCGAGTCTCGGCTAAATTGGTTCAAGAGGCTAAATTATATAGCAAATTAGATAACAGGTCTGTAAGAGGACAAATCGAGCATTGGGCGAGGATAGGGAAGTGTGCCGAAGAAAACCCTGATTTAACTTGCAGTTTGATAAAGGAAATCTTACTCGGCCTGGAAGAGTTGGATCAGGGTGAGCATTCAGAATATATTTCCGGATAATGGCCGATGAAAATCAGACAGTCCCGTTCCTTTGAAAGAATAGTGAAGAGATTTGGAAAACAGGAGAAAAAGATATTAGACAAACAAATCCGAAAAATACTTGATGACCCAAATATTGGACAGGGGAAAAAAGGTGATCTTCGGGGAGTATATGTCTATAAGTTTAAAATCCATACTGTTCAATACCTGTTATCATACCGTTTCGTTGGCAATGATCTTGAACTAATAATGATCGGCCCACACGAAAATTATTATAGAGATGTAAAAACTTACCTGAAGAGCAGAGAATAGGCAAGCGAACGAGTAAATAGGCAAATTTATAATTAGAGTCTGTGTATAAATTGCCATTTTTTGTTTTTGCCATGCTTGAAGTCTTTAATCAGGCAGCCAAAACCTATTAAAAAGACTGGATTCTCGATGTAAGTCCTCGCGAGAGTCGCTGCGACCCGCTTAAAAGATCACGGGAGTGACAGAGGGGAGGTCCACGGGAATGACAGCCGATAATTCCTGAATCCCCAAATTCCTCAATTTCTCAATTTCTCAATTCTGGTTATCGTTGCTTCGTGCTTTGCGTTCCGTAACGTGAAGGTAATTATCAATTATTTGAACAGGTTATATATTTCATCAAATAGCGGGGCGATTTCGGTAAATGCCTTCAATACGACGGGGTCAAAGTGCTCGGGTATTGTCCTCCCATCACCTTCTGTTATTATCCTGTAAGCCTCTTCATGGCTCAGGGATGTTCTATACGGCCTGTTGCCTCTCAATGCGTCATACTGGTCCGCAAGCATTACGATTCTCCCTTCAACAGGAATATTCTCCCCTTCTAATCCTCTTGGATAACCCGTGCCGTTCCACCTTTCATGATGTACCAACGCGATTGTTTCAGCCATATTAATGCCAGGATAGTCTGATCCGGAGAGTACTCTCTGCCCGAGGAGAGTATGGGTTTTCATAATATCAAATTCCTTTTCCGTCAGGGGACCGGGTTTTAAGAGTATGTTGTCCGGTATTCCGACCTTGCCGATATCGTGCATCGGGCTTGCGAATGTTATTGTCTCGACAAAATCACCCGGCATGTCAAGCGCCTCGGCCATCTTGTTAGCGTAGTGACCTATGCGTGAATTGTGGGCGCCTGTTTCTATGTCTCTGTATTCCGCGACTGACGCCAATCTCTGCATTATCTCCCTGCTCACATTTTTGACCATCATAAGCGCGTCCGATAATTCCTGTGTCCGCTTTTCAACCATAGTCTGGAGTGCGTGCCTGTAGTTATTCTCCATCTTTATCAGCTTGCTGTACTTGATGCCCTTTTCGATGGAATGGAGCAGATGGTCAACCTGATAAGGTTTTGTTATAAATTCAAAAGCACCTTTGTTGATTGCGTCGATAGCTGTATCCAGTTCCGCGTATCCGGTCATTAGCAGTACAGGAATATTGGGATTATAATTATGGATATCTTCGAGCAGTTTGATGCCGGAAACCCCGGGCATTCTGATATCAGTGAGCACAGCATCAATACTATTTTCGTCACTGTGTAGCACCGACATCGCCTTTTCGGCGGAATCGGATGCGATGACGGAATAACCGTACGCCTCAAGCAGCATCGAAATGGAATTGAGCACATGATAATCGTCATCAACGATTAAGATGCGACTACTGTTTTCCATTAGCCATTTTTAAAGAACCTTTGCCATACTGCAATAGTTATTGGAAAACATGACTTAAAAAAAACCGCCATGTCTGGCTACTGATTCGTTATAAACAGTAGTCGATTATATATGATATATATCTTCATGCAAATATGTCGCTGGAAATATATTTGTAATGCTAAAGCGCTTTAACTCTATTACACTGTATCAAACATATCCCCGGTTGTCAATTGGTTTCCGTCCGGTTGTCTGTCCCGGCCATCGGTTCCTTGAAAAGCATAGCGTAACGAATAAAAGAAGTTCAACGTTCAATGTTCAAGGACGAACAGCATAGCGCGAACAAAAGCAAAGCGCAGAGAGCATGGCGCAGAGAGCATGGCGCAGAGCGTAACAGACTAAGACGAAGGGCAAAGCTTCTTCCTTTTTGTTTATGCGATAATATTTTCGAGCAGTGTTTTTATTGTTGCGGACAGAACCGGATGCTCTTTATCAGGCGCTATTTCGGACAGGGGGCCGAGCACAAAGTCCCTTTCATGCATCAAGGGATGGGGTATCCGCAGTCCATCTTCATCTATTTTTATATTATCGTAAAGAAGAATGTCGAGGTCTATGACCCGTGGACCCCATATGACTGTGTCCATTCGCCCCATATCATTCTCTATTTTTTTTAACAGACAGAGAAGCTGTTGCGGCGGAATGCCTGTTTTGACTTCCACCGCCATGTTGATGAATTGCGGCTGCTGTTTTATGCCCCATGGTTCAGTCTCATGCATGGATGACCGCTTTGTTACCAGCAGGCCATTGCTCCGGAGAAGTTCTATCGCGTCCAGGCAGTTTCGCTGTCTGTTGCCGAGGTTTGAGCCGATTCCTATATATGCCTTCGACATTCTTAAAGTCCGATGCGGTATAAAGTTTTTAACTGATTTGCGTATTAAAATCTGTTTTTCCGTTAGAGAACGCTTTTTATCCGATCCGCCGCCTCTCTTATCCGCTCAACAGGTACTGTCAGCGCGAACCTTACGTACCCTTCTCCAGCAGCGCCGAATCCGTTTCCAGGCGTAATAAGAATACCCGCTTTTTCGAGGAGATGAGCGGCAAAGCTTGCTGAATCAAAGCCCTCCGGAACTTTCGTCCATAGATAGAAGCTGGCGCTCGGGCTGGACAGCGCAATGCCGATCTGCTTCAGGGCGTCATAAAGGACGTCCCTTCTCTCCCTGTAAATATTCCGTATCTCCGATAAAACCAGGTCATCTGTTTGAAGTGCCACGATCGAGGCTTCCTGGATAGCCTGGAAAACTCCTGAATCGAGGTTTGATTTTATCTTTCCGAGGCCGGCGATCACTTCACTGTTGCCGACCGCGAAACCTGTCCTCCAGCCCGTCATGTTATATGTCTTTGACAGGGAATGGAACTCTATTCCGACGTCCTTCGCGCCTTCTACTTCCATAAAGCTTAGGGGTCTTTCTCCATCAAAATAGATTTCACTGTATGCGGCGTCATGGCAGACGATGATGTTATATCTGCGGGCAAGGCTTATCACTTCTTCGAAAAATTCCCTTGAAGCGACTGCCGATGTCGGGTTGTTGGGGTAATTGATAAACATTAGCCTGGCGTTGATTAATGTTTTCTCCGGTATGGATTTCAGGTCGGGCAGGAACCCGTTCTCTTCCCTGAGTGGCATCAGGTAACTCTCACCCCCCGCAAACAGGGCGCTTACCGGATAGACCGGGTATCCCGGCGAGGGCACCAGCACGGTATCGCCCGGTTCTACAAAGGCCAGTGGTATATGTCCGATTCCTTCCTTGGATCCTATCAGTGAAAGCGCCTCGGTTCCGGGGTCGATGGTTACGTTAAAGCGGCTTTTGCACCACCCAGCGACGGCTTCCCTGAAAGACGGCATGCCCTCATATGAAGGATAACGGTGATGTTCAGGCTTTTCCGTGGCAATTTTCATGGCGTCCACAATATGAGGCGGTGTCGGGAGATCAGGGTCTCCTATGCTCATGTCTATAAGGTCAATCCCCCTGGAGATCGCCTCCTTTTTCATTTTGTCTATGGTTGCGAAAAGGTATGGGGGCAGGTTTTTCACTCGTGATGCAAGTTCAACTTTAATTCCGGTTCTCAACATTACCTCCTGTTTTTTTATATTTATTATATTTATTATATTTATTCAGCTGTGCCGGTGTCCAATTACCTGAATTTCCGGATGATTTTATAATAGGTGTCTCTCTGCGCGGGTCTGAACCCGGCATCCCTGACCGCGTCTATAATTTCCTCTTTTGATACGCTGTGGGACACCCCGGTTGAGGCCACGACGTTTTCTTCTATCATTGTGGAGCCGAAGTCATTCGCCCCGAACCTGAGGGCGACCTGCGCGAGTTTCAATCCCTGGGTTACCCATGACGCCTGTATGTTGTCGAAATTGTCGAGATATATTCTAGAGAGCGCAAGGACCTTCAGGTATTCCACGGCAGTGACATAATTCCGGATACTGAATTTTGGGTCCCGGTTTAATTCGGTATTGCCGGGCTGAAAAGGCCACGGGATGAAGGCCGTGAATCCGCCTGTCCTGTCCTGCAGTCTTCTGATCGCGTCCAGGTGCGTAATGATATCCTCCGGCGCTTCGATACTGCCGAACATCATGGTGGCGGTTGTTCTCATGCCTGCCATATGGGCGCTTTCCATCACCTCAAGCCAGCGGGAAGAGATTATCTTGCGGGGGCTGAGGATTTCCCTCACTCTGTCGGAAAGCATCTCCGCGCCTCCGCCAGGTATGGAATCAAGCCCCGCCTCTCTCAATATCCTCAGGGTCTCTTTCACAGTGAGCCCGGATGAATCGGCGATGTAACATATCTCGGGCGGTGAAAAACCGTGTATGTTTATCTTGAATCTCTTTTTTATGGAGGCCAGCAGGTCAGTGTAATAGGCTAAGTCTAGGGAAGGGTGAAGGCCGCCCTGAAGGAGTATCTGTGTGCCTCCCAGTTTGACCGTCTCCCGGATTTTTTTGAAGATGGTCCGTTTATTAAGGAGATATGCGTCCGGAGCGTCTTCATCCCGCCAGAAGGCGCAGAATCTGCATTTGTTAATACAGACATTCGTATAGTTGATGTTCCTGTCCACGACAAATGTGACAACGCCACCCGGATGGAATCTCTTTCTCATGTCATCAGCCATCATTCCGAGGTCCAGGAGGTCGGCCTTTTTGAGCATGGAGAGCGCCTGTTTCTTCGTTATACGTTCCGTATCCCTATTTTTTTTCATCCTCTGTGTCGAACTCTCCTGTAGAACGAATCCCTTTCCACGGGAGTCTTTCCGGCTTTTTTTATCAGATCAGTAAGCTGTTCCACGGTGAGATGCTCGCCCGTGAGCCCGCCGGCTGAATGAGTGATCTTCTCCTCGATTACGGTGCCGTCAATGTCGTCCGCTCCAAATTTGAGGCCGAGCTGTGACAGTTTTTCCCCGAGCATGATCCAGTATGCCTTGATATGGCTGAAGTTATCCAGAACAAGGCGGCTTATGGCGATGGTCTTCAGGTCGTCGATTCCGGATGTATACGTGGTGCCCTTTATCCTGGTATTCTTCGGGTGATATGAAAGGGGGATAAATGCCTGAAAACCGCCTGTTTTGTCCTGAAGTTTCCTGAGTTTCATAAGATGGTCAACTCGGTCGGCGTATTATTCAATATGCCCGTAAAGCATCGTGGCGTTCGTCCTGATTCCGGTCCCGTGGGCGGTTTCCATCACCTTGAGCCACCTTCTGCCGCTTATTTTTTCGGGACAGAGCCGTTTTCTTATCTCCGGGTCGAATATCTCCGCGCCACCGCCGGGCATCGAGCTTAATCCGTTCTTCTTAAGGGCGACCAGGGTTTTTTTGAGGCCGAGTCCGCTTATTTCAGCCATATGATTAACTTCGACGGCGGTGAAGGCCTTGATCTGGAGTTTCGGAAAATGCTTTTTTATTGCGGATATTATTTCGAGGTAATATTCAAAAGGCCACTCAGGATGAAGTCCCCCCACAATATGCACTTCGCTGAAGGATGAAGTTGTGAGTTCCTGGTCGGAACCTCCGAGTTTTCGTATGATTTCATCGACTGTTAATTCAAAAGCGCCTTCCTGGCCCTTTGACCGGCTGAACGCGCAGAACCTGCAGCGGTTTATGCAGATATTCGTTGGATTGATATGCCTGTTTCTGACAAAATACGCCTTCCGTCCGTTCTTCCTCCCGGCCGCGTGGGACCCGAGAGAACCGAGCGTGAAGATGTCATCGCTTTCGAAAAGCGTTGAAGCATCCTTGCCTGTCAACCGTTTACCGGATAATACCCTGTTTTTTATTCTGTTCAGCATGGATTATTAATTATAAATCAAATGGTGTCTGAAAGGCACGTTGACTGGCGCCTTTTGTCTGAAGCAAACACAATTCCCCCCGGATTTTCACCTGAAATTACCGGGCCTGCCGGTCTTGTTACTGGTCCGCGTATGGTATAATATGTAATATTGTTTTCGGAGTGGCTTGAGGCAAGCGGCAATTCCGTGCATTGTTAGTCAAAAAAAATTCCGGAGGTCTCCGATTTTAGATAATAAATACGATCCAAAGAAAGTCGAACCCGCATGGCAAAAACAGTGGGAAGAAGACCAGGTCAATAAAACCACCTCATCACATCCGGGGGAGAAGTTTTACTGTCTCGAGATGTTCCCGTACCCTTCAGGGAATATACATATGGGTCATGTCCGCAACTATACGATAGGTGACGTAATAGCCAGGTATAAAAGGATGCGGGGCCATAATGTACTGCATCCAATGGGCTGGGATTCTTTTGGAATGCCGGCTGAGAACGCGGCCATCAAACACGGGGTGCCACCGTCAAGATGGACCCATGAGAACATTAAACATATGAAGTACCAGCTTAATCAGCTCGGCCTGAGCTATGACTGGGACAGGGAAATCACAACCTGCAGTCCCGAATACTACAGATGGAACCAGTGGCTCTTCCTTAAGATGCTCGAAAAGGGCATTGCTTACAGAAAATCTTCTTATGTTAACTGGTGTCCTTCATGCGTGACGGTGCTGGCGAATGAACAGGTGATTGATTCGAAATGCTGGCGATGTGACAATGCCGTTGTGCAGAAGGAGCTGGACCAATGGTTCCTAAGGATAACCGACTATGCCGAGGAGCTACTTACCGCCTGTGATGAATTAAGCGGATGGCCCGAAAAGGTCGTCCTTATGCAGAAGAACTGGATAGGGAAGAGTTACGGGGTTGAAGTTGATTTTAGAATGGACGGTATGGACTAGAGCATTAAAGTTTTCACGACGCGGCAGGATACCCTCTTTGGCGCGACGTTTGTCTGCCTCTCCCCTAACCATCCGTTATCGTCTAAACTGGTTTCGGATAAAATCAGCCTTGAAGAGATTACTTCCCGGTACGGAAAGGTGGACGAAAAGGTCGGTCTTTTTACCGACAGCTACTGCTTAAATCCGATGAACAATGAGAAGATTCCTGTTTATATCGCGAATTTTGTTCTTATGGAATACGGCACTGGCGCTATTATGTCGGTGCCGGCGCACGACCAGCGTGATTTTGATTTTGCGGGGAAGTATGGACTGCCGGTGAGGGTTGTGATAGCGCCGGAGGATGAAAGTTCAGAGCCGGAAGCCCGTGGGCCGTCGGAGGCGTTTGAGGAAGAGGGCGTCCTGATCAATTCCGGTGAATTTACCGGATTAAAGAGCAGGGAGGCAAGGGAAAGGATAGCAGAATATATAGAGGAAAACGGCATCGGCAAAAAGGTGGTCAAATATAAGCTCCGCGACTGGGGGATATCCAGGCAGAGATACTGGGGTACGCCGATACCGGTTATATATTGTGACGGATGCGGTATCACACCCGTCCCGGAGAAAGACCTTCCGGTCGTACTTCCGGAGGATGTAAAGCTTACTGGCACAGGAAGTTCTCCGCTTCAGGAGTCCGAGTCATTTATAATGACCGCCTGTCCCTCTTGCGGCGGCAAGGCAAGGCGTGAAACAGATACCATGGACACATTTGTTGATTCCTCTTGGTATTTTATCGCGTATTGTTTCGGCAAGGCAGGGATAGACTTTGACACGGACGCAGGTAAGCTGAAAGAAGAACTTGGTTACTGGATGCCTGTAGACCAGTATGTCGGCGGCGTTGAACATGCCGTGCTTCACCTCCTGTATTCGAGGTTCTTCACTAGAGTGATGCGGGACCTCGGCATTGTGGACTTTAGCGAACCATTTATCAATCTTCTTACACAGGGGATGGTCATCAAGGACGGCGCCAAGATGTCCAAGTCAAAGGGTAATGTTATCGACCCGGACCACCTGATAGAAAACTATGGGGCCGACACATCGAGGCTCTTCTCTCTCTTCGCGGCGCCCCCGGAAAGGGACCTTGAATGGTCGGACAAAGGAGTTGAAGGCGCGTTCAGGTTTTTAAACAGGGTATGGAATATAGTTGTCAGGAACGTGGATTCCCTTGTGCCGATCGAAATGGCTGTATTTGATAAAAAAGAACTGGAGGGGCTCCCATCCCATCTCCTTGATCTATTAAGAAAGACCCACCAGACGATAAAGAAGGTGACAAACGATATCGAGCGTGAATATCATTTCAATACAGCTATTTCCGCGTTAATGGAACTTGTTAATGAGATCGCCGGAATTGAGCCGTCCGATGAAAGGGCCGCGAAGGTGCTAAGGTTCGCTATCGAAAATGCATTGCTGCTGCTTTTCCCCTTTACCCCCCATATAGCGGAAGAACTCTGGAGGGCCATCGGCAATGAAACCCGCGCATCTGAACAGAAATGGCCTGTATGGGACGAGGACGTCGCAACGACGGAGAAGATAGAACTGGTGATCCAGATAAATGGTAAGCTGAGGGGGAAGCTGATGGTTCCGAGGGGACTTCCAGACGAAGAGGTAAAAAGGATCGCGCTTGGTGAAGAGAAGATAGCCGAATTTATCGGTGGGAGAGATATTAAAAAAGTGATAGTTGTAAAAGGTAGACTCGTGAATATAGTGCCGGCCGGATAATCAATGAAGATAAAGGTAGAAAAAGTATCCAGGCTGTTACCTGCGTTCGCGTTCGCCCTGCTCTTCATCTTCAACAGTTGCGGATACAGCGTATTCAGGCACGCTTCCCTGCCTTTTACCGGGATAGCAATCGGACGCATCGAAAACAAGACACTTGAGCCGAAGCTCCAGGACAAACTTCACAAGGCGCTTACAGAGGAATTCCTCAGGCAGGGCATCAGTGTCAATCCCTCGGCCGGGCATAAACTGACTGGCGTAATACGTGAATTCGGGATGGTCAGCCTCTCTGAAAAAAAAGGTATAACAATAGAATACCGTGTAGATGTCAAGGCCGACTTCAGTCTCTTTTCGGGTGAAGGTAAAAAAATAGAGATAAAAAATATAAGTTCTCCATTTATCGTCTCTTTTGTGGGCTCGGAAGACTTCGGTACGCTTCTCGCCAACAGGGACGTAGCCGAGGAAAAGGCGCTGAAAGAGGTTGCCATACAGATAGTCAGCGAACTGATTTACAAATGAGTTACCGCAAGTTTTCGGAGGAGATAAAAAAGGGGCTGCCTTCTTCAAGTTATATGTTCGTGTCATCCGGCTCTTTCCTGCTCAAAGAGGCGGTCTCTCTTGTAAAGGGTCTCGTTCCCCTGGAGGAGAGAGACTTTAACTTCCATATCTTTGACCTGCTTGCAACCGGCAACGACGGCACACCCTTTGAATATATAATTGACGTTCTTAATACCGTGCCGTTTTTCTCCGGCAGAAAATATGTCATTATCGACAACTTTCAGAAGATAACGCAGAAGCCATTGAAAAAACTCGAGCAATATCTGGCGGATCCCGCGGAAAGTTCCGTTATGATATTACTGTACGGGGGCTCTGTTAAAAAGACTGTCGCGGATAAGCTCAAGGGTGTGAAACAGATACCTCTGGACATAAGAGAAAAAGAGATACCGTCATGGTTGAAGGAGAGGGCCGCGTCAAAGGGGCTTGAGATATCGGACGGCGCGATTGATTATCTCCTGGGCACGATCGGTCCAGAGCTCGGGATGCTTGTATCGGAACTCGACAAGTTCACGTCTATAGGAAAAGCAAAAATTGAGAAAAAAGATATTGTCGGGATAACCGGGGGCAACAGGACTTACAGTCCATTTGACCTTGTGAATGCGATAAGGGCAAAAGATACGGAAAAGGTATTCAAGATATACAGGATCTTAAGCTCAACAGAGGAACCTTACAGCCTGCTTGGGGTACTTAACTGGCAATTCATGCAGTCTGCGACCGGTAAAGACACGGCTGAAGGCAGGGCTTATGCCTGCAGGGTCTTTAATGCCCTGAATGAGGCCGACCTGCATATTAAAAGCTCGGGGAGTCCTTACCCAATGGAACTTCTGCTGGTCAAGCTGCTCAGGATAGCGCAGAGCGCAAATGGCAAAAGATAAAAGAGGTTCAAGGTTCTATGTTCAAAGTTCAATGTTAACAGATTAAACAGCAACTAACTGCAGAGCGCAAATGGCAAAAGATAAAAGAGGTTCAAGGTTCAGAAACGAAAGCAAAGCGCAAGGTTTAAAGAACCTTGAACCTTGAACATAGAACCTTGAACATCTTTTTAAGGGGGTGTTTTTTATGAACGGCAGGGCAAAAGCAGGCGTTGAAGCTTCCGGCATGGAGAGACTGAATTCGGTATCCCCGGCGCACGGGTCAGCCCCCTCCAAAGCTGTAACTTCGTCCGTTGACTGTATAATGCGGCTTCAGAGGACCATAGGGAACATGGCGGTTCAGAGACTATTCAAATCAAGAACTCTCCAGACAAAAGAGGCTTCAGTACAACCCCCCTGTGGTCCACCGGATCTTGCTACAAAAATAGAGTCCCTGAGGGACGGCGGCCTGCCCCTTCCTTCATCCGAAAGGGCGTTTTTTGGGCGGAGGTTTGGATATAATTTTAGCGCGGTGCGGCTGCATACTAATCCAAAGGCGGCTGAAACAGCGCGAGCCATCAATGCACAGGCTTTTACATTTGGGCGGAATATCGCCTTTGGTGCTGATCAATATGCACCTGCAACGGTTACAGGGCGTAAGCTTATTGCGCATGAACTTGTCCATGTGGTGCAGCAAAATCATAAGTTGGCTCGCAGGTACGAAACCCAGGACGGGAGGATATCACAAAAGCTGCCGGCTGATAATATCGCACGGAAGTGGGTGGTTGAGAACCCGGATGTTGCTGTGCCGGCAGGCGGAAGGACAAATGGGGAGTTACTGCTGGATGCATTCCAGAATATCTGCGGTCTCGCGCTGCTTGTCAACAGGGGGTCGGACAAAAGACTTGAACTGGCTGCCGGTCCTCCCAGTCCCAACCGCACGGAAGGGTGTGGATGCCTGCAGACTATCGAAAATGATGTAGCCAATATGGAAGCAGGCAATGCGTCCACGCTTAATACATACCCGCGTATAGAAGTCGTTCCCCACGGATGGAGCTATACCAGTCCTGATCCGAATCATCCAAAAGTAGGAGCGCGCCATCCTGTAGATCCTTTCGAATGGGGCTACTGGACAGGCTCGGACAGTCGCCAGACCAAGGAATTCTATCGCACTGTCGCGCATGAAGTCTGCGGTCACATGGCTTCTTTTGTGGCCGGTGTGCCAAGCGGCAGGGGCAGTGGACGGGGACACAATGAGGCGATTATTCGCGAAAACAGGGTTGCCGCTGAACACGGTGTTCCCGTTGCAGGGCAGAGGGGTCTGGATGTATCCGAAGGCGCTGTTGTCGCGGGCGCGCATCGCGGTGAATCCTTCCTGCGCGCGGCGGCATATTTCGACCATGCGTCGGCGAACACTCCTGCTGATTTATCCACGGTCATCCAGTCTGTAATAGATACTATCCGGTATTTTATGGGCATTCAGGGTGACAGGATAAGGATACAGCTCGAAGGTTTCGCGTATTCAAATGAAGGCGGAAATTCACTCGCGCAGCAGCGCGTGGACAAGGTAAAACAGGCATTTATCGCGGAGTTGAACAGTCAGCATATCAGCCTGACGTTTACACCCCCAGGTCAAACCGCTGCAGTCAGTCGTTTCGGCCCGGATATTATTACTGTCCATCCGTCCGGATCTTCAATGCCTGATACTTGCGACGCCGGCCGTCGCGTGTATGTTTTCTTATATCACCGGGCGTATTCCGCCGCCCCCTGATGCCGCGCGTGATGATCAGCGCTGCCGGGGATAAAACTTTCCATACGCATATATATGTTTTTACTTCACCATACTTATTTCGGGAGGGTTGAACGAAAAAGGGGGATTAGCCCCCCTTTTTTTGTCAAATCAACAGCAGATTCAAAGGCAGAGATTATTTTTCGACCGGGAAATTCTTCTGCGCTGCATTCCCCATGGCCTTTTTCATTATTCCGCCGCCCCAGTATCCTTTACCCCAGGCAGTATAGCCGAACGACATCACACGGGCGTCATAGCCGAGCGCACGCAGGGCCACCACTGGAAGGTTCTGTGTCTGTCCAGTGACACAATACAGGACTATCTTTTTGTCTTTAGGAAGTTTCTTCAGGTTTTCGGGCTGGAGTATTTGATTGTAAGGGATGAATATCGATCCTGGAACGTGTCCGGACTTATACATCTTGATTGATGGTCTCACATCCACAACCAGAAAATCATTCTTTTTTTCTTTTATCCACGAATTTACGGTGTCGGCATTTACCTGCCAGTTGCCTTCACTCAGACCCTTGATCAGAACGGTATTGAGCTTCTTTGCCAGCGCTTCGTCATATGCCTGGGCTGAAGGAACGAAAATGGCCGATACCAGAAAAACTCCGAGAATTACTCCTAAAAACACTGCAATGCTTTTTTTAAACAACTGTAGACCTCCGTTTTTTAAGATTTTTAAGTGCGAATTTCAAACCAATCTTCGCCGAACTTGTTTTGCGTAATGCTGTTTGTCCCACATCACCTCCCCGCAATATAATAATTTGCTGATCCGCCCCGGTTCTTTCGACCGGTCTGGCCGCTAATGGCATAAGTAGACAGATTAAGAAAATTTGGCCAAAATGTCAATGTAAATTTAATATAATGTACGGCATCCATATGAAGTTTATATACAGTACAGGTGAAATCCCGGACGGGTGTTACTGAATATGGATGAAATCTGTTGCTGCAAAATCACTTCTAAATAAAAGATATCACAACAGCAGGAGAAAGATATTATTCGCACGGAAGAAATGAGCTGCAATCAATATGGCGCTGATAATCACAGGAATCAATAAAATGAATGCCGGGGGGTGTTTTTTCATCAAATACTCATTCTGAGGGTCACGGCCATGCCATGCCGATGTGGAATGGTTTGCGCGCCGTGGAGTCCCATACGCCCCACGCGCTGCGGGACAGCCGGACGCTGCCGATACCGGCTGGCGCGGTGGTCGAGGACAACAGTGGGCCTGCGTTCGTTGCCAGATTGTTACGTTTAAAGCCCTGGGTTGCGGGATCCTTCTTGGTGAAATGGAGCTTGCCCCGGATAGCCCAGGCTCCTTTGACAGCGCCAATGGTGTTAAGGTTTGGTTGATTCCACCTGTCATTGTAACCGCTGACCTTGGGCGTGACCCTGCTGGCGCCATCTACTTTCCATGCTTCCCAGTAATGCGGTGTCACCAACGCGAACTTGATAGCGGTTCCCTTTGCGTTTTTTAGCTGCCAGGTATTGGTGATCTCCTGAACGATCCATCCGTTCCGGCCTGTTGTGCTGAAAGACACGTCCCAGTTAAAAGCCCCGTATTGTTTCCAGGTCGCCCCTGGTGCTTTGGTTTTCGATGAGATGCTGATACCTTGTACGGCCCTGGCGGACGATCGGCCGGATGGCGCGGCCTGCAGTGTCTTAGTAAGCACACTCCGATTAATCTTCGGTATTCCTGCTAAAAATCGACTGACCACCTGATTGCCGATCGTGTGCTGAAGTTGCAGAACGTTATGCTGTGTCAGTGACTCCGGGGCGCGCCCGGCCCTCTGGATGATGATCGCCGGATGTATCCGCCGGACTAATCTTTTGGAGTTCCGGACTTTCGGCTGTAGCGAGAGTTGCTTTGGGACCTTGGTATTTTTACTGTTAACTTGTTGGTTCAAGAATATTGCCGCCTCCTTTTTATTGACAACAATTCCGGTTACCAATGAAGCCGCCTGACATCAACCGGATAGGGTGGTTGCAATTCTGGTATGATTTATATATTAACCTTAGTCCTATAAATCATACCATGAGGCTGGTCAGTTGCCTAATCTGCCATATTTATACCGATTCTGCAAAAGGCAAGGATTATCCTCATTTCCTCCTATTGTCGAGTTTCAGCGGAAATCCCCAGGCAGTTTCAGGATAATTCCCCGCTTTATCCTCAATGTTGTGGGAGAAACATTGAAGACACGAGATGTTATGGCCAAAATGGTCATACGAATGGAGGAATTGATGGAAGTGCTGTATCAAGTCATTTCTTTTTTGTTTTCTTAACGTGAGTGATCAGCGGCTTCCGACCCTTTTCTTTAAAACTGGCAACGATTTTCTCCGCCTGGTCAAAAGGAACAGTTATGAAAGAGAAGTTGTCCATCACCTGTATATCACCGATATGTTTGGACTTAATAGCGACTTTGCTCATTACAAGATCAACAAGTTTTCTGGCATTAAGCTTGTCTTTTTTTCCAAGTGCGACAAAAAGTCTTGTTTTGCCCTGTTGATCAACCTGCCTGCCCTTTGCGCCGACCTCCTGTATTTCACCGTAGGCATCGGGATTGAGTTCTTCTTCAAAACAATAGTTAAGTACAGCAGCTAATATGTCTGTCGGATTATTGTCCTCAATTAATTTCTTTGCCCAGTTGACATATGTTGTATCCAGCTCATCCTCAAGAATAGCGGTCAGGTCATCGTTTATTTTTTTCTTTTTGGCTTTGATAATATCTTTTACCTTTGGTACCATGGATTTCTTGATGTCCGTCTTGGCGACCCGCTGTATGAACATCAGTTGCTTGTACTCACTGGGAGTAATAAACGTAATAGCGGTGCCCTCATGCCCTGCCCTTCCGGTCCGGCCTATACGGTGAACATATGACTCCGGATCCTGAGGCAGCGCATAGTTGATAACATGGGTAAGGTTATTGACGTCAATTCCGCGTGCGGCGACATCAGTTGCTACAAGAATATTGATTTTCTGTTTCTTGAATTTTGTCAGGGTTTTCTCTCTTTGCGCCTGAGAAATATCTCCATGAATAGCATCCGCGTCATATCCTCTGTCTTTTAAATGAGTTGCAACGACATCAACGTCACTCTTTGTTCTGCAGAAAACCAGGCCGTAAAAATCATCTTTAATATCAATTATTCTGCATAACGCCTCGAATTTGTCAGAGGCTTTCACCTCAAAGTATATCTGCTCCGTCAGGTTAGATGTCAGCTGCTCCTTTTTAACCGCGAGAAGCTCATACCCATCCATGTATTTGCGTGCAAGATCCTTTATCTTTTGCGGCATTGTCGCGGAAAACAACAGCGTCCTTTTGTCGGGATTTGTATGCTTCATTATTTCTTCCATATCTTCAATGAAGCCCATATTAAGCATTTCATCCGCTTCATCAAGTATCAGGTGCTGAATGTTTCCCAGCTTTAGCGTCTTTCTATGAAGATGATCAATTACCCTGCCCGGAGACCCGACTACAATATGTACTCCTTTTTTCAGTCTGCGTAACTGTTCATCAATTGATTGACCTCCATATATCGGCACTGTTTTGATGTCCTTTGCGCCTTTGAGCGAATTGATTTCTTCCGATACCTGAATGGCCAGTTCCCGTGTGGGAACCAGGATCAGCGCCTGAACGGTTTTGGAATCCGCTTTAATCATTTCTATCAGTGGTAATCCGAATGCCGCTGTTTTGCCGGTGCCTGTCTGGGCCTGAGCGATAATATTAGTATCATTCCTCAGCATTACAGGTATAGTCATGGATTGAATCGCCGTCGGTTCTTCAAAACCCTTTTTGTTAATCGCCTGCAATACTTTTGCTGAAAGTCCAAGATCACTAAATGTTTTTTTGTTTTCCATATCTCTCTCTTTTTCTGAAATTATAATTTGTTCAACTGAACTAAATAGTATATCGCATATAACAGAAAAAAAGATAGCAAGAAAAAACAGGGATAACAGGTATATGGTCCCTCGGAAAATTCATTGATAGTTCGCATCTACCTTAACGTTGTATAAACGTACTCATATTTAATCCGTCATTCCGTCGGTTCTTAAGCAGGAATTTAGAACGCATTGAAAAGTCGTTATGCTGTCATGCCGGTCCTGTATTCTCACCCATCCCGGATGGATTTTTTTCATTTGACTTTATTAAGGATGTTTATGTATAAAAGGTTGCCGAGGGGTTATTAATTAAATCAAATCAAGCAACGAATTAGTGCCTGAAAAGTGTGAATCTTTGGTGAATGCGAAAAAAGCTTATTGGAGGATATCATGTCTGGTAAAATAATTCCTTTTTTTCTGTTTTT
>JAJRYC010000042.1 GCA_024275975.1 Nitrospirota bacterium | reverse complement strand
TTACGCAAAGTAGCATGGGATCGTCTTCCAACTCTGGTGCCTGGCATGGAGGGTGCCAATTTGCAGTTGAAATTTAAATGATGCCAATACAAATTCTTATATTTGCATGACGGTTAGGGCTTTGCGAAAATCGCTGATTAACCAAAATCCTTTTGAGCAAGGTGGCCCACAAAAGAATTAATGAGTAAAGGACGTGTATATCCGCCACTGTACGAACCTGCTGAAAATTCAGCTTTTTTCTCAATCAATTCCGTTGTTGCCATCCAGACACCGGTAATATACGGATTTATTTAAGGATATTATCAGACTTTTTCTATAACATATTATTCTTAAAGAATTTTCTTGACTTTTCTTGAGTATGATGTTTTAATTTTTCATGGGATCTTCCTTAAGTCTGTCTAAAGAAGAAATGCCTTTTATCCTGGCTGTGGACGATATGCCGTCAAATCTGGAATTAATAGAGGCGATATTCCAGCAGGCCGGATACAACGTCTGCAAGGCGTCATCCGCCTCTTCCGCCCTGGAAATATACAATAGTTATCCTGTTGATATCGCAATAATTGATGTTATGATGCCGGGCATGAACGGCTTTGAATTATGCAAGATGCTTAAAAAATTAACCTCCCGGCAGTATTTACCGATCGTTCTGCTTACGGCACTGAATGATAGCAAAAACAGAATAACGGGGTTGGAATGCGGGGCTGACGATTTTATAAGCAAGCCGTTTGATCCAGTAGAATTAATAACAAAGATAAAATCCCTCCTGAATCTGAAGGACCTCTACGAGGAGCTTGATCATTCAGAAAATATAATATTGACCCTTGTTGTCGCCATGGAGGCGAGAGACCCCTATACAAAAGGGCATTCCACCAGGGTTGGGGATTTTGCAACAGAGTTCGCTTCATTTCTGGGACTTTCAGGCAAAGACCGGGAATTGCTGAAAAAGGCCGGAGTGCTTCATGATATCGGTAAAATCGGCCTTAGCGAAAGGATTCTGCGTAAGCCGGGCCGGCTGACTTCGGAAGAAGTAAAAATGATCAAAAAGCATACCCTGGTCGGGGAGGATATCTGCCGGCCACTTGTTTCGCTGCATGGCATATTGCCTGCGATCAGGTCTCATCACGAAAGATGGGATGGGTCTGGATTTCCTGATAACCTGGCTGGGGAAGAGATTCCCTTGATGGCAAGAATCCTTTCCATTATTGACGCATTCGATGCGATGATATCGATACGGCCATATAGAGGCAGGAGGACAATCGAGAGCACATTGGAACTTATCGGGAATGAGCGCTATCTGGGACAGTGGGACCCCGAGCTGGTAGGTATATTCCTGAAGATGATGAATCAGATGTCGATGAAGGGATATCATTATGTATAAGATCGCCCTGGCCGGCGGCGGTATCGGCAGCAGCGCCCTTATTTCCCTGCTGAGGGGTGACCCTAATACCAGGATTGCCGGGATTTATGAAAAGAAGAAGGACGTCCCCGGCGTTGTTCTTGCCAGACGATGGAATATCCCTGTGTTCACCGAACTTGAAGAGCTTATCTCCGCCGGCCCTGAAATGGTTATTAATGTAACTGGTGATCCTGTGTTGAGCAATGAGATCAGGCAGGCATTCAAAGGCGGTGTTGAGGTGATCGAAGGTAGCGGCGCCAGATTCCTGTGGGAGATAATAGAAAAACAGAAACGGTCAAAAATAGAGGCGATAAAGACGCTCTCCGACCTGAAAATCTTATATAAGCTTTCTTCAGGGCTGTTCTCTGTCGATGCTGAAGAGGTCTTTTATGAAATGGTGCTAGCGAAGAGTCTG
The DNA here is from genome assembly GCA_024275975.1 of Nitrospirota bacterium. GTDB lineage: Bacteria > Nitrospirota > Thermodesulfovibrionia > Thermodesulfovibrionales > UBA6898 > JAJRYC01. The sequence goes on along the minus strand of JAJRYC010000042.1, from coordinate 18,937 downwards.
AATATCGCGGATGGACCGGCCGGCTGTATAGCGATATATAAAGATGGCGGTTATAGTCTGCTGGCGGCTAAAGGACTCAGCAGGAGGTTCCTGGAAGACAAGACCTGTTTTGTATTGCCCGGAGGGCTTACCGGACATGTTCTTGACGGGAAAGAGCCGGCGGAAATAGTCGACACATTAAAGGCCGATAAAGCAGGCTGCCTAGCGCTCCTGAGTGAAAAGATAAGGGCTGTGCTGGCGTTGCCGGTTTTAATCAACGGCGTAACTGCAGGGATATTATATCTCTATGACTTTAAGCCCCGGAGGTTTTCCCTCAGGCATAAAACATCTTTAACCATGGCCACCGGAATCATAGCCTTTGCAATAGAAAGATACGCCCTAATAAAAACACTGGAAGAATACGAATATAAAGTTTCAGGTTTGGTCGAGACCTGTAACGAGCCTGTGCTGATTACGGACGCCGACGGTATCATTATATCATGCAATGAAGCCGCAAGCGGGATACTGGGATATTCCAGGGATGACCTGCCCGGAAGGCCTGTGACATCAATAATAGAGGACAGCTCCGGTTCGCTTATGGAAACCATCGGGACGCAGACCTATATCAAGGGATATGATATCACGGTTATCAATTCCAACGGCGGTAAAACCGGCTTCAAACTCAATGCATCCATGCTGAAGGACAGGGTATCTTCTCATCCCGGAACGGTTTTTATTTTTTATATGGGAACGGAAGAGCTTGAAGCAAGAAACGCTCTGGAGAACAAGCTTCTTCGGAGGACGGAAGAACTGCAGAGGACGAACAAAGAACTGCAGAGGATGAACCAGAGAAAAGGTAAGTTTACAGCCAATATAAGCCATGAGTTGAGGACCCCTCTTAACTCGATAATAGGGTTTTCGAGCATACTGGCGGAGAAAACATTCGGTCCGCTGACAGAGACACAGGAGCGATATATAAAGAATATTCATTCCGCTGGGAAGCATCTCCTTGAACTCATTAACAATATGCTCGATATCGCAAAGATAGAATCCGGCAAATACGAGATGGTTTATGAAACATTCCGGGCGGAGGATCTGCTGGAGGGAGTGCTTGGTATAATGCATCCCCTGGCGGACGACAAATCCATCACAATGGATATGCAAAAAGGAGAAGACGTGGACCTGATAACGGCCGACAGGGTGAAAATAAAACAGATTTTGTATAATCTGCTCTCAAACGCGATAAAATTCACCGCTGCACACGGCAGCATCGGCATTAAAGTCATTTATGAGATAGACGGCAAGGGAAACATTATCTGGCCGCATTCCGGAAATGAATTCCTGAAGTTTTCAGTCTGGGATACCGGGCTGGGGATCAGTCCCGGCGACAGAGAAAGAATTTTCGATGAATTTGAGCAGGTTGATACCTCCCTCTCCAGGGAGTCCGGCGGCGCCGGACTGGGACTGGCATTATGCAGAAAACTTGTGGAGCTGCATGGAGGTGAAATTACTGTCGAAAGCGAGCCCGGAAGGGGGAGCACATTTGTGTTTACATTGCCCGTTACATCTCAGGGAGAAGAAACAACAAAGGAGGAAGTCGAGGCGGTAAGCCTTAATTTCCCGTGGATGAAGGAGAATGCCCCGTTAATTCTTGCGGTAGAGGATGATGCCGCAACCGCCGAGATTCTCACATATCATTTGACCCAGGCAGGCTATAAAGTTGCCCATGCCTTTAATGGAGAGGATGCCGTGGAAAAGGCCAGAAAGATGAGGCCGTTTGCGATCACACTCGACGTTATGCTATCTAAAAAAGACGGGTGGGAGGTGTTGCAGGAACTTAAGACCGACCCCCGGACTTCTGATATTCCAGTGATAATACATTCGATTGTAGACAATAAAGAGCTTGCCTTTGCTCTCGGCGCAACGGATTATCTCTTGAAGCCCCTTGACAAGGACCTTCTCCTGTCAAAACTGGAAGAGATTAATATATCAAAGGGCAAGCCTGTCATCCCGACATCGATCCTTGTAATCGAATCCGATGAGAAGGTCACAAATTATTTCAGGGAGATATTCGAACCCCAGGGATTTCTTATATACACCGCCATGGAAGGGAGAAGGGGGATCGAGCTTGCCGCCGCCCTGCGTCCAGGCCTTATACTTATGGACTTTACACTCCCGGACATGCTCGGATTCGATGCCGTTAAGGAATTAAAGGAAAATCCATCGACAGAGGATATACCGATTTTTATACTTACAGAGCGTGATATTTCAGTAGAAGACAGATTGTCACTTGTCGGCAAGATCGAACGTATTGTGAGAAAACATGCATTTGACACAAAGGGGTTGATCGACCATATAAAGGACCTCGAAATACTTTATCCCAAACGCGCGGGACTCATTGATGCTCAGACCGAGCTGTTCAACCACAGGTATTTCCAGATAAGGCTTGCTCAGGAGGTGGAGAGGGCGACCAGGTACAAACTGCCATTGAATCTTGTGCTGATAGATATCGACTTCTTCGGGAAATATATTTACGACCATGGAGAATATTACGGCAATATCGTCTTGAGCAAGGTTGCGGAACTTCTCAGGAAAAATGTGCGTGGCTCGGACATTGTTGTCCGCTATGGAGGTGACTCCTTTATCGTAATTCTTCCAAATACGGTTATTACGGCAGCGCTTTCGCTGAGCAACAGGTTTAATGCTATTATTAAAAATTATCCTTTCCTGCATGAAGAGACCCAACCAAAAGGTAAGCTGACCGCAAGCGTCGGGCTTGTATTTCTTGATGGCCAGACCACGGAGGAGTTTATATCATGCGCCGAAAAGGCTTTGACGGTCGCTATTCACAAGGGCGGCGACAGAGTTGAGATCTATGAAAGAGAGAATGAGGAACCGGACAAGGCCGGGCTATAATGAGTACGCCGATGTCATTAAAAGTCCTTTGGGTGACATATATATCTTTTTCGTATCAGGTGTATTAACCGGCCTGTCTTTCCGTAAACCCTCGGGAATATTTTTAAAACAGACAGAAAAAGGATCCGTTGTGAAAAAAGAACTGGCCGAATATTTCGAAAAAGGCAGGAGGGGATTTACCTGCAAAACCGGCTTCATTAAAGGGACTGACTTCGAGAAAAAGGTCTGGAATGCACTCGGGGAGGTCCCATACGGTGAAACGAGAACATATAAGTGGCTGGCGGAGATGATAGCCGCCCCCCTGTCCTGCAGAGCCGTGGGAAGGGCACTCGGCAAAAATCCGATCCCTATTATATTTCCCTGCCACAGAATAATAGAATCAGGCGGTTCCATCGGAGGGTATTCGGCAGGAGCGGACATCAAGAGAAGGCTGCTCGACCTTGAATATTATACCTGAATGTCGCGTGAACAGTGGGTCGAAGCGCCGGACCGGACTTGTACGGATAAAAATTCGTCAATGTTTTATCATATAAGCCATGAATAACAGTATTTCAGCCGGGATTTTAAATACGGCTGTGACTGCCGCAAGGCTTGCAGGCGATATTATCATGAAGAACCTGGGACAGTTGTCTCCTGAAGACATAGATACAAAGCAGGCATCCGATTTCGTCACCAGGGTGGACAGGTGGTCAGAGGCGGCAATAATGAGGACGGTCGAGGAGAAATTCCCCACGCATTCTTTTCTGGCGGAAGAGACCCGCAGGGATGAAAGAAGCGATAATTATCGGTGGATTATAGACCCGCTTGACGGCACGACGAATTATATACACGGATTCCCGATGTTTTCCGTCTCTATCGCAATCGAATATGGAGCTGAGATGATGGCTGGAGTTGTTTTTGACCCGGTAAGAGATGAATTGTTCCATGCAGTGAAAGGCTGCGGCGCTTTTTTGAATAACAGGCGTTTGCATGTATCTGAAAATCATCTGCCCGGGCGTAGCCTTATAGCAACCGGTTTTCCATTCAGAAAAAGGGAGTTGACGGATAAGTATCTAGAGGCGTTTAAAGAGATATTCAACTCGGTAAGCGACATAAGGCGTGCAGGCTCCGCCGCGCTTGACCTGGCTTATGTCGCCTCTGGAAGGTGCGACGGATTTTTTGAATTGAACCTGAGCCCCTGGGATGTGGCTTCCGGAAGCCTGCTCATAAAAGAAGCGGGGGGCGTTATCACGGACTTTGGCGGCGGACGGGAATTTCTTTCCACCGGCAATGTCGTTGCCGGGAATACGAATATTCACGGCGAACTGCTTGATATAATAAAGCGGGTTTTTAAAGGGGTTGTCGAATGTTGATCTCTTATAATCCGGTAGGGTGATCGATAAACTCTATATCCAGTCCGAATTTTTTCCTCAATAACTCTCCAACGGCCTTTACACCCGGAGTTTCGGTGGCATAGTGGCCCGCGAAGAGAAGATTGACCTTCATCTCTTCCGCAAGCGTATACGCGCTGTGTGAAGGCTCTCCTGTAAGGAAAGTGTCTATGCCGTATTTTTCGGCCTCGTTAATCGCAAACCAGCCGCCTCCGGAAACAACACCTACGTTTCTTACCTTCCTGCCGAAACTTATCGAAGAAGTCTCTGTCCCGAGTGTTCCGTCTATCCTTGACACAAAATCCGCCAGGGACATTTCCCTTGCTGTTTTCCCCCAGCACCCGATTCTTTTGCCATGATACTCGCCGAACTCGCCAATTTTTTTTATGGACAACAGGTTGAGTAGTTGTGAATTGTTGCCGTATTCGGGGTGCTGGTCGAGGGGGAGATGGCAGGCGTAAAGCGAGATGTCCGACTCCAGAAGTGTCTTTATTCTGCTTTTAATCACACCCCTGATATTTTTTAAACCACCCCAGATAATACCATGATGCACAAAGAGGAGGTCTATATTTTTTTTCGCCGCCGAGTTGAAGACATGAGCGCAGGCGTCGACTGCTATCCCGACTTTTCTTATGTCCGCTCTTCCCTCAATCTGTAGTCCGTTCGAGCTTTCATCCCCGGGAAACTTCGAGAGACCGAGCTCTTCGTCCAGAAATTCCGTCAGCTCTATTAATGTCATACCCTTCACCTGCTGAGTTCACGTCCTGCATGTGCTGTCAAGATCGAACTTGTAGGTGTTCCAGTGTTTGCAGGCCGGACATCTTCCAGACCATTCCTCTGAAGTCTGCCTGCAGTTTTTGCAGCAGTACGGAAGCCTCAGCGTTTTTTTGAAGTCTATCACCTTTTTGAATTCCCTTACGGCCTCTTCAGGCTGATTCTTCCTCATATAGAGACTGCCGAGCAGGTGGTGCAGCTCCGGATACGACGCTCCCCCTGTGTCTATGCCAATCAGAGTTTCAAAGGCGTCATCGACCATTTCGAGCCGGTAGAAAAGTTTTCCGAGCAGAAACTTGGTGACCTGGTCATCAGGATTTTTCGAGATGCTGTTTTTGTAAATCCTGATAAGGCGGGCCGGTTCGCCGATGCTTATCAACAGATCTTCGAGCCTGGCCAGCACTATATTCGAGTTTGTAGACTCATAAGTTTTTTCGAGGAGGTTTACCGCGCCTTCGGTCTCTCCTTCTCCCAGCATAACCTCTGCGATTCCGAGTGTGGCCGGAATAAAGTCCTTGTCTATGCGGAGGACGGTCTTGAAGGCTTTTTTCGCCTTTTCCATCTGGTTATTTTCAAGACTGTATCTGCCGTATTCGTACTTGTAGCCGATAAGATTTTGATGTTCGCGTTGCCTGTCCTTTTCAGTATGTTCATGCTTTAAAATTGTCTTCTGCAGGTCGATAAGGTCATCCCATCGTCCAAGTGTCTCCAGGATGTTGCGTTTTTTGTACATGGCGGTCAGGTTGGCGTTATCGATATCGAGAATATCATCAATGCACTTCAGCGCTTCCGTCCACCTGCTGTTTTTTTCCATCAGGCCTTCTATCGCGAAAAGTGTTTCGAGATTTCCGGCGTTTATATTTTTCGCCTTCTGATAATAACTATTCGCCTTCTGATAGTCACCTTCAGCCGCATAGATATCTCCTAATCTCAGAAGGGCGTCAATATGTCCGGGATCTTCGGCCAGTATTTCCTCCAGTGCTTCCCTGGCCTCGGCCTCGTTATGCGAGAGGAGAAAATTCAGGGCCCTGGAATACAGGTCATTTGTTTTTATGTCCTGTTTCTTCTTCTTCTGATACTGCCACCTGTCGATAAATTTCTTCGTGTCCCTGACAGCAAAGACAAAGAACATGAAAAGAGCACCAGCCGCGCTGGAAAGTATTATCAGCGCAATTTTTGGAAGCTCATAAACGTCGCCGAAGGGAATCTTTATGGTTGTTATTTCTTTGTTGTCCATTGCGAAAAATGCAAGAACGGCAAGAAACAGTATAAATATAAGAATAGATATTTTACCCATTAGTGATGATAACCGCTTTTATGGATTATTGTAAACGCTCTGTACATCTGTTCCATTAGTATCAGGCGCGTCATCTCATGAGTAAAGGTCATCTTTGACAGCGCGATCCTGCTGTCAGCCATCTCCTTTACTTTTTCCGATACTCCGTATGCGCCTCCGAGTACAAAATTGAGAGGATATCCGGGCCTGCTGATATATTCCGCGAATTCAACAGAGGAAAAGCTCCTGCCTTTTTCATCAAGAAGCAGATAAGGGAGCTTCAGTTTTAAGATTCTTTCGCCTGTCTTTTCGAGTGACCTTCGGATATCCGCGCCCTTCTCTTCCTTTATCTCTGTTATGCTCACATCCGCATATCGTCCCAATAATTTTAAATATTTTCCAACGCCGTCAAGGATGAACCGTTCCTTTGTCTTTCCTGTCCATATTAACCTTATTTTCATTGATTTCCAAGGTTGCTGCATCCATCCAGAGTTTTTCGAGACTGTAATATTCCCTTGTCTCCTTTATGAAGATATGTATTATCACATCACCGTAGTCAATCAGCACCCAGTGGCGATGACTCAGGCCTTCTATCCTGGAAGGCTTAACGCCCTTCCCGGCTAACGCCTCTTCTATGAAGTCAGTGATCGCCTTTACCTGTGGTGTGTTTTCTCCGGAGCAGATTACGAAATAATCAGCAATGACTGTAAGACCGGTCAGATCCAGAATTACCGGATCAACGGCCTTCTTTTCCAGCGCCGCGTATGCGGCTTCAAGGGCCAACTCTTTACTGTTTAAAATTATTGCCTCCTTTCCGGGAAAAGTTATTTTTTGTTTTTACGGTCCGGCTGTTTATACAGCTTATTAGAGATTATATAAAATTCAACCTTCTCTGGCAACATGTATTTTATCGCAAGTCCAGATTTCACACGTCTTCTTATGTCCGTGGAGGAGACGCCGAATGGAGCAATCCGCAGTAATACAAGCTCTTTTTCCGTCCTGAGTTTTAAGGAGAATGATTCTATTTTCCCTGTGTCAAGGCTTCTCAACGAAGTTTGCTTTATGTCCAGGTATGGCGAGGCAAGCAGCTCGGTGAATTGATATTCAGGCCTGGAAAGCACAACAAAGTTCGCCAGCGAAAGAAGTTTTTCCGTCTGCCGCCATTTGGGGAGTTCGAGAAACGCATCTATTCCAAGTATGAAATACAGCTCTGACCCTTGATACCTCTCCAGGAGAATCTCAATTGTATTAATTGTGAAGGATTTGCCCGGCCTGAAACATTCTATGTCAAGGACCCTGAACAGACTATTGCCCTCCACTGCCAGCCGGGTCATCTCGTATCTATGGACAGCATCGGCAAGGTCCTCTGTTTTAAGAGGAGGGTTCCCGGAAGGAATAAATAGAATTTGATCAAGGGCCAGTTTTTCCCTTACATCCTCGGCCGCCCGCAAATGGCCGTAATGTATTGGATTGAATGTGCCGCCGAAAATCCCGATTTTCATCTAAAGCGTCTTTTTGCCCGCCCTGACCAGAGATTACTCCCTGATCTGGCCATTGCCGAACACAATGAATTTAGTGCAGGTAAGCTCTTCGAGCCCCATTGGGCCCCTGGCGTGTATCTTGTCGGTGGAAATTCCTATCTCAGCTCCCAGCCCGAACTGAAAACCGTCATTAAGACGCGTCGATGCATTTATCAGAACGGCCGAGGAATCGACTTCCCTCAGGAATCTCATGCCACTGGCATAGTCCTTTGTGACGATCGAATCAGAATGGGCGGAGCCGTACCTGGCAATATGCTCCATCGCCTCATCAATATCTTTTACGACCCTTATATTGATGACCAGATCGAGGTATTCATTGTAATAATCCTCTTCCGATATGCTTTTTACAGATGGAGCTATCTTCCTTGTCGCCGGACACCCCTTGATTGTTACCCCGGCCTTTTTAAGCGTCTTTATCATATCCGGCAGGAACTCCTTCGATATCTTCTCATCAACCAGCATTGTCTCGATCGCATTGCAGGTCCCGGGCCTCTGCGTCTTGGAATTAAGGCATATCTCCCCGGCCATTTTCAGGTCGGCGTCCCTGTCCACAAAAACGTGGCATATCCCTTTGTAGTGCTTAAGCACGGGGATGCGGGAATTTTCCGTGACCGCCCTTATGAGTCCTTCTCCTCCACGCGGGATGATAAGGTCCACGATTCCCTCAAGCTTCAGCAGCTCCATGATAGCCTGCCTGTCGGGGATGTCTATGAATGTTATGGCCCCTTCGCTGATGCCTTCTTTCTTTGCTGCGGCCCTTAATATCTTCACTATCGCCTTGTTGGCATGGATCGCCTCCGAGCCTCCGCGCAGGATTACCGCGTTACCGGCTTTCAGGCAGAGACCCGTCGCGTCCGCTGTTACGTTTGGTCGTGACTCATAGATTATCCCGATTACGCCGATCGGAACACGCATCTTTCCCACGGTCATGCCGTTCGGCCGCCGCCTCATCCTTATGATCTCGCCAACAGGATCGGGCAGCGCAGCCACCTCGATAAGCCCCTGGCACATCTCGTTTATTCGTCTGTTGTTAAGCGTGAGCCTGTCGATCATCGCCTTTGACAGACCTTTTTTGTCCGCACCGGCTATGTCCTTTGCGTTTGCCTTTATCAGTTCTTTTGATTTTTTTCCGAGCGCCGCCGCCATTCTTAACAGAGCGCGGTTTTTCTGTTCCGGGGATGCCTTTGCAAGAGAGCGGGCGCCTTCCCTCGCCTCCTCAGCCCTGGATAATACAGATGCCTTTATATTCATAATCGTAACCTTTCTCTAGTCGGAAAAATCAGATTCGGATATGACCAACTATTCAGCATTATATCATAACCCCGATTATCCATGGCAACCAAATTTTATAAGATTCATACCGCGTCCGCGATTATGGCCTGCTTTTCAGGTGCCCCCCAATACAATTGATTTTCATGTATGACCCCCTTAAACAGATTTTTCCGGGCTGAGCAAAATGATATGCCCTTGCCAAATTCCCCGGATAATCATTAAAATATTCGATGCCACGCATACGCATTCTTCAGCCAAATTTACGTAACAAAATAGCAGCAGGTGAGGTTATAGAAAGGCCAGCGTCTGTTGTAAAAGAGCTCCTTGAAAACTCGATCGACGCTGGAAGCACGGACATCAAAATCGATATATCATATGGCGGGAAACACCTTATCAGGGTCTCTGACAACGGGTCCGGAATGGACAGGGAAGACGCGTCCCTTGCCTTTGAGAGACATGCCACGAGCAAGTTACTGGATGAGGACGGGCTGTTTAATATCTTTACGCTGGGGTTCAGGGGAGAGGCGCTCCCGGCTATAGCATCAGTGTCAAGGATTAAACTCTTTACGGGAACTGAAGGCTCCGGGTCGGGGATAGAAGCGGAGATCGAAGGCGGTGAGCTGAAAGAGACCAGGGCCGCACCACCTTACGCAGGCACGTCCATTGAAGTGAAAGACCTGTTTTTTAACACCCCGGCGAGGAAGAAATTTCTGAAAACCGACAGCACCGAAGTTTATCATATCATTGATACGGTCACAAGAGCCGCTATTTCACATTGGGACATAGGTTTCAGATTGACGACAGACCGGCAAGAGACAATGAATCTGCCCGTGGCTTCAGGGACAAAAGAGCGCCTGATGCAGATTTTCGGCAATGAATTCCTGGCGGAACTCTCTGAAATAAACGCGAAAAATACCGGCATCGGTTTGACCGCCTTTGTTTCGAAGTAAGAGAACTTCAGAAACAGCAGAAGCAATCAGTTTGTTTTTATTAACAGAAGGCCTGTCAAGGATCTTTCCATTTCTCATGCGGTGTATAAGGCCTTTGAAGGGGTCCTTCCGAGGGACAGGCATCCTGTATTTTTTGTATTCCTCGAAATCCCGCCTCATAAGATCGACTTTAACGTGCATCCGGCAAAGAGAGAGGTCAGATTTGTAGATAAAGAGATGGTCTATAAGTTAGTGTACAGTCGTATCAGGGATGTTATCAGGGCCGAACGGACAGAGTATACAAGGCCGTTTACTGAAGCGCCGGTAACGGCGTCCAGTGAATACCAATTCCCCGGCTCGCCTGATTTTAGCGCGAATAGGCCGGTGGTGGCCGAAAACCTTGAGTTCAACTACAAACCATCCTTGCCGTCCATATATCTTGGCGGTACATTCGTGGCACTTTCGGGCAGGGGTGGATTTACTGTTATAGACTACCACGCGGCACATGAAAGGATTCTTTTTGAGAAGTTGCTGAAGGACATGAGGTCAGCAACCAGGCAGTTGCTTTTTCCTGTGCAGGTACGGCTTTCGGCCAGGGAATACAGGGTCCTGCTTCAGAACGTGGATATTATAAAAACTTTTGGTATAGAGATGGAAGATTTTGGGCATAATACTGTAATTGTCCGGGCGCTCCCCGAGGAACTGGATGATACAGGTGTCGGCGGCGTGCTCTCCGACATTGCAGCAGACCTGATAGAGGGGACCGCGTCTAACAGCCCCATTAAGGAGAAACTTGCGGCATTGATCGCCTGTCATGGCTCAGTCAGGGGGAAAGAGCTCCCGCCCCCTGAAGCGATCTCCGGTCTGATAGATGATCTCGAAAAGACAGAGCATCCCGATAAGTGCCCCCATGGAAGGCCGACCAGGATATTCTTTTCTCTGGATGACCTGAATAAGATGTTCAAGAGAAAATGAATAAAGTCCTTATCCTCCTCGGGCCGACAGGCGTGGGTAAAACCGGCGCGTCGATCCTGCTTGCGGAGAAACTTGACACCGAGATAATCAGTGCCGACTCCATGCAGATATACAGGAACATGGATATAGGCACCGCAAAGCCCGCAAAAGAAGAGCTGAAAGCCGTCAGACACCATATGATAGATATAATCCCCCCCACGGAATCATATAGCGTGGGCCAATATATCCAAACGGTTATTCCTGTTATCGACCGTCTTCAGGGAGAAGGGAGGATCCCTGTTATTGTCGGCGGCACAGGCCTGTATATTAAGGCGGTAACAAGGGGCATTTTCAGCGGGCCTTCAGCGGACTGGACGCTGAGGGACGAACTCCTTTCAGCCGAGCAGGCGGAAAAGGGATATTTATTCGCTTATATTCAGGAAATAGATCCTGAAGCATCAAAAAAGATCGACAGAAACGATATACGGCGGATTGTCAGGGCGATTGAAGTATGCCTGAAGAGCAGGGAGAAGATATCTTTACTGCAGAAGAGGTTCACAAGACCCATCTTGAGTGAATTTATTAAGATCGGGCTGACAAGAGAGCGGCGGGAGCTCTACGACATTATTGAAAAACGGGTGGATGGAATGATTCAGGTCGGCCTTCAGGAAGAGACTGAGAATATTTTGAAAATGAACCCTGAAAAGACCCCCCTGCAGGCGATCGGGTATAAAGAGATCGCAATGTATCTTGATGGAAAGATTACGATGGAAGAGGCTGTAACACTTGTAAAGAGAAACTCCAGGAGATACGCAAAGAGGCAATTTACATGGTTCAGAAAGGAAGAGGCCATAAAATGGATAGATGTGACGGGTATCCATGACAGCACGACGATATTTAATTTAATAAAGGATATGATTACAAGGTCCTATCCAGGCATACCATTCCGGAAATAGGCAGAGGAAAGTTTTTTCCGTAAAAAAGACGGACAGAAACAGAATCAACACCCAACCGGCCCGAACGATAAAGTTCTTGCATAAATAATGAAGATAATTTATGGTAATTAAATATACGGCAACCAAGGAGATCAGGGGATGTCTGAAGTCAGGAATCAGAGTCTGCAGGATAATTTTCTCAACCAGCTAAGAAAGCAGAAGATGCCGGTTGTGATTTACCTTACAAACGGCGTGCGCTTAAGAGGCGTAATAAGGGGATTTGACAGTTTTGTTATCCTCCTGAAAGAAACAACCCAGCAGCTTATTTATAAACATGCAGTATCCACAATAGTCCCCGAGAAAGAAATAGATACACGCATTGAAAGCCAGCACTGACCGTGTAAACCCGGTTCCGACTGTAGATATAATAATACAATATAATGACGGAATCGTTTTGATAAAAAGAAAGTACCCTCCGGAAGGATGGGCCCTGCCCGGCGGTTTCGTTGAATATGGAGAAACCCTGGAGGATTCGGCGGTACGTGAAGCCCGGGAAGAAACGGGGCTGGATGTAACACTCATCAGGCAGTTCCATAGTTACTCCGATCCCGGCAGGGATGCCAGGCTGCATACCGTCTCGACGGTATTCATCGCAGCGGCTTCAGGCGAGGCTAAAGCCGGTGATGATGTGGCTGAAGTGGCTGTCTTTAACAGAGACAATCTACCCGGTGAGATTGCTTTTGATCATAGAAACATTCTGGACGATTATTTTTCAGGGAGGTATTAAATAGATGCTTAAGACAATGCGGCAGCATGCAAAGTATTTTTATGTTCTTTTTTTTATCATCATACTTTCGTTTCTTTTCTGGGGTGTGGGGAGCAATAACAACGGCAGGTCCGAAGTAGTGGCCAAGGTGGGCAAATATAAGATAAGAGATGATGAATACCGGCGGGCCTTCTATAACACTCTGAGGTTATACAGAGATGTTTACAAGACGAACGTTGATGAAGCGATGCAGCAAAACATTAAAAAGAACGTGCTGAATTCACTTATAGAGAAAAAGGTGCTGCTTATAGCCGCCAGCAAATTTGGAATTACAGTAAGCGACGCGGAAATAAACGAAGCCATAATATATGACCCATCATTCTTTAAAGACGGGGTCTTCAATGAAGATATCTATCAGAGGGTGTTGAAATACAACAAGATGACATCCGGCTCGTTCGCATCAGCCAGGAGAGAAGAACTTTCGGTCCAGAAAACAAGGCGGCTGATAGAACTTTCGGTTGATGCCACGGAAACTGAATTTGATGATGCCTCAATGGACGAAAATACGCTGAAAGCAATAAAAACGGCCATCTCAAAGGATACGAAGGCCAAGGCGGTGCAGGCTTATGTCGAAGGGTTTAAGAAGCAATTAGATATAAAAATCAATGAAGATCTGATTTCATGACAGGAACCGGGCACTGGAAATATCTGATAAGGCCCGGGAAGAAGCAGATTCTGTTTATGAATTGCCGTTTTTAATTTTTGTTATGCCAGAAGTCTGCCCTCGACTCCGATCGGCGGTCTTTAATTGCGGGCATCCGGAACTTGCTGAAAAGAGTGGATTCCCGTTCAAAAGACCACGGGAATGACGGCTCAATTATTGTTTTTATAAGCAGACTCCATGCGGTTGATCTTTTATGAAGCCCTGCCTTATGTGCGGGGAGATTTACTGAAACGGGAAGGCAAAAATGCAGAATATTTTTACTGCTGACATTGGTGGGACTAACAGCAGGTTTGCCGTCTTCGGGGCTGACCGGAACGGGAAACTCTCGCTGCTGGAGATTTACTGGTTAAAGACTACTGATTTCGAGTCTTTTGGCCAGCTGATTCATAATGTCAATGAGAGCGGAATGTCCCTTAAGCCCGGGGAGGCGGATATTGTTGTGATAGCCGTTGCAGGTCCTGTCGAAAGCGGTGTGAGGAGTGCACCTCCTTTCATCTCCTGGGACATAGATATATCCGGAGCAGAAAGAGATTTCGGCTTCCGGAAGTCCGCATTGATTAATGACTTTATCGCCCAGGCTTTTGCCTGCCAGTCTCCTGTGGCTGAAGCAGCGGAACAGGTACTGGAAGGTGTTGCGGAGCCGGATGCGGCAAAGGCTGTTATAGGCGCCGGAACCGCTCTCGGAAAGGCTGCCCTGATGCCGGATGGAAAAGGCGGTTACATCGCAATACCATCTGAGGGCGGGCATGCGAACTTCCCCTTTTTACCAGGCCGTGAATCCGAGTTTCAGGAATTCCTGCTGAAGGAACTGGGAGATACGTACATAACGAATAATAAGGTTGTTTCAGGCAGAGGATTAAGCTATGTCCACCAGTTTCTGACCGGAGAAACGATTGAACCACACGAAGTAGCTAAAAAAATCATGCGTCATCCTGATACGCTCGAATGGGTATCCAGATTTTATGGAAGGGCCTGCCGCAACTACGCGCTTGAGACCCTGTCTCTAGGCGGTCTTTATATCGCCGGAGGCGTGGCCGCCAAAACTTCTGAATTTGTTACTCATAAAGCCTTCGGGACCGAGTTCCGGAAATCCGACACGCTTGACACCCTGCTCAAAAAAATACCTGTATTCCTCATTAAGGATGAAAACAGCGGACTCTGGGGCGGCGCTGTCTTCGGTCTTCAGGTGTTGCAGGGAAGATAAGATTACGGTATGCATTTTATGCGTTGCCGGGATTAACACGAAGAGGCTCCGGGTTGCCAGGTGCATTCCCGTTATCCGAGTATAGTTATCAGCGCACCTCAAACTCAACGAGATCAACAAGGCTTCCGTCGGCATCCTCAAGTTCGACTCTCCAGTCCCCCTTTAATCCAGCCAGCTTCTTACTTGTATATGTACGCCATCTCCCGCCCTTTTTTATTGGTAGATCAATCCTTGCCATCTCTGTTTCATCAAAGTACCAGACAAAGCTGACAGTTGTATCCGCGGCTATATCTTTTGCCTCGATAAAACAGTAAACCTTTTCCGTGTCGGCTGAAAATGTTTCGGCAATGCCGGCAGGCTCCCTGTCTTCAATGCTTTCAGCGACCACCATGCGAGTGACAGTAAACCCCGGGTTGTCTTCCATGCCGCCCTGCATGGCGGGTACCGTAGTCGGAACTGATGCTGCCGCAATAACCGTGAATACCACGATAGTTATGAGCGCTAAATATTTTCTCATATCTTCACCTCCTGTTGTGATGTGGTGTTTTAAGATGCTTGTGATAACATGTTTAACATACCGTGGGTCTGCTGTCAAGGGAAACCCTGTTTCCGGCAAGGAATGACCGGTTGCAGTTATTTGTCCAAAATGCGGCTGCAGCAGACAGACCTGTCGTGAAAAAATTATTTGCCATCCGGAAATAAAGTGATATGACCGTCTTTGACATTGAGGCGGTGTTGCCGCATATGATGGAAACATGATTGAGGCCTTAAAGGGAGGGGGCTGTCGATGCAGAAGAAGCATATAGAAAAAACCTGATTGAGACTGAAGGCTGAACAGGGCATAATATTCAGTGTTTGAGATAAAGGCATTGATAACAGGAGGAATCTTTTATTTTGCATGCCAAATCTGGTATTATCTGGAAAAAAAATGCTAACTTATGACTGCTCATTATTATGCATAAACCATTGAAGAATGACAGGCCCCTGGTTTCTTATGTTAAATAAAAAGCAGGCTGGATAAGGAGAGGAATTGATATGAAAAAGCTGGTGGGACTCTTGCTGTTTATCCTGTTTGCCGGCATGATTTATTGGTGGTGGTTGCCTCCAACTGTTCAGGGGCCTTTGTCGGAACAGGAATTTGAGTATATCACCAGGGTCAGCGGTAATGGTGGTTCGTCTGATGTCCTGCCTATGATCATCGCACTTCATGGCCAGGGAGATACGCCGGATAATTTTTTTGATACATTGCTGAAGGATTTCGACTATCCGGCCCGTTTTATTGTGGTAAAAGGGCCGATCGGTTTCCCCGGTGCAAGCTTAAGTGGCCGCGGGTGGCCTGTAGATACCAAGGGGCTTAGTGAATGTGGTGATGCCCTGGCTGACGCGGTGCCTGTATTGCTGGAGCGTTTTCCTACAGAGGGAAGGCCGATCGTGCTTGGCTTCTCTGCCGGCGCCTACATCGCCTATTATCTCGCCGCCTTTCATCCGGACCAGTTTTCGTATATATTTCCCGTGGCAGGCAGATTGTCCGGGGATCTGATGACGACCGAAAGGTCATCGGATGACAATGGGGCCAAGGTAATAGCCTTCCACGGCAAGAAAGACCGGGTCGTAGCGTTTAACAATGGAATGGTTGCCGTGCAGAAGCTGAGGCAGAGTGGTTTGGACGCGGAATTGGTCACATTTGATGGCGGGCATCTCGATATTTTCCTGTCAGCTAATCACATTCTGCTGAATCATCTGGGCGATGCCGTAAAAGGGCTTGGGCCTTAATGTCCTGCAGTCCCCGCTGTTCAATTGGTGCTCATTGGCATTGAACCGTAGATGAAAAAAATTCATTAAAGCAATGAATAACCGGAGTTAAATACATGGAAGCCATGGGTTTTATTGCCTTTGTCACCTCTCCAAAGGGGCAAAAGATTATATTGGATTATGTGAGCAAGGGTGCCCGGTTTTTTTATCCGGATGCGGTGCCTTCTGCAATAGCCGGAAGTATTTGAAGTGGTAGTTTCTGTACCAAACAGGCAAATACTGTAACAGAGAGAGGATGTAATATCATGAGATTATTCAGGAACGTCATATGGTTGGTTGTAATGTTGTCAATGCTGTCTGTATCCACGGCCGCTGCCGGGACAAGGATACGCTGCGCGTCAACCACGAGCACTCAGAATTCCGGGCTCTTTGAATATCTCCTGCCGATTGTTGAGAGAGAGACTGGTGTGAAGGTGGATGTGGTGGCTGTCGGAACAGGGGCCGCACTTGAGATTGGTAAAAGGGGAGATGCGGATGTCCTCTTTGTGCATGCAAAGGATGATGAATTAAGGCTTGTAGAGGAGGGCTGGTTTGTTAATCGTCATGACGTTATGTATAATGATTTCGTTATTGTCGGACCTCCTGGGGACCCTGCTGATATTAAAGGACTGACATCCGCTGTCGAGGCATTCCGGAAGATAAACAGCATGAAAACGTCTTTTGTATCAAGGGGGGACAACTCCGGAACGAACAGGAAGGAACTGAAGATATGGGAAGAGACAGGTGTAAATCCCAAAGGCGACAAGTGGTATCTTGAGGTTGGACAGGGGATGGGCAAGACCCTGAGAATCGCCGATGAGAAGAGGGCGTATACACTCACTGACAGGGGGACATGGCTCGCACTTAAAGAGAGGGAAAAACTCGATATGAAGATACTCGCGGAGGGCGACATTATGCTCTTCAACCAGTATGGCGTGATGGCGGTTAACCCCAAAAGGCAGCCCCATGTGAAATATGCCGAAGCAATGAAGTTTATCAACTTTCTTATTTCAGAGAAGGGGCAGAAGGCAATAGGCGGCTTCAGGGACTCTCATGGAAATCAGCTCTTCCATCCGGATGCAGAGTGATCAGGGGAATCATAATCCGGATGTGTTGGTAGTTCAACCGGTTCTGAATTTTCTATAATAATATATTCCGATGAATGAAATACTTCTTTCTTTCGAAAAGGCCTTTTACCTGATAATCTCTCTGGACAGAGACCTGATGGGGATCATATCTCTGTCACTTTATGTATCAATCACTGCGATTATAATCGCATCTTTTACGGGAATAGTCCTTGCGTACGCGCTGTCATTCAGGGAGTTCCCCGCCAAAGGGTTTCTGCTGAATGTTCTGAATACTTTTATGGGCCTGCCGCCGGTTGTTGTCGGGCTGTTTTTGTATCTTATGCTCTCGAGTAGGGGGCCTGCCGGTTTTATGGGGCTCCTTTATACACCTTCGGCAATGATTGTTGCCCAGACAATACTGGCCTTTCCCATAATAGCGGCAATGAGTTATTCATCAATTGCATCCGTAAGACCAAACATAAAGCTGGCGGCCCTTGGTCTTGGATGCACGGATATACAGGCGTCAGTAGCTGTATTGAAGGACGCGAGATATGGGATTATATCATCTGTAATGGCGGGCCTCGGCAGGGTGATGGCAGAGGTTGGAGCGGTTTTGATTGTGGGTGGGAATATCGCGGGATATACGCGGGTGATGACTACGACGATAGCCCTTGAATACGACAAGGGCAATTTCGATCTTGCGATAGCGCTCGGGATAATACTGCTCCTGATCTGCCTGGGTATTAACTCTGCCCTGTATATGTTCCAGAGGAGGACATACAGGTAAACAGACTCTGATTAATCCTCGGATAGATTTGCTTGTTGGTGAATTCCTGTATATGAATAACGTATGAACCTGATACTAAAAAACATATCAAAGACTTATGGCGGCTATGCCGCCTTAGATGATTGCGGCATCGCTATTAATGCCGGTACCTTCAACGCGATCATTGGTCCAAACGGGAGCGGAAAATCCACACTGCTGAGGGTGGCATCACTCCTGGAAGAACCTGACGGAGGGGATGTCATATACAGGGATGAAACTGGTATCCTGAAGAAGGACATTTTACTGAAGAGGAGGATAGCGGTTGTCCTGCTGGGCGATTCGCTTTTTAATGCTTCGGTTTTCAGTAATGTTGCGTATGGTCTGCGTATCAGGGGGATGGACAGACATGTTATCAGGGATAAGGTTCACAATATCCTCAAAAGATTCAAACTCTCGGACAAGGCACGCAGAAGCGTACGGACTCTCTCGTCAGGTGAGGCCCAGCGTACCGCAGTGGCAAGGGCGCTTGTCACAGGAACTGAATATCTCTTTCTTGATGAGCCCACGGCATCACTTGACCCCCTCAATACCGAGATTATAGAGACTGCCTTGCGTGATATTGGGCGCGGCAATGGAATGACGGTTGTAATGGTAACTCACAATATGTTTCAGG
>JAJRYC010000006.1 GCA_024275975.1 Nitrospirota bacterium | reverse complement strand
CCTGTAATTATAGAATTCAAAATAGTCTTTAAGCCCTTCTCTGACAGCAGGGATAGAATCATATGCCTTCAAATATACATCTTCATACTTCACGCTTCTCCAGAGCCGTTCGACAAACACATTGTCCAGCCATCGGCCCCTGTCCCTAAAACATTCGGGACTGATCCTGATGCCATGGTCGTTGAGGATTCCAGTAAATGCCTCGGAAGTGAATTGACTTCCCTGGTCGCTGTTGAATATCTCCGGTGCCCCGAATTTCCTGAGCGCCTCTTCAAGTGCCTCAGTGCAGAATGTAACATCCAGTGTGTTGGAGAGCCTCCATGTCAGTACTTTCCGGCTGGCCCAGTCCATGATCACTGTAAGATAGCAGAATCCTTTTGCCATGGGTAAGTAAGTAATATCCGTAGCCCAGACCTGGTTGGCCCTGGTAATCTCCATTCCTCTGAGTAGATACGGATAGATTTTGTGGCCAGGGTGCGGCTTGGACAGCCGTGGTTTTCTGTATAAAGCCTCTATGCCCATTTTCTTCATTAAGGTGATTACATGCCCTCTGCCTATCTTGTATCCCTGTTCCCGAAGTTCGTCCCGGATGCTCCTGCTTCCATAAAACGGATGTTCCAGGTGTATCTTATCAATGAGCTTCATGAGTTCCAGATCGCGGGCATTGATTGGCACTGCCTTGTAGTACAGACTCGATCTGGAGAGTTCGAGGATTTGACTCTGCCGGGTCAATGGCAATTTGTGGTCCCGGCCTATCATTTCTTTGCGCTCGGCTCGCCTATCCGCCCGAGCGCGACAGCTAAAAAATCATTCTCCATTGCTAACTGTCCGATTTTTGCATGTAGTTCTTTAACGCTTGGCCCCTCCTCTGTCTTTTTGTCTTTGCTGAATACTTCTTCTGCCCTGTTCAATAGCTCTTTCTTCCATTCCGTGATCTGATTTGGATGTATTTGGAATCGCTCCGCCAGTTCTACAAGCGTTTGATCTCCCTTTATCGCCTCCAATGCCACCTTTGCCTTGAATGCTGCCCCGTGGTTCCTTCTCGGCCTCTTTGCCATCTCTGCTGCTCCTTTCTGTCTCTTTCAGGGCAATCCGCGAAATATGGCTTTACCATTTGCCCTGTACCGGGTCTTCTCAAGATGTCTCTATCTCCGATACCCCTGGTTTTTAGTTTAGAGCAGCTTTATCACTTATGTCACTGTCCAGTTTTTCCCGGCCACATCTCCCCCGGATGTCTTTTGATTATGGGAATATTTTGTAGATGTCTTTTCGATGTGCAATTCGTTGACAGATCAACATTTTTTTTGGTTTATCTATTGCAATGCCTATTCTATATTTACCGATTCGGATTTTGTATTTGTCTGGATAGCCTGTCATACGTTCGAGATATCCAAGGTCAAAGGGAGCAGAAGACAATAGTTCCTCAAAAACTATTTTTTCGGCTTGAACTCGTATTTCATTGGGTAGCTTGGAAAGTTCCTTGAGAAAACGTTTCGTATATTCAACTTCCCACATCCTATTTCAATGATTGATAATACTTTTTTGCATCCTCAATTGAAAGCCGTTCATTGTCCTTTACTTCATCCATCAATTTTGATAATCCATAATTTTCTATTATCTCTTCTAAACGTTCAAACTCCTTGATTGGCACTTGGACCGCAACAGGGTTTTGATTTTCGTCAAGGACTATATTTTTGTGAATTTTCAACATCCTCAATCTCCTATAACATTTTTCTTTCTTCTAGTATATTTCATTAAATAAAATAATACCATCAGACCCCACCTCGCAGTGACTCCCTTACTCGTCTCCTTACCTTCGGCTCCGCTTATACCTGTCACGCACGATGGCAACACAAGTCGGCATGACCAACAAATGGCTGAAGAATCAAGGGTTAGTGTCCATAAAGGAAATGTGGGTGAACATTCATTATTCCCGATACCTCGGGACCCGATAGTCTCTGTGAACCGCCCGGTGCGCGCCCAACGGAAGTACCCTTGGGGTAGACCCGCATGCCGGGATGGTGTGGAGAGCGGGGGAGAAAAGCCCCCGCTTATCCGATTATCCGTTCTTGCTGTATGTCGTCCGATACTCTCAAAGAATATCAGCTTTGTTTCTTTCTTCGTCTTTTTTCTATTTAGGGCTTGCCGTTTGTGAAGATGTGATGTGAACCCTGTATGATTATCCCCGTACCGTACCTCTCCTCTCCCCAGTTACAAGAGTTGGCCAAAGCTCCAATGGAACATCAAAGTGGGCATCTATGATTTCTAATACCTTTCGGTATTGTGATATGAACAATTGTGCATCCTTTACACTTGCAAGTTTCTGAACAAGAGGTAACAAACAGCCCCCTACGTTTATTACATCTAACGCTTTATTAGAATAGGACTTGTGTAATGTCACCAGCCAATAATGATCGTCAGACTCTACCTCGTATTTAATGTAGTTCAGCAGTAATAATAACTTTTCTGGCGTAGATTCATTCTTTAATTTGGGTAATTGACGTGTGATAAAATCAGCTAACCTTTTATTTCCTATTTTATATAGGTCAATCTGATAGTTATTTTTTAACAAAGGGTAATATACTGCATGCTCCATAATATCACGTAAAGGCGAAAAGAAAGTATCCGAACTCTCTTGTTTATCCATATCAGTAGTTCTCTTTTCTGAAGGCAGGCCAAGCAATAGCAGCCATAAGTGGCCTAGCTCATGAGCAATATCATTCTGTTCTTTACTTTCTAATTTATCTATATGTTTTAGGAAAATAATGAATCGATTTGGAGATGGATTAAAACATGCGTTGATTTCTGCAGGGAAAGGCTTACCCTTAATAGTCTTAAATTCTTGTTCATCACCAAACATAAGCGGACGCGGATCATTGGCCTCAAGCAGAATATCATTTAGAAGCTTTTGCAAGTTTGGAGTAATCTGTGCTCTAATCTCGTCGACAGTTCTTAACATGGTTCATTCATCATCACATCATACCCAAGGATTAGTAGGGTGGGGCTGTTTCCATTCTCCTTGCCCCGGTGTAGCTCGTAGTCCAACAATCAATATCTTACGGATAACGTCACGCATGACCGGCAGTTGAAAGCCGCGCTTCGGCGCGGCTTTCAACTGTACGAGTCGATGCGATTGTTAGGCAATTCATTGTTCAGAGAACTTGCCCTTGAGCCATTCATACACGGCTTTTTGTTCGTCTCGTCCGGCACGACGCACCTGCGACAATCGCCATATGGAGCTAGGCTTTTCTGCCGTCATGTTCTTTGCACCCTGATTGCAGGTCGAACATAGCGTCCGAAGGTTTGAAAGCTCATCCTTCCCACCGAGTGACTTGTCTTTGATGTGCCCGATATGAAGCCTTACAGGTCTCCCTGTGGCTGGGTCTGTCTCACCGGGGGTCAATCCGCACATTTGGCATGTGAAGCCGTTCCTGTCGAGTACTTCAGCCCGAAGTTTGGCAGAAATGGCGCGGGCGAATTGAGGCCTCTTTGTTTGAACGGGTTCATGCCGAAGCATGTACTGTCCTGGCTTCAATTCAGAACTATCGTTGTGCGACAGAATCGGCCAACCTTCTTCGTCCCTCAACTCTCGCAGCCGTCGGCTATATTGAACTGCCCCGTCTGCAGCTGCCTGAAGCTCGTGTGATTCAATAACACGTCCGATGTTGGCTAACAGGAACCGCCTGATCTTTTCTTTTGAACCGATTTTGCCCATATCTACCTCTTTTAGTCAAATTTCAGCAGTATGAAACTCTTTGCTCCAACAGCTTCCATTGAATTGCTCTACGTAAGTTCTGTGTTGGATACTTGCCGTCAAAAGCTTTTGCAATAGCCAGTCCGACTGATGAAGCGACTGGCGGAGGGAACGCATTGCCAACTTGCCGATAAGCTGCGGTCTTCTTCCCGCTGAACTTCCAGAAGTCCGGGAACCCTTGAATTCTTGCGACCATGCGCACAGTCAATCGCGGAAATCCTTCTAATGGGAAATCAGATGCTGGAGGTTCGTTGGCTATACCTAGACCATCAACGCCCAATTCCCGCCATTGCTTTCGAGCGCGCGTCGGACCCAAATCTGGGCCGCCATGTTTTTTGGAGCCCCCGACGACAGTTGGAGCTATCTTTTGTGCATTCTCTACCCAACGATCAATGCCTTTCCATCCTCCCGCCGCCATCAAGTCCTGAAGAGTATCTCCAACGGTTCGTTGCTTGTTGGTCGGTTGCGGCCACTCAAAAAACGACATCTTCTTCTTTGGAAGCGCAACTAGGATAAATCGGGGGCGAAGTTGCGGGACGCCGTAGTCGGCGGCCTGCAAGACACGCCAATCAGATTCATAACCAAGTTCAAGTAGTTGAATTCGCAACTTATCCCGATAGTCGGAGAACTTGGCAGATGCGAATCCCTGTACGTTTTCCAGCATCACGGCTTTTGGTTTCATCTCTCCAATTATCCTGACCGCTTCAGGGAACAAATCACGATCATCGTCCGTTCCGAGCTGTTTGCCGGCAATGGAAAATGGAGGACATGGAACACCAGCGGCAAACAGATCGACATTGCGCCACCTACTGCCATCGACCAGTCGCATATCTTCGTGCAATATATTCCACTGTGGGCGATTAAGACGAAGCGTAGTGCAACAGTTTGCATCAATCTCGACAGCGGCGACGCAATCAAATCCTGCGGCCTCAAGCCCAAGAGCTTGCCCGCCACCACCAACGCAAAATTCCGCTACGGTAAATCTACCCATCATGCGACCTATATATCATCAGTCTTGCCTTATTCACAGAGTATCTTTTCTCATACCTAACCAGTTACTACACAGATTTCTGTATAATACCAAAATCACCATAAAAAATCTCACAGCATAAAAGTCATCGGGTCGGCAGCGGCAACAATTTTTGCTTGATTTCCAGATACTTACGATATTTGAGTAGTTGTATATCCCCCATTTTGTAATGATAACAAGAAATCTGCATATCTAGCATAATATCATTTCCAGGAGTTGCAACAGGAAAGTCTCCTGCATTTCATCAGGAAATTACAGGGGAACAATCAAACGCAAGAACAGCAAAAGCAGGCGTCCCATCAGCAGGTATTGCTTTCCGTCCTAGTCTTCTGTTTCCAGGCTTTAACGCTTTGCGCCATGCGTCTTTATCTGTTACGCCTTTGCTGTTCAAAGAACCGGGGACAGGGGCAGCGCCCCAGAATATATGAGATTTAATCCTCTTCATCCGGCAGTTCATATATTTCATCTTTTGCAGGTTCGATGGTCTCCTGCCTTTCACCGAGTTCATGGAATATAAACGGTCTTGTAGATGACGGCAGGTTTTCATCTAAATAAAGCTCTTTAAGGTCGGCTGTCTTCGTCCGGCATATGAATTTCTCGACATAGCTCATGGGGGTGTAAAAATTCCTGATCAGCGCGTACCTGACGTAGTACCTCAATGACCACTTTGGATGTTCCGTGATCATTTTTATGAGAAGCGCCGTTGTGCGCGGTCTGTTAATTAACTGGCAAAGATGGTCCTCCGAAAGCAGGGGGCTTTCCAGGCATGAGCTGATCACCTTTTTATCACCTTTTTCCATAAGCCCGATGACTATATTGCTGTTAGCTCTTTTGGACAGGGCTATCATGGTGCCTGAAGGAAGGGATGGTATTTTTTCGAATATCTGATATTCTACTTTCCGCCTGATGTTGACAGGGATTCTCTGATCTCTTGTCATGTCGCCCATGTCGAATATCCTCAGGAATTTCAGGAGTGAAAAGGTCGCTTTTTGCGGGCTTTTAGGGTTTTTACATATGGCGAGCTTAAGCCTGTAACTGTCTTTAAATCTTATATCACCAGCAAAAAATCCGAGCACCTCTCCGGGGACATTGCTTCTCTTTGCTATAAATACGGCCATCTCTTCCGTGAGGTTTTTGTTGAAACTCGCCTCCAGGATGACCCCCGGATGTGGATCACGTATCAGTTTCCAGAGTTCATATCCGCAGGCAGTCCGGGCCAGTTTTATCTTCTCATCGGGATGCATATAATATACTTCAATCCAAATCCTAAAAATAGAACCAGAGAGAACTAACATATTATAAATTAAAAAAAATGGGCTATTAAAGAACCTTTTTTATGTATATCTCTTTTGCGATTTCAGGGTCTATCGCAACGGTGGTTTCGTCTACCTGGAGGACATAGGAAGGCTTTTTCTGGAGAAATTTTATTACACTGCCTGCGGTAATTCCGAGAGAGTTCAGCTTGTTGATCCTGTTGGGGTCGGAAGGTACTATGAATGTAATCCTGCCCGTAGCACCGACTTCGAAGTCGGTCAGCCGTGTAACGACGGGAGTTACCTCAATCTTGAATTTTTTACAGCATTCTCCTCTTGGTATCGGTTTTCCGTGGGGGCAGGTGGGTGGATGTCCGAGAAAAGTGCAGACACTTTCGGTAAGCTCTTCGCTCAGGATATGTTCCATTTTGCAGGCGTCGTTCAGGATTGTATCATCGGGCATCTCGAATACATCGCTAAGGAGCCTCTCGGCCAGCCGCTGTCTTCTGATCAGGCCTCTGGCGATTTCCTTCCCCTTTTCAGAGAAGATTATCTCGCCTTCATTGACCAGCGCAAGTTTTCTCTCTGTTAATGTTCCGATCAGCGATGTAATGTCGGAATCGTCGGAACTCAGTTTGAAGCGATTGAGCGCATTGTGTCCATCTTCATTAAGCACCCATATTAATTCAAGCGCTTCTTCTATTCTTTCTTTATCGGTTATTGTGCCCATGTATATAGTTTAATCAATAGTTGAAAACAATTCAAAATTAATTCTCCGAAACAAAGGGTAGGTCGAGATTCATCACTTTGTTGAAGGTTTTCCTGTGTATGGAGCAGGGCCCATGCAGCCGGATTGTCTCAAGGTGTTCTTTTGTGCAATAGCCTTTATGTTTTCTGAAGTTATACAGAGGGTATATGTCATGGTACTGCCGCATCAGCATGTCCCTCGTATATTTCGCGACTATGGACGCAGCGGCGACAGATGCGCTCTTGGATTCGGCCTTGATCATAGAAAGCTGTTTAACGGATACGGAGGGTAGGGTGACTGCATCTATGATAACCATGTCCAGCCGGGTTACAAGATCGTCCAATGCCAGTTCCATGGCCTTTTTTGTTGCTTTCAGTATGTTTATCCTGTCTATTTCTTCGTGATCGACAATTCCTATGCCGATTTCCTCCGATAAAGTAAGGATGTCCCAGAACAGTGTTTGCCGTTCTTTTTCCGGTACTTTCTTTGAATCACGAAGGCCGTTTATTTTCAGGTTTTCTTTTAGTATCACGGCTGCCGCCACAACAGGGCCTGCAATAGGCCCTCTGCCGGCCTCGTCAATACCAGCTATGATTTTGAACCCCTGCTGTCTGAAAGATTCATCATGCTGATAGATATCCATAAGTACTAATATCTTGTTTCTTTTTCTTTTATCTTGGCGGCTTTTCCTTTTCTGCCCCTGATATAATAAAGCTTTGCCCTCCGGACACTGCCTCTTTTGATTACCTCAACCCTGTCAATGCTTGGAGAACAGACCGGAAATATTCGCTCGACACCAACTCCGAAAGAAATCTTCCTTACCATAAAGGACTCTCTTGTGCCGCCACCTTTTTTTCCGATTACTACGCCTTGGTACGGCTGGATCCGTTGCTTGTCTCCTTCCGTGACTTTAACAAAGACCTTAACGGTATCGCCGATATTGAAATCGCCCAAGTCTCTTTTAAAACCTTCCTCTATCACGCTTATCATGTCCACTTTGATTCCTCCTTTATTTCATCCAGCATTTTTTTGTCGTCTTCAGTCAATAAATACTTTTTGAGTAGATCAGGCCTTCTTTCGAGTGTTAATTTTAAAGCCTGTTTCTTCCGCCATCTGTTAATTTCAGCATGGTTGCCTGACAGCAGAACAGCGGGGACCTTCATTCCCCTGTATTCTTCCGGTCTGGTATAATGTGGGTAGTCCAGCAGTCCCCACGAAAAAGATTCTTCTTCAGCAGACCGGCTGTCCCCGAGCACACCGGGGACCAATCTGGTAACGGCATCTATTATAACTAAAGCGGCCAGTTCTCCGCCAGTTAATACGTAATCACCAATAGAAATTTCGTCATCCACGAGATATTCCCCGACCCTCTCGTCAATTGCTTCATACCTGCCGCACAGAAGGACTACATCCCTTTTTTCTTTCGACAGCTCCATCGCGATATCCTGATTGAATATGCGGCCTTTTGGCGAGAGCATTATGATCCTTCTTTTGTCCTCTTACGGCCATAATGTCCCAAGAATCCGGAAGAACGGCTCAGGTTTCATAACCATGCCCGAGCCTCCGCCATAGGGCGAATCATCGACAACCTTATGCTTGCCGGCCGCGTAATCACGTGGATTATGGATGCCGACTTCCAGTATGCCCTTTTCAATCGCCCTTTTCAGTATGCTAGCCTCCAGGTATGGAGTCAGCATTTCCGGAAAAATTGATAATACACTGAATTTCATATTATTAACCAAAAAATACAGTGAAGCTCTTCACCTGTAAGGCGTCGCTTCAAAAAAGATTAACTGGAGTCTGTCCATAAACTCAGCCTCTTTATCTGTCATTCCGGTCTCGCGAGGACTTACATCGAGAATCCAGTGTTTTCAATGCCTTCTGGATGCCCGATACCCCCGATCGGAGTCGAGGGCAGGCTTCGGGCATGACAAATTTTTTTAATGGCAATTTATAAACAGAATCCAACTAGCTATTTATTCCCTCCCTTTAGTAAAGGGGGGATTTGTCGAAGTTATAATTATAAAATCCCCCTTTGAATAATCAGGTTGTTACAAGCTAACCGGAATTCACATCAAGCAGCCCGTCGATAATCTCTATTATAATCCTGTTGTTGGGGATATCTATCTTTTTTATGACCTCTTTAACCGCGGGTATTAAATATTCCCTATCACCTTTTTTCACGATATAGACATCGTTGGCGCGCGTTTCGAATATCTCTTCCACAGTGCCTACAATGTCCCCCCCGGTCGTTATAACCCGAAGGCCGATTATCTGCTCATGGAAGAATACTCCATCCTCTAACTCCGGCATACCACTTCTTTTTATTTTAAGTGTTGCGCCTCTGAGTTTTGCCGCGGTTTCGCAGCTGACAATATCATAAAAGGAGATGATATAAAATTTATTCTGCTGTCGCACCGACTTTATCTTTTTGTTTTCCTGGATTTCTCCCGGCATGAACAAAAAAACTTCGGTATCCGGCTTGAGAAGAGAAATTTGATCTGAAAAAGGGAGAGCTTTTAACTCTCCCCTGATCCCTCGTTCTTTTATTATTTTCGCTATTGATATAAGGGCTGAATCTTTAAAGGAAAAACTCCTTCGGAAATATTATTCTAAAATTTCCAGAACACTGCGTTTACCGATTTTTGTTCCAGCCGCGCTGAGTATCGTTCTCATTGCACGCGCGGGTTTTCCCTGCTTTCCTATCACTTTTCCGAGGTCGGTTGAGGCAACTCTGAGTTCAAAGACTGTTGTTTTTTCACCATCAATCTCATTTACTGACACGTCTTCTGGTTTGTCTACCAAAGCTTTAGCTATCATCACAACCAAATCTTTCATCGTTGCTACCTCCATATGAAATTTCTGAAAATGAAGCTTCCTATAAGCCGGCCTTTTGCATCAGCTTTTTTGCGGTATCTGTTGGTTGTGCCCCTTTCTGCAGCCAGAATCTGGCTTTGTCTAAATCCACCTTGATTTCAGAGGGCTCTGTCAAGGGATTATACGTTCCCAGAATTTCTATAAAAGGGCCGTCTCTTCTGGCCCTGGAATCTGCTACAATAAATCTGTAAAATGGCCTTTTGTGAGACCCCATTCTCGTTAATCTTATTTTTACCAAAAAAACACCTCCTGTATGATATATGAAATTTTAATATATTCCTTCTTGCAAAGTAAACCTTTTTAAGCAGCAATGAACGGACTTTGCCTTTGAAATCAGAAAGGTGAAAACTTCGGAAGGCTGAACCCCTTTTTACCCTTGAACATCTTAAGCATCTTTTTCAACTCAACATACTGCTTTAAAACCCTGTTGACGTCTGAAACATTGGTTCCGCTTCCTTTTGCTATCCTTTTCCTTCTGCTGCCTTTTATAATGGTGTGATTCAGCTTTTCTTTCCTGGTCATCGAATTAATTATCGCCTCTGTTTTTATGAATTCTCTTTCATCGACGTTAACTTTCTTAACTTTGTTTAATCCAGGAATCATGCCGAGAATATTCTCAATAGGACCCATACCGCGAATTTTCTTCAACTGCTCCTTCAGGTCGTCAAAGGTAAAGGAATCATCATGGATTCTTTTCTGGAGGGCGTCCGCCTCCTTTTGATCAAAAGACTGCTGTGCCTGTTCAATAAGACTGAGCATATCGCCCATGCCAAGAATCCTGGAGGCGACCCTGTCAGGATGAAAAGGCTCCAGCATCTCTATCTTTTCGCCGACGCCGATAAATTTGATGGGTTTACCGGTAATGGCCCTGATCGACAGCGCAGCGCCGCCCCTTGCGTCTCCATCCATCTTGGTCAATATTATCCCGTCGACGGAAATCTTGTCGTTAAACTCTTTTGCAATGTTAACGGCATCCTGACCTGTCATTGCGTCAGCGACAAGGATGGTCTCTTTGGGACTAATGCTATCTTTCAGGTTTTTCAGTTCATCCATGAGGGATTCATCCACATGGAGTCTTCCGGCAGTATCAATTATCAGAATGTCATGTGCTTCTGTCTTTGCTTTCCTGATTGACTCGGTAGCCACAACAACAGGATCCTTTATCTCCCTGGAATAGTGTACGTTTACGTCAATCTGGCTTCCGAGTGTTATTAGTTGATCAATGGCAGCCGGTCTCTGGAGGTCGCAGGCGACAAGCATCGGCCGCCTTCCTTATTTCTTGAATAACCTTGCCAGCTTGGCCGATGTCGTGGTCTTGCCTGATCCATGAAGGCCTACCATCATTATTATTGTCGGGGGATTTGGCGACAGCGCTATTTTGCTGCTGGATTTTCCGAGCAGTTCGCATAGTTCGTCATTAACGATCTTGATTATCTGCTGTCCCGGAGTAAGGCTTTCGAGCACTTCCTTGCCGACAGCCTTGGCCTTGATTTTTCCTATTAAGTCTTTTACAACCCTGAAGTTAACATCCGCTTCCAGCAGGGCAAGCCGGATCTCCTTTAACGCGACTTCAACATCTTCCTCGTTAAGCAGTCCTTTGCCTTTTAATTTTTTAAAGATTGATTCGAGTTTATCGCTGATATTTTCAAACATTATAAATATCCATAGTATTGCTTATATGAAGGGCTCTATCCGGCCAGAAGCGAATCAAATTTTTCCTTTATCTGGGCCTTCGGAACAGCGCCTACAACCTGATCGACCTTCTGTCCATCCTTGAAGAACATCAGGGTTGGTATTCCCAATATCTTGTATTGGGTAGCAATCTCAGGGTTTTCGTCTGTGTTCAGTTTCATAATCTTGACTTTGCCGGCATACTCCTTGGATAATTCTTCAATTGCGGGCGCGATAACACGGCATGGGCCGCACCATACCGCCCAGAAATCGACCAGCGCCAATCCCTTTGACTTCAGCACCTCTGTTTCCCATGTAGCAGTAGTAACCTCGAGCAGACCTTCAGACATATTCAACCTCCTATGAAAATTTCCTTCTTATATTTTATTTTGTAATCAATGGTTTTGTCAATGAACGGGCGGCAGAGGTGTTTCTTGCTGAACGTAAGGATGGACACACTTACACCGGTAAGTATAATTCAGAGGTCCGGACGGCGGCATTGGCTGCGTCGCGTACAATCAGTTTGTTGTACGCAAAACAACCTTTAGAGAATTGTCAGTGGTATTCTGCGTTCTCTTGCAAAGTTTTTTATTATTATTAACGAGGAGTGGAGTCTCTGTAGTTTCAAGTTTCTGGTCCTTATGGCGGGGATGTCATTGACCGGAAATTTTCCACCCCTGATTTCGATCTGGCTCTTATGAATTTGCTTGTAAAGTTGAACCAGTTCTTCAATCTCAAACGATTTCAGGAAAATCGGATTTACGGTCACATATCCTTCAGCGATATCAAAAGTAATCGCCTTTAAACTCTTTCCTCTAACTCCCGTCATTTTTCTTTTTCCTATATATAAACTTAGATAATATTATACCAATTTCATAGAGAATTATTATAGGGAAGGCCATTAAGGTCTGGTTGAAAGCGTCCGTAGTGGGTGTCAGGATTGCTGCGGCGATAAAAGCGCCCAGAACGGCATATTTTCTCTGTTTTGCCAGCATTTCCGGTGAAACCACGCCGTATTTTGTCAGGAAAACGATTATAAGCGGCAGCTCAAAGACTGCTCCGAACGCCAGGATGAACTTCAGGCAGAAGTCAACGTAATTGCCGATGGATATCATTGCTTCGAGATTTTCTGTCTTATAGTTAAGGAGAAAACCCATTGTGAAGGGCAGTACCACCATAAAACAGAATGCGGCCCCTATCATAAAAAGAGCAGTGGCGGACATTAAAAAAGGCAGAAAGTATTTCTTCTCTTTTTGCAGAAGCCCGGGCGTGATAAAACGCCATACATGATGAAATATGACAGGCAGGGAAACAATAAATGAAGCAACAAATGCAATCTTGATATGCATCCAGAATGCCTCAGCGGGCGCAAGGAAGACCAGTTTCATCTGATGCAGTTTCTTTGCTAAGTGAAAATATGGTTTTTTGAGGCTGAGCTGTAGTTCGGAATTAAGAGGAAAGAGTAAAAACTTCAAAATCTCTTCCGAATAGTGGAATGTAAGGATAAATGCGATGAAAATGAATATCAGAGTTATGAATATCCTTTTGCGCAGTTCGGAAAGATGCTCCGTCAAGGCCATTTTTGATTCTTTCAATTAGGCTTTTTCCTCTTTCTCA
Organism: Nitrospirota bacterium; assembly: GCA_024275975.1. GTDB lineage: Bacteria > Nitrospirota > Thermodesulfovibrionia > Thermodesulfovibrionales > UBA6898 > JAJRYC01. Next base: position 8,309 of record JAJRYC010000006.1, on the reverse strand, counting down.
CTGGAGCTGGAGTTGTTTTTAGCGGACTCTTCGTCATCCGGCGGGTCATCAGCAGCGGCGTTTTCAACAGGAGGGGTGTCTCCTGCATTAAACTCCGTCTCTATCTGGTCTTTTACATTCTGGAGGTTTCTCTTTATCTCGCCAAACCATTTCCCCATCGTCCTGGCGAGTTCAGGGAGTTTTTTCGGACCGACGACTAAAAGCGCGATCAAAAAAATTACTATTAATTCCTGAAATCCTAGATCGAACATAAATCAGTTCCTTCCTGACTCATTCTTTCTCATAAACCTTCCTGATCTGTTTTATCCTGCTCGGGGGTACAAAGCTTACGGATAACATTATTCTGTATTCAGGACTTCTGTTTTTAAGATCAAAGCCGATGCCAATTGTAGTATGGATATAATCTGTGGTTTTTATCCTGTACCCGAACCTTGCCTCTATCTGGTTATATTCGCGGGAATAATGGCTTTTTTTGGCCAGAATTTCGCTGAGCAGTTTGAAATTATGAGCAGCGGAAAATTCAATTCCGCCCAGAAATGAAACCTCGTCATTAAGTCTTCCAGTGCCTGGTTTTTCGTAAAAAAGATTCATATGTCCCTTAAAGGGACCTATTCTCTTCGTTAAAATAAGACCAAGCCCGAATCTTCCGTCCGTGCTGAACTCATCTCCGCCTGAAGGGATGGAGGCATTGACAAGATAAGCAAGGTCAGGGCCGTACCTGCCTCCATCATAGAAACGATGTTTGAATCCCAGGGAAATATCTTCCATACCGTCGTACTGGTCTAAAAAATTGGTGATATAAGGGACCATAACAAGGAATTCGACCGAATCTGAAATGCCGTATGCCCCTTTCAGGTAAAATCTGTTGAAATCAGGTTCCCCTGATATCTCTATGCCTGTCTCAAAAGCTAATTTGTTTTTTGGAATGCTCTCAGCGCTGAAGGTCGAAAATATTCCATTCGGAGCGATCGGCTGAAGGCCCGTGATATCAAAAGCACTGACGATGCCGGATATTAAAAAGACCGACAATAAATTAAAAAACAGCAAGGCGTGATGTCTTTTCATTAAGCAAAAATAACAAATAAAAACTATATGTGTCAATTGTTAAAACTATTTTGCCTGAATTGTTTCAACCAGGTTGTAATGGCGGGCGATGTTTTTCTTGTCAGTTGACTTTTTGCTGTGTTATAGTTTCTAATATCTATTTGGAGGTGATATATTATGTATGCAGTCATTGAAGCCGGTGGGCAACAGCACAAAGTCTCCGCCGGAGATACGTTAAAGGTTAATAAGCTTGCAACCGGGAGCGAAAAAGAGATAAGTTTCGATAAGGTTCTCCTGGTCTCTAAAGACGATGAAGTTGTCGTGGGTAATCCTTATATAGAAAATGCGTCGGTAAAAGCCGAAGTGCAGGGAGATGTCAGGTCCGCGAAAACCCTTGTCTTCAAACAAAAGCCCAGAAAAGGCTACAGGAGGCTGAAGGGACACAGGCAGGACTACACGGTGCTGAAGATAAAAGATATAGTTTACGGAGGATAGCATGGCGCATAAAAAAGGGGTTGGAAGTTCAAGAAACGGACGCGATAGTGAAGCGCAGCGTCTTGGCATAAAAAAGTATGGCGGTCAATTTGTAAAGTCCGGCAATATACTCGTACGCCAAAGGGGCACTAAATTTCATCCCGGCAATAATGTCAAAAAGGGCTCGGACGATACCCTGTTTGCAGTGGCTGATGGAATTGTCAATTTCGAAAGAAAAGACAGAAAGAGGCTAAAAATAAGCGTGAGTCCGGTCACACAGGGATAACCAAATTTATAAATATGGCAATCAGGGGCAGATTTATAATCTGCCTTTTTTAATTGTCTTAAACTGATATCTTTCATGCATTTTACAGATTACGCAAAAATATATGTCAAAAGCGGCCGAGGCGGCAAGGGGTGCGTAAGCTTCCGGAGAGAAAAATTTGTTCCCAGAGGCGGCCCGGACGGTGGTGATGGCGGTAAAGGCGGGAGCGTTATCCTTAAAGCAACCGGCCAGATGAGTACGCTTCTTGATTTCAGGTATAAACGCGAATACAAGGCGGAAAACGGCCAGGGCGGCATGGGCAAAAAAATGTACGGTAAAGACGGAGAAGATCTGGTTATCCCGGTTCCGGTCGGCACGTTGATAATGTTCGAGGATACGGATGAGATCGCAGCGGACCTCGTTAAAGACGGAGATTTTTACATCGCGGCCAATGGCGGCAGGGGCGGACAGGGGAACTCACACTTTGCCACTCCGACAAAGCAGGCGCCGATGTATGCCCAACCGGGAGAGGAAGCAGAGGAGCAATGGCTCATTCTGGAACTAAAGCTGCTGGCGGATGTTGGGCTTGTAGGCCTTCCAAATGCCGGCAAGTCAACCCTGATATCCGTTATTTCCTCGGCAAAGCCCAAAATAGCGGATTATCCGTTTACCACGCTTGCACCCCAACTCGGTGTTGTAAAGATTGATGACGGTCGTTTTGTCGTAGCGGATATTCCCGGATTGATTGAGGGCGCGCATAAAGGCGCTGGCCTAGGCTTTCAGTTTTTAAGACATATTGAACGCTCGGGTATATTGCTTCATTTGATCGATATCTCGGATATGGCCGATGGCAACCCTGTTGAACAGTACGAAAAGATAACCAATGAGCTAAAAAAGTACAGCGCCGAACTGACAATGAAGGTCCAGGCGGTAGTCGCAACAAAGATTGATATTGCGACGGACAGAGCCAGGCTTGACATGCTGGCGGAATATTGCGACACTAAAAAAATGAAGCTCTTCCGGCTATCGTCAGTGACGGGCGAAGGGGTAAATGATCTTTTATATTATCTTAAGCGTGTGTTAGAGGAAAAAAAGGATGAAAAGGCTTGTTGTTAAAATCGGGAGCAATATCCTTGCTAACGGGCGGACGGGCCTCAATGTCAACAGGATCAACAGTTTATGCGGGGACATCTCCGAACTCATAGCCCTAAGCTACGATGTTGTAGTGGTATCATCCGGAGCAATAGCCGCTGGAATAAAAAAGCTTGGACTAAAAGCAAAGCCGGCGGACATAAGACTTAAGCAGGCGGCCGCTGCTATCGGTCAGAGCAGCCTCATGTGGGCCTACGAAAGAGGATTCGCTGAATTCAACATGAAAGTCGCGCAGGTTTTAATCACCAAAGAAGATTTTTCCGACAGAAAAAGATATATAAACACAAAGAACACATTACTGACACTCCTGTCATACGGCATAATTCCGATAATAAACGAAAACGATACCGTATCTACCGATGAGATAAAATTTGGCGATAATGACAACCTGGCGTCGCTTGTGGCCATTCTCGTGGAAGCAGACAGGCTGATAATATTATCCGACGTTGAGGGTCTTTACAGCCAGGATCCGAGAATCAACGCAAAAGCCGGGCTGGTCCGGTATGTGGAAGAAATCACTCCTGCTATCGAGAAGATGGCCGGTCGCGCCGGAAGCTCTGTCGGTTCGGGTGGGATGTACACAAAAGTCCTTGCTGCCGGGATTGCCACGTCTCATGGGATACAGGTGAACATAATCAGCGGAAAAAAGAAGGGAATTCTTGCTGAAACAGTCCAGGGCGGACAGCATGGAACATTATTCGGACCGGCTAAAAGCAGGCTTTCAAAAAGAAAGGGATGGCTTACGTACAGCGCCCGTTCCAAGGGAACGGTTAAGCTCGACAACGGCGCGGCCAGAGCGATAATAGAGAAGGGCGGGAGTCTGTTGCCTTCGGGGATTATCTCGGTTGAAGGAAATTTTGACGTAGGAGATTCCGTATCCTGCCTGGATGCTGAAGGAAATCGCATAGCAAAAGGCCTCAGTAATTACTCCGCGCACGACATAAATAAAATCAAGGGGCATAAGACGTCCGAAATAGAGAAAATACTCGGTTACAAGTATTCCGACGAGGTTATTCACAGGGATAATTTAGCGCTGCTGTAAAACATTATGTTTTGATTTATAATCAGGACAGGGGGAAGCTTACGAGATTCATAGGCATTCATTTAATGTTGTCAAAATATATATATCTGGCTGGATAATTACTATGGCTGCTCATCTGGAGATAAAGATAGCCTGCTGAAAAAGTCAGGCCATGGGCTTGGGTGCTAAATAATTCTCTATTATTTTCCATTATTGTAAGGGCGTTACTATCTAAAATCATCTCAATGTGTTGATAGGAGATATATCTGCCCTGGCGCTGCTCTGGCCATCCATCCATGTCCAATTGTCTTAATTTACCATTGATTTTTGCTGCCACAACACTCCTGGCATTACGTCCTGGAGGAACCCCAACATACTCAAACTTTAAACAATCTCTCTCTTTACTCGGATTGCCATTGGTTACTGTGGGGCAAATATAGACTGCAGCAGCTAAGTAACTTCCATTGCTCTGTTTATTCCAATCAAGATCAAAAGTAATTCTCTGCCTCTCTTTAAAATCTATTTTATAAAGGTTCCTTACCCCATGGAATTTGACAGTATCATCACTGGTACCAATGGTGTTTGCCTTTAGCCTTAGTTTATAGTCAAAGATGTCTTCTGCGGGATTAACATCGTATACATCTATAATACTCTCTTTAAAATCAGCCTCTCGGGTAATCTGCCACTTCGCTGGGTTGAATATCCCCATATCGAAATCCTCTGAAAATTCTATTTTTTTAGAGACAGACTTTTTGAGTTCATCCCTGCTTTCGTTACTGTAGGCGGTTACCAATAATAACAAAAGAAGACTACCCAATCCTATAGTAGATATTAATATCTTCCCTTTATCTATCAAATTAAGTTTTTATCCTCCGATTTAATCCTGCTAATATGCACTGAAGTCGAGATAAAAAATAGAGGAAGGAGTATATCTTAAACTCTCCTCCCTCTATCATGCTCAACTGGAAGATAAAACCTTTCTCTTATTTCTCTTTACGGAGTGACTATGTACTGTACACCGCTATCTACCACCTCTTCATCGGCTTGATCGTGTGGAACAGTAACTATAGCTGATGCCGTAGTGGTATTCCCCGACGCATCAGTGGCGGAATAGTTTATAGTGTAAACCCTGCCATCACCACTACCCTGTCTCTCCGCTCTTAACTGGATAGTGGTGTTATCAACAATTACAATATCATTCAGGGTATTACCATCACCATCGCCATTTTCATTCTCAAGCTCATCGCTGGTGACAGAAATTAGAGTTACCTCAGGCTCTGCATCACATATATCGCTAACTGCATAATCTATATTAACGGTAACATACTTGTGATTTGGCGGCCAAAGAGTGGTAATACTGGAAGCAACACTCAACTCCGGAAGAGCGGTGTCTATCACATTGACCACCACAGTATCAGTGCCAACATTACCCGAATCATCCGTGGCTTTCAAGGTCAAAGTATGGGTACCCAGGTTAAACACCTTTGTCACTGTAAGGGCGTTTTCGATGATTATCCCACCTTCAATCCATTCATAATCCAGACTGGCATCACAGATATCACTGGCTGACCCGTTGAGAGTTACCTCAGTACCAGCCCTTGCAGCCTGCTCAACAGTTATGTCCGGACCCGCATCCACAATTGGCGGTATAGTGTCCTCTATGGTAATAATTACTTCATCAGAGTCTATGGCCAGGCCATCGTCCACGGTTAAGGTTACGGTGGTTATACCTAGAAGAAGGGTTATTGTTGGAGTGACACCTGTGGTACTACCACCGGCCCAAGTCCACGTGTAAGTCAGGGGATCAGCATCTGAATCATATGAGCCAGAGCCATCTAAGGTTACATCGGCCCCTTGATAGAAGATTTGCTCAACAGTCTGATCAGGGCCGGCATTGGCGATTGGGGGCTGATTCGCACCTTCAAAATCAAGATATGAATATGGTTGTGTAGTATGTACTTCATTGACAATCAATGAATTGCTTTCACTCCAAATTAGAAGATTCCTAACATAATATGGACCATCTACACCATTTTCTCCTATTTTCTGACCGTCAAAAGTCATGGTAATTGTGTTATTACCCGCATTCATGAAAGTTGATCCAGAGATGAATTCTATCTCATTGTTGTTCTTATCTACTAATCGAGAACTCCATTGATAAGTTCCAGATTGGAAGACTTCTACCACAATCGAAACTACAAGACTGTCAAATTTTCCATTATTATCAGTATCAATTACGATATCAGAATTGTTTCCTGTAAAAGTTATAGCTCCTTTTTCAAAATCATGTAGAGAATAAGCTTGCGTCTGCCATTGATTTTCTACTTTATCCGCCAGATACCACTCAGTATCTTCTAATAATTCAATAAATGCTTCCGTAACACTATAAGGCCCATCAATACCAATTTCAAAAATATCGCCTTTGAAAAATTTGACCGTAATAAATTGGTTTGTTCCTTGAATCAATTCTTGTATAGCGTTAACAGTTTTTGAAATATCATTACTTCCTTTAAGAGTGACACAAACTTTATAAGTTCCAGATGTATTTACATCAAGCCCTAAATTTAAAGTAATATATTCGTATAAATCATTTCCATTGGTATCAATGCCTTGATCATTGAAAGAACCATTAAAATCTGCTAAAGACGAGCGAACGCTAAAGGAAGAAAAAACATCTTTATTAAAAGGTGTTCCACTATTTGTTACCCCGCTTAAATTCACCATAATAGCGTAATTTCCCGGATCTACGGGGATATACACACCAGAATACAGCCCATCTCCAGCCAAATTATCGGCCTCATTGCCATCATCTTTTAGATCAACCGCCTCTTTTACTTCAGTAGTAAGATTTAAGACTGTAGCAACTACTGAAGCACCTGTTACCGGCTTAGATCCATCAAAAACAGTCGCCATTATCAAAACAGGAGAATTAATGATGTATTGAATTTTATTTGTAATAATACCAACTTTCAAACTATTTTGCATTATAATATTAACAAGCGCTACTTCTCCATCAGCAGGGAGATTACTACCAGTAATTTTGACTTTCCAATTACCAGAAATCGGATTCTGAATATAGTAGGTATAATGAAATCCTCCTAAAAATGTAGGATTAACCATTTCAAGTGAAGCAGATGTCTGGAGTTCATGTGAAACATATTCAGCATTAAAATTTGCCACATTGTCAGGGGTTATAATCTGGCCATTCGGGGTAGTAATTGTAACATCAAATAAATCTGAAGGACTGGCAACATCAACTAAAAAAGAGGGGCTTGTATCAATGTCAAAGGGAATCTCAGCCCCAGAATTTGATGGTTCGAGAAAAATTGGAATCACCTGGCTTGAAGATAAAGAGATTTCCTCTGTAAAACCTTTTGAATTGAACACAAAAATGAGCAAAAAAATTGCAAAACAAAAAATTTTACCTGATGCTTTCATCTTTGTAGCCATTGTTTCCCTCCAAATGTTTCAGTATTTTAAAACCATTAAATATTTGCCAAATCTATGTTTAGAAAAAATCATTAATCTCCTATTTTCTAACCAGAACAATAAATGTGGCCGATAACTCTTTGAAAAAGAAATTGTTTTGTTAAAAAACACTCTTCCTCCTGTTTTTAGATTAAATATTTCGATATATTTCATTCCCATTCTCCTAGATGGAGAACCAATCAGAAAGCCAATGCCTCTTGCCTCCTTGTAATAGCCTGAAAGGCTAAAGACATATATAAACTTGCCCGAGGGACTGACAGAGAAATCAATAATATATTTCCCCGACGGTTTGATGATTTCTTGCGTATAGATATTTTTAAGCTCTCCCTTATCTGTAATAAAACCTCCTATTTTGTGGTATTTAGCTTCTACTTCTATCTCATGCAGAGCTTTCTTCCACTCCTCTTCAGAAGTGGCTCTAACTGTTAATTTCCTTGCATTTAGAGAAAAAGGTCGATTTTCTTTACCCCTTTTTAGATACAAGACGTCCTCTGAATCATCATTCGTTCTTAAATAATAGACATCTTCACCATAAAATAGTTTTGAAATATCGATGATCCCAGTCTTATATAACTTTTTTATCGAAATCTCATAAATCTTATCCCCCGATATCCGTTGGCCATCAAGCACTTTTAAAGCTAAAATTATTAAAACAATACCAATGCCCGTAAAACAGGAGAATCTTGTTATTTTTCTGCAGATTTTTCTTGCTTTTTTATTGAGCAGCGATTTTCGCAAAGCCCTAACCGTCATGCAAATATAAGAATTTGTATTGGCATCATTTAAATTTCAACTGCAAATTGGCACCCTCCATGCCAGGCACCAGAGTTGGAAGACGATCCCATGCTACTTTGCGTAAAATGG
>JAJRYC010000041.1:0-25000 GCA_024275975.1 Nitrospirota bacterium | reverse complement strand
CGATTAAAGCGGTACGAGAGTTGGGTTCAGAACGTCGTGAGACAGTTCGGTCCCTATCTGTTGCAGGCGCAGGAGACTTGAAGGGATCTGTCCTTAGTACGAGAGGACCGGGATGGACGAACCTCTGGTGTTCCGGTTGTCATGCCAGTGGCAATGCCGGGTAGCTATGTTCGGAAGGGATAACCGCTGAAGGCATCTAAGCGGGAAGCCCACCCTGAGATTAGGTCTCCCGTCCCGAGTGATCGGGACCTGAAGGTCTGTGGTAGACTACCACGTTGATAGGCTGGAGGTGTAAGTGCAGTAATGTATTCAGCTGACCAGTACTAATAGACCGTGAGTCTTGACCCTTATTTATTTCCCTTCTGTTGTCAAAGTTTTTTTTGTTGTTTTTTTAATTCCTTGTGAATAAAAATATCAGATGGGGTTTGCCCTTTTACTATTACATGATATGATGGAGCTTAAAGAAGCCAAATGATTGAAAGAGACGTTTTAGAAGAAATAATCGATATCGGCAAGAGGCGAGGCACGCTCACCTATGATGAGATAAATGACGCCTTGCCGTCGGAATTTTATTCTCCCGATGAGTTGGAGGATCTTATGGATCTTCTGCATGAGCTTGGGGTTAAGGTTGTGGATTATGAGGAACACACGCCGCCTGGAGAGGATACTTCTGAGGAAGAAGAACCGGAAGAATACGAGAAGACTGAAGACCTTGTCCAGGCGTATTTCCATTCGATGGGAGACATCTCCATACTCACCAAGGATGAGGAGACGGAGCTCGCAAAGAGGCTGGAAGAGGGGAAAGAGATTATTAAAGGTATCGTTGTTGAGATGCCCTTATATAAAAAGCTGGAGATAGGCTTAAATAGCGGTAACGGACATGAAGAGAACTTGACCGGGGAAGAGGAAAAGGATGAAAAGCCGGATGAAGCGCTTATCATGACTCTTCAGCTCCTTGATAATTTCATGTTGAAGATAGAGGCCGCAGATAGAAAGTTGGCGCGGCACGGAACATTAAAGGACTTAAAAAAGTTAATCAACGAGAAAAAGAAAAAGAATATAAAACCTGTAAAGCTTAATGTACTGGCAAAAGAGGTCCAGGCCGAATATAAGCGGGTTGAATCAGAAGTCAGTCTTCCCATCGATGATTTAAAGGCGATGTGGGACAGGATCACCAGGGCGCGGGCGCTTGTGAGCGAGGCCAAGAATGAATTAATAACCCGCAACCTGAGATTAGTGGTGAATATAGCAAAAAATTATGTAGGCAGGGGACTTCCACTCCTGGATCTGATCCAGGAAGGTAATATAGGCCTTATGAAGGCCGTGGACAAGTTCAAGTATGAGAAGGGATTCAAGTTCAGTACCTACGCAACCTGGTGGATAAGGCAGGCGATAACAAGGGCGTTGATAGACCAGACAAAGACGATCAGGGTGCCTGTCCATATGATGGAATTCTATAACAGGGTTACCAAGGCGTCAAGGGAATTAACACAGCAGCTCGGTCGGGAACCGGGTAATGATGAAATCGCCAAGAGATTGGGCGTTCATACAAGGAAGGTCGAGGATGTCTTCAGGGCGATACAGGATCCAATAGCATTGCAGACTCCGGTAGGCGATGAAGATACGGAACTGGAAGATTTTATCGGTGACCAGAACAGTCCTTCTCCCTATTCCGAAGCCGAGAGAAATGAGACGTCCGATCAGATTCTCATGATCCTGAAAACATTAACTCCAAAAGAGGAAAAAGTTATAAGGATGAGATTCGGGATCGGGGCCGACAGAGACCATACTCTCGAAGAAGTAGGGAGGCATCTTTCGATTACGCGCGAGAGAGTCAGACAGATAGAGGCAAAGGCGTTAAGAAAGCTTAAACATCCAAGCAGGCTCAGGGCCTTAAAGGTCTTAACCACCGCCTGATTTTCCGTGCTTCCGTTTGGCATCGTCTTTTAACCCCATCACAAAATTACCTGAGTACTGTCTGTCCCTATTAATGAATTTACTCCGAATGACTGCCGATTAGGAAGTAGGTGGCGGAGGAGGTGAGATTCGAACTCACGGTAGAGTCGCCCCTACAACGATTTTCAAGACCGTCGCCTTCAACCACTCGGCCACCCCTCCGGGAACAACTATTATAACAAAAAAATTATTTTCTGACATGTTAATATAATATAAATTATGGGACTTGGTATCGCCGGTTTGAACTTAAATATAAAAATTGGATGGATTTTAAATATTAAGGGGTTGAAAATATGAACGCTTCGGTTTTCCAGTTGATTTTCCAGGCAGGATATATTGTCAAGGGTGTTTTGATTATACTCTTTTTCTTTTCGGTTATGTCATGGGCCATAATTTTTTATAAGCAGAGATATTTCTCGCGGGCGAATAAGGAGTCGGAGGTTTTTTTGCACTCATATAAAGCAAAAAGAGATTCCAAGCATCTTTATCAGTTGACAAAAAAGTTATCGCTAAGCCCGATTGCCAATGTATTTAAGGCCGCCTATTCAGACGCCGCGAACAGAGACCCGAACAGGATAAAACGCCTGCTCAGGAGATATGAGACACTTGAATCAGTAAAACTCGAAAAATACCTTAATTTTCTTGCTACGACCGGATCCACCGCGCCCTTCATCGGTCTGTTCGGGACGGTCTGGGGCATTATGAACGCCTTCCACGGAATCGGTTCCGCCGGATCGGCATCCCTCGCCGTAGTGGCGCCGGGCATTGCCGAGGCGCTTATAGCAACGGCTGTAGGCCTTGCGGCCGCGATACCGGCGGTAATCGCGTATAACTACTACCTCAGCATGGCCAGAAAGATGATTGTCGAGATGGAAGATTTTTCCGAGGATCTGCTCGGGCTTTTTGAGGACGCCGAAGGATGAGAACAGACAGAAGAAGAAGCGTACTGTCGGAAATTAATGTCACCCCTTTTGTGGACGTTATGCTGGTGCTGCTGGTCATCTTCATGGTCACGGCCCCACTGCTGCAGCAGGGCATTGACGTCGATCTCCCGGCGGCAAAGGGCAAGGCCCTTCCGTCCGAAGAAATAATCTCAATTGTAATAAGGAAGGACTATTCTATTTATATGAACGAGACCCCCGTTACGCTTCCTGAGCTGCGAAAGAAATTAACGGCCGTCAGCAGGCTGAATCCGGATATTTTCCTGAAAGCGGACAGAGACGTCCCTTATGGGTTTGTGGTGAATATTATGGGGGAAATTAAGGAGACAGGGATAGAAAAGATAGGAATGGTGACCGAACCCAAGATCAATCTGAAATGAAAGGCCCCAGCATACAGAGAACCGCTGTCTTCTCCGCGGTTCTTCATTTTGCAGTCATAATTTTAACGATGATAATTTTGAGTCAATCCGCTGATAATATAAAAATGCCTTCTCCGTATATCGTGAACCTGGTTACGCAGGGCGACAAGTCGTATAAAAAAGGCTTGAGGGGTACAGGGGCGGCGACCGGGCAGCCGCACAGCCGGGTGGCGAAGAAGAATGTGGCGGCAAAAAAAAGAGTAAAGGCGGCGGCACCGAGAGGCAATCACCTCTCGACGCCGGGGGCAAGCAGGGCCGCTGAGCGGAAAAGAGTCGAGGACCGCATAGCCGAGCTTGCCGCAAAAAAGAGAGTGGAACGCATAGTTAAGTTGAGATCGATTATATCCCTTAAGGGAAAAAGCTTCCCCGGCGACAGGGCGTCAGCCACGCAGGGCGGAGGCGGGCGGGATTCTTCCAAGGGAACGCCTTTTGCCGATTACTATACGAAAATAACCACGGAGATATGGCAGGAATGGGTTTACCCCGACCTGGGTGAAGAGAACCTTGAGACGGTCATATTCGTGAGAATTCTGAAGAATGGCTCGATCAATGTTCAGGGGATCGAAAAAAGTTCCGGGAACCAGCTTTTTGACAGGTCGGCGTTAAGGGCCATAGCAAAAGCGACGCCGGTGACTCCACCCCCGTACGAAATGGAAGTAGGAATAAGGTTTTATCCATGAAAATGAAAGATTGCTTATTGGTGAATGCAGGATACGCCGGAAAACTTTTTCTGTTTCTATTCGTCTATTTTATCCTGGCAGTACCTTCCGGGGCGAAAGTTTATATTGATATTACATCTCCCGCCTTCAAAAAACTGCCTGTGGCGATTTTTGACCTTCAAGGGGAGGACGGGGAGGAAATTTCAGGAATTATCAGGGAGGATCTGGACTTTACGGGCCTCTTTGACTGTGTTGACCGCGCTTCTTATATAGAATCCGCTTCAGAGCCTTTTAATCCTAAAAACTGGACACCACTCGGGATAGAAGCGGTCGTAAAGGGGACTGTCCAGGGTGGAAAAGACCTGCGAGTTACCATAACACTCTTCGACCCATTCGAGGCCAGGGAGATCCTCAAAAAACAGTATAAAGCGGAAAAAGGACTTATCAGGGCAATGTCTCACAGCATTGCCAACGATATTTATGCGGCATTACTGAAAAAACCGGGGATATTCAGAACAAGGATCGCCTTTGTGGCGGAAAGGGAAGGAGCAAAAGGCATCTACATTATGGATTGGGATGGCCACGGAATTAAGAAGTTTGGGCTGAAAGGCACGCTGGTGCTAACGCCACACTGGTCGCCGGACGGCACAAAGATCATATATTCTTCTGAACGGGGTAGACACTGGAGTATATATATGTTAGATTTTATAAGCATGACCGAAAAAAAGGTGTTTAGCTCCAGGGGTGTAAATATGGCTGGTGACTTTTTTCCGGATGGCGATTCTTTTTCTTTCTCTTCAACCAGGGAAGGAACTTCAGATCTGTATGTTTTTGCTATTGATAAAAAGAGGCTTAAAAGATTAACATCTTCATACGGCATTGAAGTTACGCCTGCGGTATCGCCCGATGGGAAACATATTGCTTTGGTCTCGGACCGCGGAGGAAGCCCGCAGATTTATATAATGCGTCCCAACGGTCGTGACATAAGGAGAGTTACTTTTGAGGGAAATTACAATACTTCTCCCAGCTGGGCTTCAGGTGGAGACATGCTTGTTTTTTAAGGAAGGAGTAATGGCGGAAATCAGATTTTTACGGTAAAACCCGATGGCTCGAATTTACAACAGCTGACGAATGAAGGCAATAATGAAGAACCTTCTTTTTCACCTGATGGAAGATATATCACCTTTTCGTCGGACAGAGATGGGGAAAAGGGTGTCTATATTATGAGGGCAAACGGTGAATCTCAAGAGAAGATAACACCTGAAGGACTGAGGGCCTTTGGCCCGAGGTGGTCGCCAAATTAATCTAAAAAGGAGTGAAGCATGAGAGGATTCCGGATTTTTCTTGTTGTAATCTTAATTATGACATATGGATATGGTTGCAACCAGAGAGTAGTGACGCAGCCAGAAGCAGAATAGCAGATTCAGCCGCAGGAAGAAATTACACAACCACAAGAGGTGATTATCGAGCAGAAAGTGGAGGTCATCGAATCAAAGGACCTGGAGCCAACCAAATATGTCGAAACAAAAGTGGCGACTTTTAAAGACGTGCTCTTCGATTTTGACAGGTATACCATAAAAGAGGACAACAAGCCGGTCCTTCGCGCGGCTTCTTCCTGGTTAATGGAAAACCCTGATGTGAAGCTTTTGATTGAGGGTCATTGCGATGACCGCGGCACCAATGAGTATAATCTTGCACTTGGAGACAGAAGGGCAAAGGCGGTCAGGGATTATCTCGTTTCACTGGGCGTGCCGTCCTCGAAAATCAATATATTGAGTTACGGAGAGGAGAAACCTATCTGCATGGAGAAGACCGTGGATTGCCGCGCGAGAAACAGAAGGGCCCATTTTGTTATTCTGAGTAAAGGGGAGTAAAAGTGAAATTTTTTCCCGTGGTTTGATTGCTGCTGGCCTCAGCCTGCGTTACCGGTCCTGACTTTCAATATTTAAGACAGGATGTCAATGAATTAAAGAGAAACTCCTATGAGACCAAAAGGGACCTGGACGCACTAAAGGACAGTTCCGCTTTCGCCGTCAGGGAAGATACGTTCAAGGCGGTGCAGGAAGGCCAGGGGGAGATAAATTCAAAGCTGTCCGAGGTTTCGCTGGGTCTTCAGGAGTTGAGGGGCCGGTTCGAGGAAAACAAATACTATACCGAAAAACAGTTGAAGGAATCCGCCCTGGAAAGAGATATGATAGAGGCCCGGCTGGCCGGCATCGAAGATCAGATTAAATTGCTCCGGGATAAGATTATGCCGGCTGGGGGACAGGTAAAAACAACGGAGCCGGGAGGAAATCAGCCGGCTCCCGTTGCAGCTTCTGGCCCGGAGGATGAATCTTCGCCAACCGGAACATTTGTGACCGGAGGAGAACAGATCGGGGGGAGAGAAGAAGCTCCCGATGACGGCAGGAGAAAGGCTTACGAAGCGGCCTATAAGGCTTTTAAGGAGAAGAAGTTCAAAGACGCCAGGAAGAGATTTGAGGCCTTTCTGAAAGATTATCCCGGGAATGACCTGACTGATAACGCGCAGTTCTGGATCGCGGAGACATATTACGCGGAGAACAATTACGAGGATGCCATACTTGCCTATGAGTCGGTGCTGAAGAATTACCCTGACAGCGACAAGACAGGCGGTGCAATGTTAAAACAGGGATTTGCGTTTATTGAGTTAGGCGATAAAAAGACCGGCGGGATTATACTCAATAGGCTGATAGAAAAATTGCCGGATTCAAAAGAGGCCGCGATCGCTAAAAAGAAGATCGAGCTGTTAGAGGCAAAACCGATCAAGGATAAATGAATACCCTGAAGGACAACTTTTTCAGGCCGATAGATTACCTGAGATTGTCCGTTACCGACAGATGTAACCTGAGATGCATCTACTGCATGCCTTCAGGCGGTGTGTTGCCCTCAAAGTATAGTGAAATACTTAAATACGAAGAGATTATAAGGATTGTAGAGATTGCCGCGGGCCTGGGGGTTGGAAAAGTCAGGCTTACCGGCGGCGAGCCGCTCAGAAGAAAGAATATCGCCTTCCTGATATCTTCGATTAAAAAGATTGCCGGTATCGACGACCTTAGCATGACGACAAACGGTATTCTACTCGAAAAATACTCCGAAGAAATTGCAGCCGCCGGGCTGGACAGGATCAATGTCAGCATCGACTCTATCGACGCCGACAGGTACGGTGAGATCACAAGAGGGGGGGACCTGGCGACCGTCCTGAGGGGAGTTGACGCCGCCAAAAAAGCGGGCCTGCATCCGGTAAAGATAAACATGGTGCCCATGAGGGGCATTAACGATGATGAAATACTGGATTTTGCGAGGCTGACAATGAATACTGATTATCATGTCAGGTTTATAGAATTCATGCCGTCAGGATCGGTTGATCTCTGGAATCCGGAGAGATACATAACAACAGATGAGGTGAAGAGAGTTATAGAGACCATAGCCCCTCTCTCTCCCGTCCGTATACGGACGAACGGTCCTTCAAGGTATTTCAGGCTCGAAGGGGCTGTCGGTGTTATCGGGTTCATAAGCGCGCTTACACATCATTTTTGCGAGGACTGCAACCGCATCAGGCTGACAGCGGACGGCAAGCTGAAGCCGTGTCTGTTTTCCGAGACCGAGATCGACCTGAGGTCTCCTATCCGCAGCGGCGCGCCTGATTCAGAGCTTGAGCGGCTGATTCGTCTGTCCGTGAAAGTGAAGCCGGGCGGCCATACTATAGGAGAACAAGGGCCGTATTCCTCTGTAAACCGGGGAAATCATGATGTGAGGCGTCGGAATAATACTGATGCCGCTGGTAAGGCCGATATCGCCGCGCTTTTATCCGACCGCAGGAGACCGATGTCAAAAATAGGCGGATGACGCCGGCATGGCCCGGTCGGCGGATCGGAATAATTGCGTATAAGAGGAGAAAGAAGTGATGAGCAGTCTTAGCCATTTTGATAAGGGAGGCAAGGCGCGGATGGTGGATGTATCCGGAAAGGCAGTATCCGGAAGGGAGGCCGTTGCCAGAGGCGCTGTTTATATGAAAAAAGAGACTCTGGATTTGATCGGGGACTCCGGAATCTCAAAAGGCGATGTCCTCGGGGTTGCGCGCGTTGCGGGTATTATGGCTGCAAAGAAGACTTCAGATCTGATCCCCATGTGTCATCCATTAAGTATTTCCTCAGTAACTATTGATTTTGAAATCGATGCTGAAAAGTGTCGAGTCGGGATTGAATCCCGGGTCAGGATTACAGACCGGACCGGCGTTGAGATGGAAGCGCTGACAGCTGTTTCCGTCGCGGCGTTGACGATCTATGATATGTGCAAATCAGTTGATAGGGAGATGGTGATTTCCGATGTAATGCTGACAGTGAAAAGCGGCGGCAAAAGTGGAACGTTCAGACGGCGAAATACTTGAGGATGTGGGCGTTCCTTCGGGTTGCTTATTCTTTTGTCTGCTCCAGCCCCTGTTTTGCCTTTTCATGGCTGTTATCGATTCTTAACGCCGACTGAAAGGTGCGAAAGGCCCTTTTTTTCAGTCCGGCCTTTATGTATATGTCGCCGAGATCAGCATGATAATCAGCATTAAAGGGATCGAGTTTTATAGCTGTAAGCAGGGCTTCCTCTGCGTTTTTAAGCCTTCCAGGAATATTCGACAGGGTGAGGGACAGGTGCTTCCAGACTTTTGAGTTTTGGGGCGCCATCTTGGCGGCCCACCTCAAGTTGTCGGCTGCTCCCCAGAAATTCCCTTTTTTGAATTCCATGAGGCCTTTTCTGTATTGAGACTCAGCTATGTTTTTCAGGTCAACCTCTTGCTCTTTATCCTTTGAAGGAACGGGCCTGAAGTATTCTCTTCTCAGTCTGTCATCGTTAAGTCTGTTATAAGCTTTGGTGATGGCATCGAATATGTCTGTAAGTTTTGCCTTAATGGAAGAATCCGGGCAGGAAAAATACCTGTCCGGGTGGTATTCTTTCGCAAGCCTGTAAAAGTTTTTCCTGATTGTGTCGCTGTCTGAATTTTCATCAACATCGAGCAGTTCACTTATGCTCAGGCTGTTTATCTTTGAATACATCGAGTCAACCTTGTTTAATAAGGTATCCTGCTCTTCAGTGTGAGGCTGAAGTATCTCGTTTAATCCGGTATCCCCGGCCGATTTTGTGTGTGTGGCGTCTTTGTCTCCCGGCACAGACTGAATTGCCGCCGCCTGCTCGACAATGCCTGTTGACCAAAGCATATAGAGTGTTTTGAGTGCCTCAAAAGAACCCAGTCCCGAGGCTGCAATGATCTGATTAATCGTTCTGCTTCCATCGATTAAAGCGAGGATATTTCTGTCATCCGCGCTCAGTTCCAGGTCCTGAAAGAGGCTGAAAGGATCGGCGCTTAGTTTGAGCGCTGTATCCATGTCAGGCATTTCATTCCTGATTATTGTCCAGTTTTCCAGCCTTTGTACTCCTTCATGTATAAGGTTCCCCATGCTCAGCCTGAGAGTGATAACCTCGTCATTCGGCAGGTCGCCTTCGCTGAATTCGTATTCTCCGTCTTCAATATGGAACATGCTGTGGATTATCTCCCTGGCCTGGTGCGTAACGCTCCGGACCAAGTCAGATGGGTCCAGATAACCGAGGTCGACAAGTATTGCGCCAAGCCGTTTAGACGAAGACTTGAGCACCTCTACCGATTTATCATATTGTTCCACGGTTATCCTGCCTGTCTTCAGAAGCATTTCCCCCAGCCTGTCATCGGTGTATGTGGATGATGCGAATATTGCGTCTCCCGCTCGGACATAGATATTTTTTGTAAATGCCGGTGTTGTGATCGACAGTGTCCCGGTCTTTCGATTCCTGTTGAGATAGACCAGTATTTTGATCAGATTTACGTCTTTGACGTTACCCGTGAGCGGTATTTCCATCCCATCTCTCCCCTCTGTCCTTTTGCCGCTATTATTTTCTGAAATATATATATAATATCCATTAATCAATACGCCTGCAACTAAAAAGTAACGCCTGTTGGACTTTTCTCTGGAAGTACTCCATGTTTTCCATTTCCTGATGGCAGGGGATTCGGTGCCTTTTCTGTTGCGGCAGTTAGTTTTTTGGGGGGCGAGCGCAGGCGCTGACCTGGTTGTCAGAAGAATAATTCAGCGATGCCGGTCATCTGTTTTTGGGGTTTGGTCCGTACCCGGGACAATC
This sequence comes from Nitrospirota bacterium, assembly GCA_024275975.1. Lineage (GTDB taxonomy): Bacteria > Nitrospirota > Thermodesulfovibrionia > Thermodesulfovibrionales > UBA6898 > JAJRYC01. The sequence continues at coordinate 14,845 of JAJRYC010000041.1, read as the reverse complement.
ATTTGTATCTCTGAACTCCGAACCTGAAGATGTCCACTTTTTCATGAGGAAGTATCCCTGCCTTGCTTTTTGCGATCTGTATCTGTTCGTCCGGGGTATCGACACCTTCAAGGTCGGGCAGCAGGAGTCCTTTTCTCTGGCCGCTCACAACTATCACTCCATATTTTTTCGGGTCGAGTTCGCTGATCTCCTCTATCTTCTCAGGAGGAGAAAGTAGGTCGACGGTAAATTCCAGATCGTTTAATTCATCCTCCTGTACAGGAGGAAAACGGGTGTCATGGACTGCCGCTGATATGGCGTTATTGATAGTCTCTATAGCGATATTTTCCGTGCCGGGCAAGAATGTTCCTATGCAGCCCCGCAGCAGGCCATGTTTTTTGATGCATACAAACACACCCGCCTTCCCGGACATTTCCGGCGGGAGCGGTTCGGGCGGCGCTATTACTTTTTTGTTTTTTATAAACTCAACAACGCTTCGTCTGGCAAGCTCTACGAGACTATGCATCGTTATTTCTCCCTTTGAAGTGAATAGTCGGCGATGGTGAGAAGGGCCTCTTTCGCCGGTGAGTCGGGGAATATGGAAAGTTCAGCCATGGCCTCATCTATCAGCATCCGTGCCTTATGAAATGACATCTCGATTGAATCGTATTTTTTGAGGAGGTCCATAATTCTCGATGTGCCTTTTTCTGAAAATTCCTCTTTGATGATATTTTTTATTTCCAGAGTCTCATCTTCATCAGCTTTCGTCAGGATGTAAAGTATGGGCAGGGTTATCTTGCCTTCCTCCAGGTCTTTGCAGAGTTTCTTCCCAAGATCGTTCTCATCGGCCGTATAGTCGAGAATATCATCGGCCATCTGAAAGACGATGCCGGTTTTCATTCCGAAACCTGCCAGCGCGTTTTCCTCTTTTTTCGAAAGTCCACAGAGTATGGCACCCAACCTGCATGCCGCAGAGATAAGCGCTCCAGTCTTGGCGGATATTATCTCGAAGTATTCTTCCTCTTTTATCTCCAGGTCTCCTATCCTGTTGAGCTGAAGCAGCTCGCCCTCGGCCATTCTGGTGGTGGCGACCGAAAGCGTCTCCATTATCCCCTGGTTTTTCTGCATCACAGCGATCCTCAAGGCATTGGAATATAAAAAATCACCGGCCAGGATGACCACCTGGTTGCCCCATAAGGAATTCGCGGTGGGTTTCCCCCTCCGTGTATCCGCTATGTCAACAACGTCGTCGTGCAGCAGTGACGCGGTATGTATCAGTTCTATGATCCCGGCCATCTCGATGTTAACTTCCCCCCTGTAGCCGGCTAGATCGGAACTTATCAGATGAAACAGCGGCCTGAGCCTCTTTCCACCACTTGAAATGATGTGTCTGCCGATTAAAGGGATCTGGGGTATTTTGTTTTTGAGAAGTCGGTTGATTTTAAGCTCTACAAGATGAAGTCTCTCTTCATACAAACTGAAAACATCGTGCAATGTCATTTGTCGACGATTGGATAGAGAATGTTTTGATATCAAGCCGGGAACCCTGTCATTTCCGTATTTTAATCCTTAGTTTGTCGATCTCAGCTTCTACTCCGGAAAGTTTTTTCAGGTCTTCCGGCTTAAAAGCCCCTTTTTCTGTAATAATAGCGGTAACATATTTTGCAGGAGTTACGTCGAATGCAATATTCCGTACCTTAACACCTTCCGGAGCTATTTTGCACTTTCCGAACACATCGGTCACTTCTTCTGAACCCCTTTCTTCGATAGGGATCTGATCGCCTGAGGGAATATTAAAATCTATGCTGCTCAGTGGGGCAGCAACATAAAACGGGATGCCATGCTCTTTGCATAATACCGCGACACTATAGGTACCGATTTTATTTGCGACGTCCCCGTTAAGCGCGGTCCTGTCGGTACCGACAATAACGAGGTTTATCTCCCCCCTTTGCATCAACGCTCCGGCGGTATTGTCCGTTATTAACGTAACCGGTATCTTGTCCTGCATGAGTTCCCAGGCTGTAAGCCTTGCTCCCTGCAGGACAGGCCTTGTCTCATCAGCTATTACATGAAAGTTTTTGCCCATCTCTTTTGCCACGCGCATCGGGGCGGTTGCAGTGCCGTAGTAACCTCCGGTAGCCAGCGCGCCTGCGTTGCAGTGTGTAAGAATCGTGTCCCCGTCATTTATAAACTGTTCGCCCCACATGCCTATAGCCTTGTTCACCTGCAGGTCCTCATCCAGTATTTTCTGGGATTCTTCTACCAATAATTCCTTGAGCCCTGATACTGACTCGTCCCTGCGGCTATTGAGCAATGCCTTAAGCCTGTTGGCCGCCCACTTCATATTTACAGCGGTCGGCCTCGTGGAAAGTATGGTCTCGATTGCGGGTTCGAGTTGGCTGATAAAGCTCTCGAAATCTTCAGCCTTTATGTCCCGGGCCGCCAGCGCAATGCCCATTGCCGCTGCTATCCCTATCGCGGGCGCGCCCCTTATCCAGAGTTTTTTTATTCCTTCAGCCACCTTCAGATAATTGTCGCATTCTATGTATGCGACATCGACCGGAAGCCTGGACTGGTCGAGCATGATCACCTTGCCGCCTACCCATTCAATTGTTTTTACCATTAAGTCCTCCATCAGCAATGTTACTATTATAAACTAAAGCATAGTCAAGATTCAGCCCGGATGACTGCCCCGCCGGCGCAATATTCGCATTTTCATTCATTTCATGCCTGTCCTGCGGTGCAAAATAGGTTATAACCAGAAAAACCGTGAGTGTGATAATGACGATTATCGTCCCCCAGGATATATAGTTATAGCACCTGCTGTTGACGTATTCTCCCATCAGCCTTTTGTTGTTCACCAGCGAAATCGCATATATGAGCACAAAAGGAAGCAGCATTCCATTGACCACGGCGGACAATACCATGAGTGTGACCAGCGGAGCCCCCGGTATGAGCACGAGTAGCGGTGCGGCGACGATCAACACGGTGTATATCCACATGAATTGTGGTGCATCCCTGAAACTCTTGTTTACGCCTCTCTCCCATCCCATGGCCTCGCATATGTAGTAAGCCGTGGCGAGGGGGACGATTATAGCGCCGAGGAGCGAGGCGTTGGCAAGGCTTATTGCAAAGACCAATGACGCGAAGTTGCCCGCAAGCGGCTGGAGAGCGAATGCGGCTTCATGTGCTTCATTGATCCTTATGCCGGCCGGCAACAGGGTGGTTGCGCAGGTTACAATAATAAAAAAGGCTATGATGTCGGTAATGCTGCAGCCGATTATCACGTCAAGCCTTGAAGCACTGTAGTCCTCTTTTTTGATGCCCTTTTCCGCTATGGATGACTGGAGATAAAACTGCATCCATTGAGTAATCGTCGTTCCAATTATGGCGATACTGAGATAAACGTATTCGGAATTCAGTTTTATCTCCGGTATTAATGTTTTCCTGAATACTTCGTTCCAGTCGGGCTTGGCCATAAATCCGGATATTACATACCCAAAATATATCAGGCAGGCGAACAGGAGAATTATTTCGAGTGTCCGGTAGTTTCCTTTTGTAACGAGTATCCAGATAGCGACCGCTCCAAACGGAACCATAATATATTTGCTGAGACCGAGTATCTCCATGCTGGCCGCCCAGCCCGCAAAGTTTGCGACCGTGGTTCCGAAGTTTGCTATGAACAACGCGATCATCATAAAAAAAGCCGATTTCACACCGTGGTTTTCGCGGATCAGGTCAGAGAGGCCCTTTCCCGTGACGGCCCCCATCCTTGCAACCATCTCCTGGATAACAACAAGTGCGATGGTTGTGGGTATCAGCGTCCACAAAAGCGTATATCCGAATCTTGCTCCAGCGACGGAATAGGTCGTGATCCCGCTTGCGTCATTGTCGATATTGGCCGTTATGATGCCGGGACCCATGATCGCGAGAAAGACGGTTATTCTCTTCCACCGGCTCATAATTTTCTTCTCTTTTTCTTTGCCGAAGGCGGCAGAAGGATATCAATGATATCATCCACGGTGACAATCCCATGAAGGTACCCCTCTTCATCCGTCACCGGTAGTGCAAGCAGATTGTATTTCGAGATAATCGCCGCTACCACCATTTCATCCTCGCCCGGCATAACGGTTTTAATGTGGGTCTCCATAATATCGGCGAGTATGCAGTCGGGCTCGGCCAGCAGCATCTACCTGAGCGACGCAACACCTATAAGCTTTTCATCCTTGTCGATGACATATATGTAATAGACCGTCTCTACTTCCTTGGCGTCGAGCTTGAACTGCTCCGCTGCTTCCTTGACGGTCATTACAGGGGGATATGCTATGTATTTGTTTGTCATGAGCCCGCCTGCGGTGTCTTCCTCATGGCCCAGGAGTTCCTGGATATCCTCAGCTTCCTCTTTCTCGATATTAGAAAGGAGTTCCTGCGCCTTTTCAGCGGGAAGGTCGCTCAGGATGTCGGCGGCATCATCAGGGGGCATCAGCTCAATAATGTCCGAAGCCTTTTCTTTGCCCATCTTGCTGATTATCTCCTGCTGCACGTCCGGCCCAAGCTCCGACAGTGCCTCGGCCGCTTTTTCCATATCAAGGTCATCAAAGAATGTGGCACCCTCTTTTCTGGAAACACTGCTGATAATGTCGGCTATGTCGGCCGGATGCACCTCGGAAAGCATCTGTCGCGGTACGGTAAGTGATATCTTGGTCAGTTTCGGCTCAAGCGGCTGCAAATAATTCCAGCTGATGAGCGAGTGAGGCAGGGTTTTTTTGAATAATTTAAATAAGTCCTCACCACCTCTTTCAACTCCGAGTCTTCTCATTATTCCCCTTATTCCGACGTCGATTGCGACTAAAAGTGCGTCGGTATTAAGCCCCTCAAGCTTGATATCGTTTACCCTCACCACCTTTACTCCATTTACATCAACTATTTGTTTATCCAGGATATCTCTCACAGCCAGCAGGTCGTCTTCTTTCATCTCGTAGGGGAGGAGTTTGTCGCAGTAGATTTTCGCGGAGACTATCTTCTTGTTGAAGATATTAAGATCCGACCAGGGAAGAAAGAGGAATTTCTTCTTCTTTTTCTCGATAATAAGCGCGGAGACCTTGGGCAGTGTATCACCTCTTACTATAACAAGGTCCTTGACTCTCCCGTGCTCTTCACCTCTTGGATCAAGAACCGGCTTCTTAATTATTTCGCTCGAAAAAACCTCACCAAAGAACGGCATGGCTGTCTGTCACCTTGATTATTATTTTCGCAATTAAGCACTTCTAACACATCCGGCCATCCTCTTCTGAAACTTCAAAAATTTCCGGATTCAGGCCATGGAAAAAACAATTGATTAACCATTCAAAACAAAGATTTAATCTATTCAGTATAGCTTGGACAGTTTATTTCAGCAACATTAAGAGATAAAAATGTGGTAAGGATTGATTTCTGTATGACGGATATTGTTGAATTGAGGTTTTTTTGTTTTGTAAATTTGCTATAACCATGTAAAATGAAATATATGTTGGTCAGAGGGAGGATTTTTTTTAACAAGCTCTATACGAGCAAAACATAGCTATGTCCAAGATCGGTTTCCTGAGAAATATTTTACTGATGTCGTTTGTAGCGATTATCATCATCCCTCTGTATACGATTTTTTTCACATCTCCCGCATTTATTAAATTACTTATGGACGATACAGAGAAAAAAGCGGCGCAGATTGCCACGCATCTGGCGTCCATGATCATCAAAGAGCCGGTTGACCTGGAAAAAACTTCCCTTCCGGTCGACCTGTCGGTCAATATCCGCAAACTGCAGAAAGAATTCAACCTGATGAAACTGAGAATCTTTTCGACAACAGGAGAGATTATATATTCTACCGATCCCCTGGAAATAGGGAAGATAAACAGGGAAAGCTATTTCCATGATGTTGTGATTAAGGGGGATAAGCACACAAAAGTTGTGCAAAAGGGTATACGAACCAGGGAGAACCAGCTCGTATCCGTCGATGTCATAGAGACATATGTGCCGGTGATAAGAGGGGGCAGGGTCGTAGGCGCGTTTGAGATTTATTATGACATCACTAACGAAAAAAAGGCGCTACAGGCGCTTGTTTACCGGTCTTCGGTCATACTTTTTTAGATTGCATTCCTCCTGCTGGTCGCGGTTATTATCAGTGCCACCAGGGCGAACAGAATTGTTTCCGAAAGGGACCGCGCTGAGGAGGAATTAAAAAAATACCGTAATGAACTTGAGCAGATGGTAGAAGAGAGGACAGCCGAGCTGAGGTCGGCAAACAATCAGCTTCAACAGGAGATCACGGAACGGCAGCGGGCAGAGGAACAGATCCATTACCTGGCTTATTACGACAGCCTCACCGGTCTGCCGAACCGTATATTTTACAAGGAGCTTTTAACCAGGTCAGTGACATACGCGCAACGCTACGAACAGATACTGGCAATTCTGTTTATCGACCTGGACAATTTCAAGCGTATTAACGACTCTCTCGGCCATAATTTAGGCGACCAGCTTTTGCAGGCGTTTGCAGCAAAACTGCAAAAAACCGTAAGGAATTCAGACTATGTTGCGCGTTCGGACAAAAACGAGATCACGGATACTGTATCCCGTCCGGGCGGCGATGAGTTTATGCTGCTGCTGAACGAGATTTCGCAAGTCCAGGATGCAGCCAATATAGCCGGTCGCCTCTTAAACGACCTGACAAAGCCTTTTGAGCTGGAGGGTCACGAGGTGATAGTAACAGCCAGCATCGGAATTTCCGTCTATCCCTTTGACGGCGAGGATGCCGAGAGCCTGATGAAAAATGCGGAGATAGCAGTTCATCATGCCAAGGGCCAGGGAAAAAACAACTATCAATTTTATACCGAATCAATGAATGCCGATGTCCTGGAGCGGCTGACACTCGGAAACGAACTCCATAAAGCACTGGACCGGGAGGAATTTCTCCTGCACTTTCAGCCGAAAATAGATACCCGGACAGGAAAAATCACGGGAGTGGAGGCGCTGATACGCTGGAACCATCCAGGCAGGGGAGTCATATCTCCTGGAGAATTCATCCCACTGGCGGAAGAAAGCGGTCTTATAGTGCCGATTGGAGAGTGGGTGCTGCGCACTGCCTGTTTGCAGTGCAGGGTATGGTACGACGCTGGTTTCCGGCAGATAAGCGTGGCAGTGAATTTATCCGGCCGCCAGTTTGAGCAGCCGGACCTGGCGGAAACCGCAGCCATGGCGTTAAGAGACGCCGGATTGGCCACAAAATACCTTGTCCTGGAAATCACGGAAAGCATGATAATGCAGGATCCCGAGAGGGCCATCGTCACCCTGCGGGAAGCCCAGTCCATGGGGATGCATGTCTCTATCGATGATTTCGGCACGGGGTATTCATCTCTGGGCTACCTGAGGCGGTTTCCTCTGGACTCCCTGAAGATAGACCGTTCATTTGTTGTGAACTCCGCCCACAACCTTAATGACGCGGCCATTATCAAGGCGATTATCGCCCTGGCGCACAGCCTGAAATTAAAGGTGGTTGCCGAAGGTGTTGAGACGGAAGAGCAGGAAGAATTTTTACGTGAACTCGACTGCGATGAGATGCAGGGCTATCTCTTCAGCCGGCCGGTTACAGGAGAAGAAATCCTGGAGCTTCTGGATAAAGAAAAATAGGGAATGATTATTCAGAACAAAATCTTTTCTATTCCTTAACTTCAAATATGAACCTGCTGATCATAGCCGGGTCTTCAGGAGAAAACTCCTCTTGTCCCGCAGCTTATTGAACTGGGAAGGTTCAGAAATTCCGGACAAAAGTTCCTGCCGGATTGGCCCGATCATGACAACCCCACCATCTTTTACGAGGTTTTTCAGCTTCTCTGATAATTCAGCATCGGGGTTTTTATGTCTGAGTAGCGGAAGACGGGCTAACTCGCGTTAACTACCGGAAAATAAATATTGAATGTAGTCCCTTTGTTGACCCTGCTTTCGACGTATATTGCACCATGATGGTTCTTCACTATTCCATAGACAACAGACAGGCCTAACCCGGTGCCATTCCCTGAAGTCCCGGTAGTAAAAAAAGGGTCGAATATCTTTGCTTTAATCTCACCATTCATCCCTCGACCTGTATCCTTTACCTTTAAATGCAGGAAAGAACCAGCCTGGAGCTTCAGTCTCCTTGCCTGCCGGGTGTTAAGTTCAGTAGTTGTTAAAGAAACTTCCATCCGCCCGGGGGACCCAAGCATGGCATTAGAAGCGTTTGTGCAGAGATTGACAATGATCTGATGGATTTGCGAGGGATCACACAAAATCGGCGGGCAATCCGCTATATTTTCAATCAGCTCGATGTTTGCCGGGATTGTTGCGTGCATCATTTTAAGCGCTTCGTTCAATATCGGGGTGAGATTAAAAGGGGTGAGTTCCTGGTGATGTTCAGCCCGGCTGAAAGCAAGAATTTGCCCGACCAGGTCTTTAGCCCGCTTTGCCGCGTTTTGAATATGACCAAGGTATTCCTTGTCCGTAGCTTCCCGCAGGTTTTCCGAAAGCAGCTCCGAGTACCCGGTTATTATAGTCAAAATATTGTTAAAGTCATGGGCGATCCCGCCCGCCAGAGTGCCAATGGCTTCCATCTTTTGAGATTGACGGAGCTGCTCTTCAAGCGCACGACGTTCTTCTTCTGTTTTACGGCGTTTTGTTATATCAAGAATGATAGCTACAAAAACGGACTTCTTACCCAGTTTTGACGTTTGAAGGTGAACTTCGACAGGATAGGTGGAGCCGTCTTTCCTGCGATGGATTGTTGTAAAGACAATCTTGTTTTTTTCTTTCCGGATGAGTGGACCGATAAGCTTTTTAAAGGAGTGAAGTGTGAATTCAGGCTTCAGATCTATCGGCGACAGATCTCTAATCTCATCTGTTGAATAGCCCAGGTTTTTTCGCGCTCCACGATTTGCCTGGATAAACCGAAAACCCTCCGCGTCAAAAATATAAATTTCGTTAAGGGATTCTTCCAGGATTTGGCTTAAAAAAATGGCTTCTTTATCATCTCTCATAGCTAACACACATCATTAATTCCCTTAATTTATAGACTTTCCGGGCTGAATGAACGAACTTGCATGGCATATCGGTCCGGTGTTTTGAATCTCCTTTTTTGCTTTTCCCCTCCAGGTACAGCCTTAGTCTTTAAATATTTTAGCATATTATGCGTCCTCACCTGGAAAATCCCCGGTAACCGCTCTTCTCAGCTATTCCCGGCAAGTTTCTGCTTTTTCGCCTTCTTTCGTCATGGCTGTTCAAAACAGTCCATGCAACGCTGTTTGTTTATTTCAAAGCGTTTCTTCTCACACCAGACGTGTCCTAATTGCAGTGACCTTCCCGTTGGCTTTGTGATCCTGGCCCTTTTGCACTCAAAGCAATGGCTGCTTTTCCTGCCTTTTATCGGAATGAAACAGGGCATCTGCCTGTTCAATGCCATCTGGGTTCCGCGATGGGCGCACCACACTGTCCCAGGCGACGGCCTCTGGCCTCCAGGTTTTGTGTCATGCCCGAGCTTGCACTCTTTGCACGAGTTATTCATGAACTTTTAGTCTTGTTTTTTTAATGTTTAAAGCCTTCACCCCGACCCCTATAATGTTATACCTTCTCATCAAGCCTAATCCTGTTTTACCGGATACAAATGTATGCGGAGGCTCTCAGGTTACAAGACCGACAATATCCCTGTAAGTTACAATCACAGTAAGGATAATAAACAATGACATCCCAAGCACAGTAACTACCTGGTAAGTCCTTAGACTTAAAGGCTTTTGTCTGATTGCCTCGATGAGAAGCATAGACAACTGTCCACCATCAAGTGCAGGCAGCGGCAGCAAGTTTATAATTCCAAGGCTCATGCTGAGTATTCCGGTGAAATACATCAGCTTAAGAAGACCTTTGCTTGCAGCCTGACCAGCTAGTGAAGCGATTCCCACAGGGCCGGTTAACCCTTCCATTGAACCACCTCCTGAGATGAGGTTAAATATAAATACAGCAGTTCCTGCCAATATTTCCCATAGCATTTTGGCACTCAAAAATACAGCGTCTGGAAAAGGGAGGTGCTTCCCTATGACAAATACTGTTGTAAAAATCAGGAAAGCAAAGATTACATTAAACAGTGATCCCGCTGACATAATTAGTGCACGTTTAAACCAGGAAGCCTCAAACAATTCCTTTGCCTCGCCGTCACCTTCTTCAGAGAAACTCACGAAGCCGCCAAGAGGGAGCAGTCTCAGGGTAAAACTGGTTTCCTTATGCCTGAACAGCGTTGCTATTTTGGGACTGAAAGGAAATCCTATTGAAAACTCATAAACTTTTACTCCTGAATGTCTTGCTGCTATAAAATGACCTAATTCATGAACAAGCACAATAATGGTAAAAACTACAATAAACGCGATTAAAGAAGTTATCATTTATATCCTCCAATAATGTATGCGGGTTGTTTTTCCCCTCCGGCCGCCACTAGTCGCCTGTAGCGGCCATGGCCGCAATTCGCTCGCCATTTGAGTTGCGGCATGTTTCTCATCGACCTGATGATGGCGCTTTAGTGAGTATATTCAAGTATTTCTATATCCGGACCAACCTTTTTGATAATCGCATCTCTCATGTTAGCATAATGAGGACATGGAAACCCGATCGGATTTCCCCTTGAAATACACGATGCAAAGGCAATAGCTTCCGCGCCTCTGTCAACCATCACCTTCACTCGTGCAATAGCTCTTTTTCCAGGGCATCCTCCACAACTGACAAAACCGATAATCTCCACCGGACCTGTATGTTCAAATGCAAATTTTCCTTCAGCTGCAACCTTGAAATCTGATGTTCCAGGGCACATATCTTCTGTCTGCCGACAACGAATTATTCCGACTTTTTTCATCTGATTTTTCTCCTTTGATTTATGTTTCCAGCTCTACTTATGAAAAGCATGTATTCTAATTGTATAACCGGTTTTTTACTGCTTCGGTTGAATTGATTCATATCATGGCGATCCGGAATCTCAACAAACATCATCACCGGATATTCGGGATTGCTCTTCGTTATCATGACATACCGGAGTTCTATTTGCCGACTTTTTTGGGGGAGATGTCATGACAAACAACACTTTTCCTGAGTTCCTGAAATCTCCGGGTTAAAAAAGCCCCGTTACGAAGCAGCATATCACAGTTTGCGCCCATTGGGCAAGCATAGAAAAGACCGTGAAGACTGGCGATAATAAAACTTTAATAGCAAATAAAGGGACATATCCTGTGGTTATTGACAAGGCGGATAGTATGAATATTCAGAATTCAGGCGCACCGACACCCCATAAACGAGACCGTTATAAAACTAAAAAACCAAAAAGCAACAGGGAAATAAGAGTGGTAACCCGCTATGTGGGAGGCCCGCCTACATAGTAAAATTGGCGGCACTGGAGGTGAGGCCGGGCTGTGAAACCTGTAAGTCTTGCCAGATGTCTATAAAATCAGGTAAAATGCCCCAAATCGCGAACACTGCATAGATTGCTGCTCCACGAGGTTGCCTTTGCTCCCTCGTCAATGAGTTGCTGGTTATGCGAAACAAAGCTAAACCTCGGGAGGAACGAAATGTCTAAAAGTATCAAGGGCACGCAGACAGAAAAGAATTTGCTGATAGCATTTGCTGGTGAATCACAGGCAAGAAACCGATATACCTATTTTGCCGGTGTTGCCAGAAAAGAAGGGTTAATCCAGATTTCCGATATATTTGAAGAAACCGCGAACCAGGAAAAGGAACATGCTAAAAGGTTCTTTAAGTTTCTGGAAGGTGGCGACGTCCGGATAACGGAAACATATCCCGCCGGGAAAATAGGAACATCATTTGAAAACTTGAGGGCCGCGGCGGCTGGCGAAGAATATGAATGGACAGAGATGTATCCGGCCTTTGCGAAAGTGGCCAGGGAAGAGGGATTCGATGAAGTCGCCGCAGCGCTTGACGCGATTTCAATCGCCGAAAAACAGCACGGTAAACGCTACAAAGAACTGGCCGACAATCTTGAAGCCGGGAGAGTTTTCAAAAGAAACGGGAAGGTTGTTTGGCGTTGCAGGAATTGTGGTTATCTGCATGAGGCGGAGGCTGCGCCGGACTTATGTCCCGCCTGTTCGCACCCTCAAGCCTATTTTGAATTATTGGGTGAAAACTGGTAAGCCATTTAGTATAAGTCAGTCACAGCCTGCTGATGTCTGAATTTTGCTTCGCATTTATTTGCATCTGACGGCTACGGTTCTGCTCGTGAGAATCGCAGCCGTCATGTATTAGCCCGGGACAAACTTTCTTTGTCTAACCAAACAGGTCAGCTTTTATATTCATTAATCCAGTCTTTTACATCCCAAAAAGGATATTTTTCAAAAATGCCGAAACCAGCAAGTCTCTTTATTCTCAGTTTCAGGAAAACGGGCGTAAAAATACCGCAGAGAAACTTTGTCAGGTTTAATACGGAAAAATATTCTCCAACGGCCCCAATAAATTCATCTGTAATTTCGCCAAAATCAAACGTGGAGAGAGGTTCTAATTCCGTTGAGTTTTGAATTGCCACTTTTCCACTTCCGCAGAATGAGCAGTGGCCACAAGATTCCTGTTCGAGACTTTCTCCGAAATATTTCGCGAGTTCCCGGGAAATACATGAATCTTTTTCAAAAAATCCTATCATATCATGTATCCTCTGAATGTCATGCTCTTCCTTGCTTTTAAACAGCTTGTGCATTTTTTGGGTAATCCCATCTATATCGAATTCCGGGGTCTTTATATCATAAACTTCAATTGACTGTTTGGACTGTAGTTCAATCCACCCTTTTTTTTCAAAATACTCCAGAGCGGTGATAATACGTCTGCGGTCTGTATTGTAGTTGTCCAGGATTCCCTGCATATCAACATAGGTCCATGTTTTCTTTGTACTGCAATGATTCATTATGGTCGTGACAAATTGCCTTCTTTCCCCCTGGAACCGGTTAATGATGTCCGCCGTCCCGGCCTTGCATTTATAAGAATATTCGGCGAAATACGTGAATTTAGGAGTGATTATACCTTCTAAATCAAGGTAAACGAGCAATGTTTTTAATGGGAGCATTCTGATGTTAAGTTCAGTCGAAAGAGCTGTTACCTTAACTTCCCATATGGGGCTATTATTATGTTTTATGTTCTGGAGCAGCTTATAAATGGAATCTTTTTCCGGTGTGTCACCATAAACAAAATTTTCAAGAATATTAACATTATCTCTGTTCGCCAGAATTTCACAGAAAGATTTTTCGCCATCCCGTCCGGAACGTCCGATCTCCTGACCGTAGTTTTCGATGGATTTTGGCAAATCATAATGAATTATCCTGCGGATGTTCTCTTTGTCTATCCCCATTCCAAAGGCGATCGTTGCGACAACACAGTCCAGTTCTCCATTCATAAATCTGTTCTGAATAAGTTCACGTGCTTCATTTTTCATTCCCGCGTGATAGGGCTCTGCATTGATGCCGTTTAAACAAAGTAATTCAGCAACGTTTTCGGCGGTTTTCTGTAATGTAACGTAAACGATGGTGGGAGCTTCAGGTGATTCATTGATCCTTTGAATAAGTTTTTCATTTTTTTCAGATTCATTTGTGGGTGTTATCTGTAAAAAGAGATTTTTACGATAGAATCCGGTGACGGTAATATTTTCACGGGGGACCTTCAGCTTTCGGCACATATCATCAATCACCGGCTCTGTTGCAGTAGCGGTCAGTAACAGTATCTGTTTTATCCCGAATTCCTTCCGGTAAACAGACATTTTCAGGTATTCAGGTCGAAAGTTGTGTCCCCATTCGGAGATGCAATGCGCTTCATCAATGACCAGAAGGGAAATATCCATTTTTTGAAGATGAAAGCGAAATCGTTCATTCTTAAAACGTTCCACTGAAATCATCAGTATCTTTAATGCCCCATTTTTAGCCTTTTCAAGAATTGTATTGTATTCTTCTCTCTCAAGAGTTGAATCCAGCCGGGCCGCGGGAATATTGTGCTCCAGTAGAAAATCGAGTTGATCTTTCATCAGGGAAAGCAAGGGGGAGACTACAAGGGTTATTTTCGGCAACAATATCGCCGGAAGTTGATAACAGAGAGATTTGCCCGCACCGGTAGGGAAAATCGCCGCAACTGATTGCCCCTTCATTATCTTCAGAATTACTTCCTCCTGTCCCTTTTTAAAAGAATCGAACCCGAAATATTTCTGTAATTGCTTCTCCAATGCAAGTCCTCCAAATCAGCAATTTGGAAATTCCGATATACCTGAACGCGAGCTTCCGCTGAATACCTTCATTATAACCGAAAGCAATAAGTGAGGAGTAAGGCAGCAAAGCGCATGCGGCGGAAAGCCTGGCGTTCAGGACGAAAGGCAAGCGACTAAAAAAGCAATACCAACAGATAACAATTATAAAATCCCCCCTAATCTCCGTACTAAAGCGTGAGACTACCTGCTATTGGCCGGATTTCAACTTAAATGGGGAAAGATAACGCCCTTCTTATGTCATTTCGACCGAAGCCGGAAATTTTTTCCGCCTCTGAAGCCTTTAAGGTTTTTCCTGCCGTCGAAATTTCAATAGAATAAGGCCCTGAAATTCTCCTGTTTGGGATTTCAGGGCCTTATCCGGTTATCCAGTAACGATTTGTTTCTTATCTGTTTATTGTTGCGTTTGCCTCTTTGGTCTCGGGAGCTGCCTTTTTCCCGAGGCTCCCGATTACATCAACCACATACGCCAGGCTTGTGCCGAATACCGAGCCGACCACGATACTGACCGCGCCGGTGCAGAAGATTCCGAGCATTATGCCCACTACCGTAAGCATCCTGACTATCGTCGTCGGCGCTACC
>JAJRYC010000040.1 GCA_024275975.1 Nitrospirota bacterium | reverse complement strand
GAAGTAAGAAGTAAGAAGTAAGAAGTAAGAAGTAAGAAGTAAGAAGTAAGAAGTAAGAAGTAAGAAGTAAGAAGTAAGAAGTAAGAAGTAAGAAGTAAGAAGTAAGAAGTAAGAAGTAAGAAGTAAGAAGTAAGAAGTAAGGACTAAGGAGAAGTAAAACGTAAAGAAGCAAAACAGCTCCTTACTGCTTACTGAAAGAAAAAACAGGAGGTCTGAAATGCTTGGTTTAGGAATACAGGAACTGGTTATCGTCCTGATAATAATCCTTGTGCTTTTCGGGGCCAAAAGGCTGCCGGAACTTGCAAGCGGTCTAGGGAAGGCCATTAAAAATTTCAAGAAAGCCACAACCGAACCGGATGAGATTGACGTGACACCCAACAAAGAGGCGCCCGAGGAGAAAGGAAAAGACGAGAATAATAAGGGTGAATAGAGGGGCTATAGCTGAGATAACCCTTTCCGCGCTTCGTAATAATCTTCAAATTATTAAACGGATTGTCGGGAACAGGCATATTATAGCTGTAGTCAAGGCGGATGCCTATGGACATGGTTCAGTCGGGATTTCGAAAAGACTCCTGGAGGAGGGTGTTTCCTGTTTGGCCGTCGCATATACCGGGGAGGCGAGGATATTAAGGGATTCAGGCATTAAGGCGGACATAATCATCCTTTTTGACTGTACCTGTATTGAGGATTATTTTGATTATAAACTTACTCCTGTAATATATGATATAAATACAGCGCTCGAATTTTCGAGAGAGGCTGAAAAAAGAAGAATGAAGATCACTGTACATTTAAAGATTGATACCGGCATGGGAAGGATTGGATTTAATCCCGGCAACGCGGTTTCCGATGCCGTCAGGATTTCGGAGATGGAGGGGATTGAACTTAAAGGGCTTATGAGTCATTTTTCAGAGGCTGATTTACCGGACGGGAAGTTCAGTGTCCGGCAACTTGAATTGTTTAAGATGATAAAGAAGGATGTCCAGGAAAAGTTGGGATATTCACTGATGTCTCATATGGCGAACTCCGGGGCGGTCCTTTCTTTCGATGATTCTTTGCTTGACGCAGTTCGTCCTGGAATTATGCTTTATGGATATTCTCCCTGTATGGACGATAGCGGACTTAAGCCTTTAATGAGGATTAAAACAAGGATATTATCCATAAAAAACCTGCCGGCGGGTTCGACCGTGAGTTATGGAAGGACATTCGTCACAAAGAGAGCGAGCAGGATAGCGGTTATTCCGGTTGGATACGCGGACGGATATAGCCGCAGGTTTTCGAATAATGCGGAAGTTATTGTGAGGGGGAAAAGGGTTCCTGTGGCGGGAAGGATCTGCATGGACTTAACAATGATAGATGTAACCGGCGTTGAAGGCGTGTCTCAGGGCGATGAAGTCGTTCTGCTTGGAGGGCAGGGCGTCGAGGTGATAACGGCCCGGGAGCTTGCTTCACGGATAGACACGATCCCATATGATATTCTTACATCGCTTGGTGGAATGGCGAAGAAGGAGTATATACATTGATTGAATATATCGAAAAGGTCGGTAAAATAGTCATCGCTATTGCGGAAGAGTTGGGCCGGATACTGCTACTCCTCTTTAATGTGATAAAACAGATCTTCCTGCCTCCCTTTGAAGTGAGGAATATTTTTAAGCAGATGATGGAAATAGGAGTGAAATCACTTCCTGTGGTGATCGTTACGGCTTTTTTCACCGGGATGGTATTCGCGCTCCAGACGTATACAGGTTTTCAGAGATTCGGTGCCCAGGCTTATGTCGGGACGGTAGTGGCCCTCTCACTTACAAGGGAGCTGGGGCCGGTTCTTACCGGACTGATAGTGGCTGGAAGGGCGGGGGCCGCTATAGCCGCCGAACTTGGCACAATGAGAGTTACCGAACAGATAGACGCACTGGAGACACTCGCCACCAATCCCGTGAAATATCTCGTTGTCCCCAGGTTTATTTCGGGTCTTCTGATGCTTCCCGCTCTGACGATATTTGCCGATATGATAGGAATCTTCGGGGGTTACCTGGTGACGGTCGGGGTGTTTAAGGCAAGCTCCGTTGTGTACTGGAAAAGAACGTGGGATTACCTCGAAGTCAGCGATATTTATAATGGTCTGATAAAGGCGTGTTTCTTTGGTGCTGCTATTGCTTTAATAAGCTGTTACAAGGGCTTTTATACTTCCGGTGGTGCTGAAGGGGTTGGGAAGGCGACAACAGGGGCGGTTGTGCTGTCTTCCATGACAATCCTTATCTCGGATTATTTTCTTTCAAACTGGTTATTTAAATGATAAAGCTAGAGGGTCTTCATAAATCATTCGGGAAAACCATGTCTTAAAGGGATTGAATCTGGACGTGGAAAAGGGAGAGAGCAGGGTCGTTATAGGAGGAAGTGGTTCAGGAAAAAGTGTTATATTGAAGCATATAATAGGCATATTAAAGCCTGATAAGGGGAATGTATTTATAGACGGTATTGATTTAAAAACACTTAATGAGGAAAAACTTTACGATGTCAAAAAGAAATTCGGCATGTTATTCCAGATGTCCGCGCTGTTTGATTCGATGAATGTATGGGAGAATGTAGGCTTTGTTCTGTTAAGACAGAAAAAAAAGAAGCCCGCCGAGGTCAAGGAAATTGCGATTGAGAAACTCAGGATGGTCGGCCTGGTTGGAATTGAGAACCTGATGCCGTCTGAACTCTCGGGCGGAATGAAAAAAAGGGTGGGGCTTGCAAGGGCGATAGCCCATGAGCCGGAAATACTGCTTTATGATGAACCCACTACCGGCCTTGACCCTATTATGGCCGACGCAATAAACGATTTAATAATTATGATGAGAGAGCGACTCTCTGTCACATCTGTGACAATCACGCATGATATGAACAGCGCTTATAAAATTGCCGACAGTATTTCCATGCTTTATGATGGAGTTATTATCGAAACAGGAACTCCCGGGGAGATAAGAAACACGGGCAATCCCGTTGTAAGGCAATTTGTTATGGGCAGCGCGGTAGGACCCATAAAGATTGAAGGAGTCAGTAATGAAAGAATTTTCGACAGAGCTTAAAGTAGGTATTTTTGCGATCATAGTCGTATCTTTGCTTATGTTCATGACTTTTAAAATCGGCGGACTGGAATGGGTTAAGACAAAAGGACAGACCGTATATGTATTTTTCGAGAATACAGTGGGGCTTGACGAAAAGACCAGGGTCAAAGTGGCCGGAGTTGACGCCGGGATAGTCAAGGATATAAGCATTGTTGACGGCAGGGCGAAAGTTACACTCAGGATCGACCCTGACATAAAGCTCTATGAAAACGCGAGGGCCGCGATCAGGTCGATCGGGCTTCTGGGTGACAAATACCTGGAGATAAAGACCGGAACTCCTGATTTCCCCGTATTAAAAGATGGGGGCGTTATAAAGAACGTAACGGAAGTGGTTGATATGGATGAGCTTGCCAGGAACCTGACGGAAGTATCCATGAATTTCTCTAAACTCTCCGAATCCCTTAATTCGGTTTTCGGTACGGAAGAGGCCAAAAAAGCCCTGAATCAGACTATAGTAAACTTAAGGGAGATCACAGGCAAACTTAACAGGTCGATAACTGTTAATGACCGGAAATTCAGCAGTCTGCTTGATAAAGTCAGCGATTTGACGGACTCACTCCGGAGTTTTGTGGCAGAGAACAGAGGGCCTCTTACCGGCACAATCGCGAATATGAAGAATTTCTCGGGTGCTCTGAAGACTACCGGCCCTGAACTGCTTGATAACCTTAACAGAGTCACAAAAGATCTCGGGGAGATGATAGAAGAGAACAGGGCGTCAGTAGCGAGCACATTTAAAACGGTTGATAAAATCGTAAAGAAGATAGACAGTGGGGAGGGTTCCTTCGGAAAACTCGTAAAAGACGAGCGCCTGTATGATTCTATCACCAAAGTGGCGGAAGGGTTAAACAAAACCCTGTCAAAGGTTGACGAATTCAGGACATTTATAACTTTTCAGGGTGACTATCTTTCGAGATCCGACGATGTGAAAGGGTATTTTAATGTTACGCTGCAGCCAAAACCTGAAAAATATTATATACTAGGAGTAGTAGGAGATCCGGTAGGGAGTGTTACTACCACCGAAACCACCACAACGCCTCCCGGCACCGTCATTAAGGAAGAGGAGGTCACGAAAGAGATTGAGTTTACAGCCCAGTTTGCCAGAAGGTTTGGTGACTCGGCGTTGAGAATAGGTCTGACTGAAAATACCTTTGGAATTGGAGCGGATTACTTCTTCTATGATGATAAGGCGATGGTTACAGCGGATGTATGGGATGTTTCAAATGATGAGGAAAACTCTGAAAACCCTCATGTCAGGCTCGGCGTCAATTACTTTGTTTTTAAGAATGTGTTCCTGAGGGCGGGTGCCGATAATATCCTGAATAAAAAACTGAGTGGAGGATATGTAGGTATGGGACTAAGGTTTGAGGATGAGGATTTCAAGTATATCTTCAATTCCGTTCCCAAGATACCCACAAAATAAAAGATGCATAGAAAGATAGGCGAAATACTTGTTGAAATGGGCTACATTGCCGAGGAAGAAATCAACAGGATGCTTGAGATACAGAAGTCAAACGGCGACAAGAGAAGATTCGGAGAAATCCTTATGGACAACGGTATGTCCGAAGAGGAGAATTTAAAGGCGTTATCCGTGCAGTTTGATATACCTGTCATAGAGAGTAAGAATTTTCCGCAGGAGATACCGATAGAAAAAATATCGTTTGATTTTCTTGAAAAGAACCTGATTCTGCCCTTTGAACTGAATGATAATACTTTAAAGATTGCGGTCGGCGACCCTACGAAAACCGAGGGAGTTGAGGCGTTGAGATCTTCATTCGATTATAAAATTTCAGTATTTCTGGCAAGCAAGTCCGAAATACTTCAGCACCTGCAGCGGCTTCACAGTTCCCGAAGTGTCATGATGCAGAGACTGATCGAAGGTGTCGCCCAGGATGATGTTATGGAGACGGACATCACCGGAGAGATAAGTCACCTGAGGGACCTGGCGCAGGAAAAGGGAATTATACAGCTTGTTAATTTAATAATAGAAAATGCCGTAAAAGACAGGTCAAGTGATATACACATCGAGCCTGGAGAAATGAACATCAGGGTAAGGTACCGAATTGATGGCATAATGTATGAAAAAGAGTTCCTGCCCATGAAAATGTACGCGGCGGTTTCATCGAGAATCAAGCTTCTGTCCCAGATGAACATAGCAGAGAGAAGACTTCCCCAGGATGGGCGGGTCAAGGTGAACGTCGCCGGGAAGGCGGTGGATATAAGGGTTTCGACCATACCGACGATATACGGCGAAAGTATCGTCATGAGACTCCTTGACAGGGACACATCTTTCATCACCCTTGAAGAGATAGGTTTTGACAGGGTGCTTCTCGATATTTACGAGGAGGTAATAAAAAAGCCGTACGGGATGATACTGAGCACGGGGCCTACTGGAAGCGGTAAATCAACCACTCTTTACGCCTCTCTGGCAAAGATCAATTCTCCCGAGAAAAAGATCATAACCATAGAAGAACCCGTTGAATACCTGATGGACGGGATCAGTCAGATACAGGTGAGGTCGAAGATAGGATTAACCTTCGCGAGCGGCCTGAGACATATAGTAAGGCAGGACCCGGATATCATAATGGTTGGAGAAATACGCGATATGGAGACGGCAGGCATAGCCATCCATGCCGCGCTGACCGGGCACCTTCTTTTCAGCACCCTGCATACGAATGATGCGGCGGGCGCGATTACAAGACTTATGGATATGGATATTGAAAGCTATCTCGTCTCATCGACGCTGATATGTGTCATGGCCCAGAGACTTGTGAGAAGAATATGCCCGAACTGCAGGGTCAGTCAGAATGTATCGGAAGAGTTGGTCGATAAGATCAATCATAATATAAGTGAGTTATGGATGGGAGAAGGCTGCGAGGAATGTTCCGGCACCGGATACAGGGGGAGAATCGGGATATTCGAAGTTCTGCCCATAGCGGATGAAATAAGAGAATTGATAATCAGGAAGGCCAACGCAAAAGAGATCAAGGAGAAGGCCGTATCACTGGGTATGAGGACGCTGAGGGAAGACGGGATATCGAAGGTTAAAACCGGCATTACAACTATTGATGAAGTATTGAGAGTCACGCAGGTTGAGCTTTGATGTCAGCAATGGGACCGGAATCCAGGGAACGAGGGCGTTGACCGTGGGACGAAAGACGTATAAGTTATCGGCATCGAAATGCGGCGTCTTTTCCGGTGGCGATGGGTTCGCCCTTATAATGGTGCTGTTTATAACGGCGTTACTCAGTGTTGTTAGTTTGGGTTTTTTGAATTCCAGCAGGTGGAATACACTAAGCACTCACAACCTGAAAGAGGAAACATTGTCATATTATTTAGCAGTGTCAGGATATAACGAGGCGATTAATTATTTAATGTCCGACAAAGATGCGTCATTCGACCTTGTTGACGGCGAGGGGAATTTCCTGGTGGATGATGAGACCCCGCCTGTGACCGGCAAGAGGTCGACTGAAGACGGTGACATAGAAATTAAAATAATAGATGAAGATTCCAGAATTAATATCAACAATGTTTCAAATACCAATCGTCTGAAAAATCTCTTTGAATACTCAGGCATTCCGGATGATGAGATAACCGGCATTATAGATTCCATGAAGGACTGGATAGACCGTGAAAATAAAATCCACCATCTTGCCGGTGCCGAAGACGATTACTATGAAAGTCTCGATGACCCGTATCATGCGAAAAACACCATGTTCAGCATACCGGAAGAGCTGGCGCTTGTGAAAGGAATGACTCACGAATATCTATATGGTTCAGGGGAAACAAAGCCTTTACTTCCCCTTATAACAACATTCGGCGCGCGCGCGAAGATTAATATCAATACAGTCTCAAGCGAAGTTATGGAGCTGCTTGGTCTGGATTCCGCGCAGATAGAGGCCGTTTACAAGCAGAGAAATGAGGACATCGGGGGTTTCAGGTCCTTAAATCTGATACCGAATGAGATCAGAAGAAAAGGATTGAATACTATCGCTTCGAATAATTTAAGAATAGAGGTTACCGCAATAGCCGGCAATTCCAAAACGGCCGCGAAAATTGTCGCGGTCTTAAAGAGAAGCAGGTCTGCCGGGGGGTATAAGTTTAATACAGTTTACTGGAGAGAAAGTGCGGAGAATATTAGGAGTTGACCTGAGAGACAAAACCCTCGGTTTAACCATAATTGAATCGAGGTTCCGGATTGCCAGGCCGTCAAGGTCTGAAGAACTGGTTTTGCCGGAAGGCAAGGATGAGAGAGACTCGTCTATCCGGGAAGCGTTCAAAAGGTGGAAGGCGGAGTATTCTCCGGATGGAATTGTTCTGGGTATACCGTTGCAGAGATTTTCTTACCAGGTAATTGATATGCCTGTAATGAGCAGGGATGACCTCCGAAAAGCCCTTCTGTTTGAGCTCGAGAAGTATCTTCCTCTTTCCGTAGACGAATATCTATTTGATTTTCTGACGACCGTGCGTGAAGGAGAGACAGTCCGTGTGATCGTTCTTTCGGTTAAAAAGGATCTGATTAATGAACTGTTGAACTATGCAAAAGATGCGGACCTTAAGGTGCTCGCGATACGATGCAGCACAATGGAAGCCGTCGGGAGTTTCCTGGGCAGTGCGGGGAAGAAGCATGTTAACGGGGTATTTGTTAATATCACTGAAGATTCAGTCGAGGTTGTGGGGCTGGAAAATTCAAAGCCGGTTTTTTTCAGGGACTTCCCCGGCGATGTTGACCTGGCTTATGAGCTTCAAAAACTTAATCAGGTAGTCGTCTATTTTAATGGTGAGCCTGAATCGGCGTTGGCGGAAAAGTTCAATATGAGAATATCACGAGTACTGGTTTCAGAGGCGCTGGCTTTCTCGGAGGTGAAGCATTCCTCCCTGAAACTTAATTTCATGCCGAGTGAATATATAAGGGAAGCTCCCGATTACTATCCTTATATCATCGGGGGCCTGTCCGTGGCGGCGGTACTGATTTTTCTCCTTACCGGGATTGTCGTGTATTACAGGGACTTGTCCTCATTGAATTCCATAGAGAAGAAAATCGAGATGATTAAAAGTAAGGCTTCAGGTGTGATTGAAGCTCATAAAAAACTCAGTTTATTGCAGAGCGACAGAAAAATTCTGCTGGATTTCCAGAACAGCAGCAATATGGCAACAAAGGTGCTGGGCGAACTGAGTAAGGTTTTGCCCCGGGATGCCTGGCTGATAACTCTTTCGATCCAGGACAAGGGAAAGGTGGAGATAATAGGTTTTGCCAAAAACGTATCGGATATTATTATAGCACTGGAAACATCCGGGTTTTTCAGAAATGTCGCCTTCTCGTCCCCGATCATCACAAAATCCGGTGAAAAGCGGTTTGCGGTCAAGATGGAGGTCGAGGTCCCGTGAAGACAAACAGATATATCCTCCTGGCGATTTTACTTGTGATCTCAGTGTTTTCATTCGAGACTTATTTCCTTGAACCCAAGTCTGAAATGCTGAGAGCCTCCATTGAGCAACAATACGATATCCTGCAAAAGTATGAGCGTTTTATCGAGGGCGAAGGGATGACGGAAGAAGAGATCAGGGTTTCAATCGATGAGATGAAAAAAATAGAAAAACGACTCTTCCATGAAGAAAGCGATTTTCTGGCGGCCGTGAAATTGCAAAAAGAGGGTCTGGGTCTCATGAGTAAGGCCGGTCTCAGGGTTTTGATTATTAAGCCCCTCAGCTCTGAAAAGATCAATAATTACAGTAAGGTGTCCGTTTTTTTTGAAGGAGAAGGTGATATAAAGCAGGTCAGTGATTTTCTGAAATTAGTTGAATCCGATAAGTTTTTAATAAAAATAGATAAACTGAGTCTAAGGGTCGCCAACATAAAGTACCAGAGAAAATTGAAATTCAAAATCCGTGTTTCGGGGCTTAATAGAATATGATAAGAAAAATTTTCATGATTGTAATACTTGCGTTGGTATTCATGTATATTACATGGAATTTTTATTCGAAAGCGCTCAGATATAATCCACTGGCCGAGATTTCAGTGGCGAATCCCGGGTCGAAAGGGTCTGATAAGCGAATTTCGTCGAAGTATAAGCCCGCGTGGAGCAAAATAATATACGAAAAAGACCTTTTCAGTCAGCGCCGGTCATACATGAAAGAACAAAAACCCGTCCCCGCCGATATCACGCCGGGCAAAGTTGAGGCTGTCTGGCCCAACGTTGTTCTCCGGGGTATCGTTTATGATCTGTCAGGCGGCTACGTGGCCTATATTGAGATAAACAGATCAAGACCTGTGGCCATGAGAAAAGGAGATAAGATCGATGATATAGAGATTGTTGATATCTCTGCAAGGAAGGTTGTGTTAAAATGGAATGAACAGACAGTTAAGTTGAATATGGGCAAAGTAAGAACGATAAAGAAGCCGAGGTCAATAAAATGAATCAAAGGATAATCGCAGTTTTTTTATTTATTTTTATTTTAAGTTTAAGCTCCTGTGCGCCGAAACAATCCGTCAATCAGGGGGTGCAGACTGTTTCTCAACAACCGGACGAAGATTCGGCGCTTCCTGACATTACCGCCAAGGCGCAGATTTGGGAAGACCCTGTGCCTGAAAATGCCGAAGAAGCCGTTACGGTGCAAAAGAAGCCTGAACAATATTTGATGCTGAATTTTGAGAATGCCGATATACAGACCGTTATCAGCACAATCGGGGAGATGCTGAAGATAAATTATATCCTTGAGCCGGGTATAAGCGGTAAGATAACAATTCAATCCAATGAAAAAATTCCGTTAAGCGAGTTATTTGCGACGTTCCAGACGATACTCGAACTTAACGGATTCACCGCAGTGAAAGACGGTGGTTTTTACAGGGTCGTACATATTGATACGGCCAGGCAGCAGCCCGTCCCCATTGTTACGGGAAAGACAGCCGTTATTCCCGATGATTTGAGCTTTGTGATGCAGGAGATACCTCTGGAGTATGTAAAGGCGGGAGACATCGCCAATATAGTAAGGAATCTCATGCCCAGGGGTACCGATATAGTTACATATGAACCATCAAACATGTTGATAGTCACTGCTCCACCCGCAGGCATTATAAAGCTGATCAAGCTGCTTGAAGCTATCGATATTCCCGCCGCGGAAAAGGACATAACAAGAACATTTGTCTACAGCGTGGAAAACGGGGAGGCCAAGAAGCTTGCCTCAATTCTGAAGAAGCTTTATGCCGATAAGCCGGCATCAAAGAATTCAGCGGTTAAATCTTTTGTGCCGAACCGGACGCAGACGCGTAAACAATCTACCGCGCGAAGGCCGGTACCGGCTAAAAGAGTACCTGCGAAAGGGGCGACGGTCCTTACGGGACTGCCGGGCGAGATCGAGGGAGACGTCATCATTGAGGCATATGAAGATATCAACGCCCTTATTGTTAAAACGACTCCGCGTGGATATATAGCTCTCCTGGAGACCATCAAAAAACTGGATATACAGCCGAAGCAGGTGCTGATCGAAGTATTGATCGCCGAGGTTACTTTAAATGACTCAACTGAATTAGGGATAGAGTGGATTCTTAAAAAGAACGTTAATTTTCGCTCCGGGGGATCTGATTATGACCTGGTGGGTGGATACTCCACCGGAAACCTGAAATACAGTACTACCGACGGGCTGATAGTGGATTCCGCGGACTCCATCCTGTCTTATCCATCAGGGCTTTTCGCCAATATATTCAACCCGGTGAAGTTTAATATGATTATTTCAGCCGCCGCCGCCACGAATAATCTTAATGTTATTGCGAGTCCGCATATCCTTGCGCTTAATAACAAGGAGGCCAGGATAGAGATCGCCGATGAAGTGCCTGTCGCCACCTCGATTTCCCAGGCCCAGAATTCCAATGATTACACGACGTCCCAGGTCCAGTTTAAATCCGCTGGAACCATCCTTACCGTAACCCCGCATATCAATGCCAAGAATCAGGTTACCTTGAAGATCAGCCAGGAAGTGAGTGAATTAGGCACTGTGGTGCCGATCGCCGGTCAGGATTTTCAGGGCTTCAGGACAAGAAAGGCCAATACAACGGCGATTGTTCAAGACGGTCATACCCTGGTGATCGGCGGTATTATCAATGAAAGAAAAGAGCGGGTCCGCAGTGGTATTCCATTCCTGAGCAAGATACCCATCCTTGGCTATCTCTTCGGTTCAACCGTGGATAAAAACGAACGCAGGGAACTTCTGCTGATGGTGACCCCCCATGTAGTAAGCAGCGCTGAAGAAGCCGACGCGCTGACAAAAGAATTCAAGAGCAGGGTGAGGGACCTTCAGGACAAATTGGAGAGAAGGGAAAAAAACTAAAATTAGAAAAAAGCAGAATAAAAGAAAGGAGGTGAACGACAGATGAGAATCCCTTTAATGAAACAGATATCCTGGTATCTTATTGCCGCCATATTGATAATCTCCGTGGTTCCACGGGCCGATGCGGCATTTTCGCCGTCCGGGATAATTCCACTCGCTAATATGGGCAGCGATTCAGATCTGGCAAAGATTCAGAAAGTTATTGAGAATAAGCTTATCAGGGAAAGGCTTGAAGCTCTGGGATTCAGCCAGGAGAACATACAGCAAAGACTGTCCGGTCTGAGCGACCAGCAGGCACACCAGCTTGTTCAGGAACTTGATGATTTGCGGGTAGGAAGCGGCGACGGATTCGGGGTGATAATTGCTCTCCTTGTTATCGCGATACTGGTAGTCCTGCTTTTACAGTTGACAGGACATAAAGTTATAGTGACATAGTAAAATATGGGGCCGTACAGGGCCCCTGTTTTACTCCTTCGCATGAAAAATAAAAACAGAAAATATTCGTTTTTCGGGATAGCACTGTTATCCCTGGTTGTTCTTTCCTCTTGCGGAACAACATCCCGGTACAGGTATGCCGAAGATACCGTATTGATAAAAAATGTTCCTTTTTTTTCACAGGAGGACTACCAGTGCGGGCCGGCCTCGCTTGCAGGGGTGCTGAACTACTGGGGCGTCGGCGTATATCCGGAAGAAATCAGCAGGGGGATTTACAGTGAATCGGCAAGGGGCACATTGAATATTGATATGATCAGGTATGCCCTGGCAAAGGGGCTGGATGCGTCGCGATTCAGCGGTAACATGGACATCTTAAGGAAGTCGATAAAGTCTGGTCTGCCGGTTATAGTGCTTGTGGACAGGGGTTTTTACGTATACCAGGCTAATCATTTCATGGTCGTTACCGGATATAATAAAGACGGCGTAATCGTGAATTCAGGGAGGGAGAAGGAGACGTTTATTACGGAGGAAGACTTTGTGAAATCCTGGAAAAGGACTAAATTCTGGATGCTTTTGATAAACGGGCCCAAAGAATGAAGTCGGTAATTCAGGATTATAAAAAAATATCCGGAATCCTGCTTATCGGTTGCGCTCTGCTTTTCTTAAGCTCCTGCGCTCTGCCGAGAATAATAATTCTGGATGATCCTCTTTCTCCCGAGGAGCATATAAACCTCGGAGTAGCTTACGAGAGGAATGGCGAGTTCGAAAAAGCCATTATTGAATATAAAAAGGCGTCAAAAAAATTACCGGCCGCGTACCTGTATATCGGAAACGTCTATTTTCAGCAAGGACGGATTGACGCGGCGGAAAAGTACTACGGAAAGGCTATAGAAACAGATCCCGGTAATACCGATGCCCTGAATAATCTGGCATGGCTGTATTACGTGGAAAGAAAGAAGCTTGATGAGGCGGAGATGCTGGTTATAAAAGCGATTGAACTCAATCCCGGCAAGGAGCCGGTATACGGGGACACACTTGAAAAATTAAGATTAATCAAAGCCCGGAACAGGTAAGATTTTTTTTGCCTTTCATTAAGATATTCTAATGTTATAAAATAAATAAAAAAAGGAAAGGACCCCAATATGCTTTCTGCAAGAGCAATGAAAATCAAACCCTCGGCCACGCTTACTATCAATTCGAAGGCGAAATCCATGAAGGCGTCCGGAATTAATGTTATAAGCTTCGGCGTTGGCGAGCCGGATTTTGACACCCCTGACAATATAAAGGAAGCCGCCATAAAGGCGATGAGAGACGGTTTCACGAAATACACAGCTGTAGGAGGGATTGAGGCATTAAAAAATGCGATAATCGGGAAGCTGAGGGAAGACAACAGCCTTGTTTACAGGCCGGATGAAATAATCGTTTCCTGCGGCGCGAAACACTCTCTTTATAATATCGCGCAGGCGCTTTACAGTCCCGGAGATGAGGTGCTGATACCCTCTCCTTACTGGGTTTCCTATCCCGACCAGGTGCTGCTTAATGACGCGGTACCGGTTTTTGTAAAAACATACGAGGCTGACTCCTTTATGGTAAGGCCGGAAGCCATTGAGGAACACATAACGGAAAAGACAAAGGCGCTGATACTGAATTCTCCTTAGAATCCTACCGGGCTGACGTATGATAAAGAGGCCCTTGAGAAAATTGCCGAACTGGCCGTCAGGCATAATTTTTATATTATTTCGGATGAAATTTATGAAAAACTGATTTATGACGGTTTGGAGCATATCAGCATTGCATCGCTTGGTGAAGAGATAAAGGCCAGGACGATTATTGTTAACGGGCTTTCAAAATCTCACTCTATGACAGGTTGGAGGATCGGCTACGCCGCCGGCAACGACGGGATAATCAAGGCCATGACAAATATTCAGAGCCATTCGACCTCCAACCCTAATTCGATCGCTCAAAAGGCTGCGGTCGAAGCGCTTACAGGGCCGCAGGATTTCATCTCAGTGATGATTAAGGAGTTTGACGTGAGAAGACGTTATCTTGTTGAAGAACTCAATAAGATCGACGGTATGAGTTGTATCATGCCTACAGGTGCGTTTTACGCGTTTCCTAACACTTCAAATATCTACGGACGAAAATTCAGCGGCAGGGAGATATCGTCATCATCGGATCTCGCGCTCTACCTGCTTGAAGAGGCGAACGTCGCGCTGGTGCCCGGGGCCGCGTTCGGCGATGATAACTACCTGAGGATCTCATACGCGACTTCCCTGGATACTATAAAAACGGGAGTCGCAAGGATAAAAGAGGCTATAGCCAAGCTAGAAGTTTAGCCGGGTTTATTTTTATAACGTGAACGATTTATTATGGGAGTCGTATGACTGAATCATTTCGCTCAGGATATGTTTCATTGATTGGAAGACCCAATGTAGGGAAGTCCACACTGCTGAATTTTTTACTTGGGCGGAAGGTCGCTATTGCGACCGAAAAGCCGCAGACTACAAGAAACAGGATTCAGGGTATAAAAACATATGACGACGCGCAGATTATTTTTATCGATACACCCGGTATCCATGAGCCCGTGAATATGCTTGGGGAATCGATGGTCAGGACCGCCAGGAACTCGATGAAAGAGATAGATGTGGTTCTCTTTGTGATCGACCCCGTCGCATCAATTAAAAAGGACAAAGTTATTCTGGAATCCATTAAAAAAACCGGCAGACCGGTTATCCTCGTTATTAACAAGCTTGACATGATAAAAAAATCGGAATTATTATTAATTATAAATGACTATAAGGGTCTGTTTTCTTTTGAGGAAATTATTCCCGTGTCCGCTCTTCAGGGTAATGGGATTGATATACTCCTGGAAAATATAAGGAAATATATACCGTTCGGGCCTAAATATTATCCCGATGAACTGTTTACCGACCAGATAGAGAGATTTATGGTGGCGGAGATAATAAGAGAAAAGATCATGGAGAGAACTTACGAGGAAATACCTTATTCTTCAGCGGTCGAGATACTGGACTGGAATGAAAGGGAGGATGGGCTGATACTGCTCCATGCCAATATTTATGTCGAAAAAGAGGGCCAGAAGGGTATAATAATAGGCCGGAAAGGGAAAATGCTTAAAATGATAGGCACCGTGGCCCGGAAGGACATAGAAAGTCTTCTCGACACAAAAGTCTTCCTTGAGCTGTCGGTGAAAGTCAGAAAAGGATGGCGTGACAATAAAATTTTTTTAAATGAACTGGGGTACCTGTAATGTTAGTGGAAATGAAGGTTGAGGGCCTTCTTTTTGATCCAAGAAGCAATATGTATATTCTCTTGCTGAAGGAGCTGGAAGGTTCCGGCACACTCCCGATATGGATCGGAAAGCCGGAAGCGGATTCCATCGCTTTGGCGCTGGGAAAAGTTGCGACGCCCAGGCCGCTTACACATGACCTGGTTAAAAACATCATAGATGGTCTTGGAGTCAGGATAACGAAGATCGTCGTGACAGAGATAATAGACAACACATATTACTCATTCGTTTATATCTTTGACGGTAAGGATGAGACACTGATTGATTCAAGGCCGAGCGACGCCGTTGCGGTTGCGCTGAGAACGAATGCCCCGATATTTGTCGAAAAGGGCATTGTGGGGACAAAAACGGCTGATGAACTGGATGAATGGCTGAAAAATCTAAAGCCTGAAGATTTTGGAAATATTATGTAATGCTTAAGAGAACCGAGGGCATTGTCCTTAAGACCAATCCCTTTGGCGAAGCAGACCTGATAGTTACATGTCTCTCTAAAGATTACGGCATATTAAAGACTTTCGCGAAAAGCCCCCGTAAGATTAAAAGCAGGTTCGGAAGCAGCCTTGAACCTCTTACGCATTCGAAGATATCATTCTGGGGAAAAGAGGACGCCGCGCTGCCAAGGCTGGTGCAGTCCGACATTATATATACTTTCCATTCGTTAAGAAGCGATTTCAGGTGTTTTCTGAGGGTGTCGGAGCTGGTGGAGCTGACACTCTGCTTTGTCCCCGAGAGAGACGCAAGCAGGCATGCCTATCACCTGCTGATCAACACATTGCGCACCATCGAGGATGACCGCGACATGGACCTCTTAATCCTCTACTACAAGTTGAATCTGCTTAATATAGCGGGGTTTTCGCCAAAACTCGATAACTGCGGCAGGTGTGGCAAATCAGGCGATGCATTCTATCTTTCCCATGGTTCCGTACTATGCGAAAGATGTTCGGATGGTACGGAACCATCTTTCAGGATTTCGAAAGGGGCCATCAGTTTTTCTTCAACTCTGCTTGGCTGGAGTCCATTAAAGCTAAACCGGATAAGACCGGCTCGCTTTCTTATCCCGGAACTCACAAAAATAACGGATGCACATATAAAATATGTTGTTGAGAAAAATCTGAGGACCAGATCATTTCGAGTCTTTCAACCTTTATGATTCTCTGAGCTTTTCCTCCTCTTCCTGGAGGGTTTTGCAGTTTATGCACATTGTCGTGACAGGCCTCGCTTCGAGCCTTTTTATGTCTATTTCTTCTCCACAATCCTCGCAGATACCGAACGTGCCTGATTCGATGCGGTCGAGCGCGGCCTCTATTTTTTTCAGGAGGCGCTGTTCTCTTCCCCTTAGCCGCAGCATGAAATTCCTGTCTGTCTCGGCCGTGGCCTGGTCACCAAGATCGGGAAAAATTGTCTGCCCGGGAAGTTCATTCAGGGCGGATTCGGCTTCGGACAGGAGAGCTTCTTTTTGTTGTAACAGTTTTATCTTGAACTCCCTGTTCTTTTCTTCCTTCCTTGAAACGATATCGACCTCTTTCTTTTTCGATTTACTGCTTTTTTTTGCGGAAACAGCATTTAATTCCTTTTGATTTTCGGTATCTTTTATCTTACCCATAATGTACTCCTGTTTTTTGTTTTCTTACAGTAACAGAATGATTTATTTTTAGTCAAGAACAGTAAAACAGTCCTGCTTTTTTTGATGGCATATATATTTTCATTATTTATTCATAATTTTAAACTACAATGCAAAAACGGGAGCGTTGACTTTTCTTGAAAGGCAGGGATGGAGTGAAAAGCCATGATATAGGCGGAGCATCGACCTGATGGCTGGACAGAAGGTTGACAATTGTTCGATAAAAGATTATAAAATTATATATGGTTTTGATAATCTTCCTTCTGCCTTGCCTGTTTGTTCTTTTGACGGCGCTGATACTGGGGAATTCGGGCAGAACATTGAAAGAAAAATTTACCATATTTATTTACAGTCCGGATGATATAGATAATGATTCGTCAGTCCCGATTGCTGTTTTGAGGTGGTGCTTCTGGATTTCCGTGATATTATCCACCTGGATTATCATCGGTATTATCATGAACAGAGGATAGTCACGGGTTATTCCAGTGGCAATTCTGCAGTATCAGTTGAAACACACTGACTGATGTGGGACTGAATATTAAGTTTAAAAAAAATCTCCGGAAAAATTAGTGATTTCATGACAGACATATGATATTTAATCTTAGTATTACGATGTTACTGCAATGTGCCCTGATATTTCTGGCCATCAGACTTATTTACGTCACGGGAAGACATATCTCATGGATATATATCGCAATAGCTTTTTCCCTTGTCGCCGCCTGGTATGCCATTTCCCTGGTTAGTTTAATTTCCGGCAGGGATATCACCCCCTTTGGCCCGCCGGGCCAACTGGCGACTATTCTTGCAACCGCGTTTACCGCGCTTGTTCTTTTACTGGTCCAGCCTGTTTTTAGTTCGATGAACCGGACGGAAAAGGCCTTACGTGAATCCGAGAAAAAATATCGTGATTTATACGATAATGCGCCGGACATGTATTATTCACTGGATAAGGACCGGATAATAATTGATTGCAATAAAACCACCGCCAGGATGCTCGGGTATGCCAGGGAAAAAATTGTGGGGACCCCGATTACTGATTTCATGACCGTGGAATCCAAGGGCCTCTTTGAAACAACTTTCAAAGAGTTGAATGAGGCGAAAATTTACATGAACCTTGAAAGGGAATTTGTCAGAAAGGACGGCGTGGTCTTCCCTGTGATTTTAAATGTTTTTGGTGAATTTGATCAGCTTGGGAAGTTGATCAAAACAAAGACGATCGCCAGGGACATCACCCAAAGAAAGGCGATGGAGGAGAAACTGCGCTGCCTGTCGGTTACGGACGAACTTACGGGACTTCTCAACCGGAGGGGCTTTTTTACCCTTGCTGATCAGCAGCTGAAGATAGCCGACAGAAACGAGAGAAGTGTTTTTTTTCTTTTTGCGGACCTGGATGACCTCAAAGTTATCAATGATACCTACGGTCACAGGGAAGGCGACCTCGCCTTATTCAGCACTGCAAATATTCTTAAAGAAATTTTCCGTGACTCCGACATCATCGCCCGTGTCGGTGGCGATGAATTCGCCGTTCTGATGACGGACTGCGGGGATAAGGATTTCGAAGAGGTTGTGATGGAACGAATAAAAGAGCAGATATATCTGCATAACAGGGAGGAATTATATCGGCATATATTATCAATCAGTGTAGGAATAGTATATTATGACCATGAAGAACCATGTTCCATCTATGACCTTGTTGCAAAGGCCGACGCACTGATGTTTGAACACAAAAAGAAAAAGAATGCCAAATGATCGATATGGCGGGGCGGACGGGGATCGAACCCGCGACCTCCGGCGTGACAGGCCGGCGTTCTAACCAGCTGAACTACCACCCCCTAAAAGGATCAACAGCCAAAAAAACGATATAAAATTACTACTCCTTACCACCGCAAAAAATTGATGGTAGGCGGAACAGGGATCGAACCTGTGACCCCAGCCTTGTAAGGGCTGTGCTCTCCCAGCTGAGCTATCCGCCCCCGAGACATATTTTATACTACAAACCAGCTTTTTTGTCAACCGCCGGGACTGTTATTTATGCTTATACTTCCGGATTCAGGATCGTAATCAAACCCTGAAAAATCTATTTCCGACGACGATTTCACCAGGTTACTCAGTTCATCAAGGTTTTCAGGGTATTTATCATTTTCAGCGTAATAGACCTGAATCGCCATTTTCAGGGCATGGAGGTTTGCGATTGCTCCTGCCTGCATGCCTTTCTTGTATGAATTAATCAGGTTATCGCCAACTTCAGCCACGGGGTTTTTGGGTTTTTCATCGCAGGCGGACATGAATGTTAAAATTACAAAAATTATAAAAAATAATCGTTTCATCGTAATCTCCTGGTTTTCTTATTCCGTTTAAAAATTCGCAAATTAATTATATCACAAAAAATCCGTTTAGTTAGAGTCTGTGTATAAATTGCCTTTTGTGTTTTTGCCGCTATGCCCCAAGTTTATCATTGGGTATCCACAACTCACTGAAAAGACTGGATTTCCGCTCAAAAGACTACTGAAATGACGGGGTTGCGGACTCTTTACTATGTTTCACTATTATAACTGACCATCGGGGGAGGTTGTAGTCGCCCCCCTTTTGAAAAAGGGGATTTTATAATTGTCGTCATTTGGTATTGCTTTTCATTCCCCTTTGATTATTTTAGGGATGCTTCCGAGGCTGAACGCGTTAAGAATTCAAGACTGTCTGAGCGAAGCGAGTTTCTTGAATTTAGCGGGCAGACCAGAAGCAGACCGTTAAAAAAGAATCGCGGGGCGCATTTTTCTTGGTTCCGTTCTTTTGGGCGTTCAAAAGAATGAACCGGGGGCAGGGGCGGAGCCCCATTTAATTGGATAACTCCTGATAAATAAGCTTAATGAGATAAAGAATCAAATGCTCATAGCCCTTCCAGGTTCCACTTTTCAAGGTCTTCTTTAATTCCGCTTATGTCCCTGCCGCTTTCGATCGCTCGGAGAATCTTCTTTTTCCCCCTGATATCCCCATAAAGTATGGCGCCGGTTATGAAATTGTCTTTGAGCACTATCTTTTTATAAATAAAATTATCGATATCTTTTACGGTTATTGACTCTTTTTCTCCTTCTGCGTCGATGTATCCGACCGCAACAAGGTCTATGCCGGCGACTTTAAGCGTGTTGGATATGGTTGTTCCCTGATATACGGAATTTCCACCGGCCATATTTATGCCGGCTGTTTCACCCTGTTTTTCGGCTGCCGGCCATATGCCGTAACAGATACCGTTGTGCTGCACAAGATCACCCGCGGCATAAATGTCCGGGCTGCCGGTTTCCATCCGGTCGTTGACAACCAGGCCTTTTTCTATCTTCAGCCCAAGCTGCCGGGCCGGCGCTGAATTTGGTCTGACGCCTGCTGAAATGATTATCATGTCGCACTCAATTCTTGTGCCGTCTTCCATGATCAGCACCTCCGCTTTATCACGTCCCTTTATCTCACGGGATTTCGCCCCAAGATAGAAGCTGAAGCCCATTTTTTTCATCTGTCGTTCGAGTATTTCCGAGCCGACGGGGTCCATCTGCCTTGGAAGCAGCCGGGAGAAGAACTCAACAACCGTTATATTGTGTCTGCCTGTCCGCATAAGGCCGTAGCCTGCCTCAAGCCCGAGAACGCCTCCTCCGATAATTAGGGTGTTACAAGACGGCTTTTCATTATATTCCCGTATAGCGATTGCATCTTTTAACGTCCTGAGAGTGAAGACACCTTTTTTGTCTGCGCCCGGAATCGGTGGGACAAAGGAGAGGCCGCCTGTAGCCAGAAGCAGCCGGTCATATCCGATGCCGGTTCCCGTGGAGGTTGTAAGCTCTTTTTTATTGACATCTATGTCTGTAACAGAACTATTCAGGAGAAGATTTATATTATTTTTTTCGTACCATTGCTCTTTTTTTATTGTCAGACCTTGTTCATCGGCATTACCGTACAGGAACTCCGTGAGCCTGATTCTGCTGTAAAAAGGGTATGCCTCGTCGGTGAGCATTGTTATTTTCCCTGCCAAGTCGAGTTTTCTGATTGCGGCGGCAGCCGTTACGCCGGATACCCCGTTTCCGATAATAACGTATTCCATATCGCTTATATGGCGGAAAAGATTTCCTTAATGGGTCGGCTGATCATTGATATGAATCACTCTCAGAGGTATGGAATTTATCAGTTCATCGTCCAGGAAGTTTTCTATCCAGTAGGTGCCGGGCAAATCAAAATTTATGTTCAGGTGGATGGAAACATTCCGGTGTCTGAAGTTCACTTCATTCAGCTTTATTTTTGTGAGGCTCTGCCGGACTACGTTTTTTCTGTCGGTGGATAGTATCTGGGTTTTTACTTCGAATTCACCCTTTCCTTCAATCCATTCACTGATTATCACCAGCCTTGGATGTGTCACGGGAAATTTGGTGGCGTAAATATTTTCGAATAAACCCATAAGGCTGATCTTTCCTCCCGTTTCCTGCCTTATATCGTCACAGATAATCGTGAAGTGAAGAGAAGGCTGAATCCTGTCCGTCATAAGTTGTCACCTGTCCATGTTTTATTTTGCTGGCCCGACTATCTTTCAATATTATACCTGTCATTCCCTGTTTTTCAAAATCAGCGAGACAAAAAATATCGCCGCCGCCGTAAGCACTATGCACGCGCCCGACGCGAGATCATATTTGTACGAGAGAAAAAGGCCTGCTACAACGGAAGTAAATCCGGTAAGGCAGGAAATGGTGATCATGGAAATCAGATTTTTTGCGTATAGGCGGGCGGTCGCTCCCGGAATTACGAGTAATGCCGAAACCATGATTATCCCGACGATTCGTATGGAGATGACGATTGAGACCGAAAGGGCGATAAGAAACATGATGTTGAAAAGTCTTACATTAATACCGCTTACCAGCGCCAGTTCCTCATTGTAAGTTATAAGGAAAAATTCCTTCAGAAAGGCGACCATGAAGACCGTTACCGTCAGGGCCGTGATTAACGTAAGAAGGACTTCGCCGTTCGTAATCGCCAGTATATTCCCGAACAGATAACCGAAGAGGTCGATATTGTAGGATTTCGACAGGCTGATAATCGTTATACCGAGCGCCATGGAGACGGAATAAAATATTCCGATAGAGACATCTTCCGTCATCTTTCCTTTCCTGCTGGTGGACTCAATCCCCAGGGCCACCAAGATGGTATAGATGATGGCGGTAAAGAGAGGATTCAGACCCACAAAAAAACCTATTGCGATCCCACCGAACGCAGCGTGGGAAATCCCCGCGCCGATAAACGACATCTTTCTCAATACGATGAAAACAGAGATTATCCCGGTGAGTATGCTTATAAGTATTCCTGCTAAAAAGGCCTTCTGCATAAATGGCGAGCTGATTATCTCGATCATTGCGACCTGAGCCTCTCGCACTTCTCGCAGACGCCGGAGTGCATTAATATATCCATATTTTTACCGTAAAGAGATGTCAGTACCTTGTCATCCAGAGCTCCGAGGGGATTGCCGTGATAGTACAGGTTTATGTTCAGGCAGGATATCTCGTCAACATAAGTAGTAACTGTTCCGATGTCATGAGACACCATCAGAATTGTGAGGTTCATTTTTTTCAGCAGGCTTTTCAGCAGGTGGTAAAAGTCTTCCTGTCCCACGGCGTCAAGGCCCGTACCGGGCTCGTCAAGTATAAGTATCCGGGGTTCTCCCGCGAGCGCTCTTGCTATCGAGATCCTCTGCTGCTGGCCGCCGGAGAGCCGGCTGAACTGGGCGTCTTTCAGGTGTCCGACTCCCATCATCTCCAGGTATTTTTCGGCGATTTCCATGTCTTTTGTCCCCGGCCATTTAAAAAGACCTGTCTTTTTGTACCTTCCCATGAGCACGATGTCAAGGGCGCTCGATGGGAAAGCCGGATCTATATTCAGGTGCTGAGGCAGGTACCCGAAGACCGTCTCTTTTTTGCCGGGAAGCAGGGCCGGGTCCTGTCCGAAGATTTTTATTAAGCCTGAAGAAGGTTTTATAATACCCAGAACGGCCCGTATGAGCGTGCTTTTGCCGCCGCCGTTCGGGCCTACTATGCCGATAAAATGACCTTCCTCTATGGAGAGGTTTATATTTTTCAGCACCTCTTTCTCATTGAAAACGACCGACAGGTTTTCTATCTGGATGGCTGTCCCCATTATTTCATGGCGCTTTCAAGCACGGACAGGTTATACCTCATTATGTCAATATACGTTTCACGACCTTCCTGTCCCCCGATAGGGTCGAGGAATAGTACTTTCCCCCCTGCCTCGCGTGCTATTGCCTCCGCTGCCTTCGGGCTGAACTGGGGCTCAGCGAAAATTACTGGATTTCGCATTTTTTTGAGTTCGAGAAGAATCCTGCCCATGTGTTTGGGGGTCGGCTCATGCCCGGCTCCTTCTTTTATGACCCCGACGATTTCAAGCCCATACCGGCGGGCGAAGTAATTCCATGCGGAGTGGAATGTTACACATTTCTTTGTCCTGAATGTTGCTATCCGTCCCGCGATCTCGCTGTCAAGCTCTTTTAGTTTCCTGATATAACCGGTCGCGTTTTTTTTGTAGAAGGAGCTGTTTCCTGGATCGGAGGCGGAGAAAGCTGAGCTGATCATTTCAATTATTTTGACGCTATTGAGAGGGTCCAGCCAGATATGAGGGTTAACACCCCCGTGGCCGCCGGTCGTCCTGTCGCGGGTATCGAGTTTTATTAAATCAATCCCTTCCGAACATTCCACAACCTTGATATCGGGGTTTACGGCATTAATTATCCTGTCTGTCCAGAATTCGAGTCCGGCTCCGATTTTGATGAATATGCTTGCGCCTGAAATTTCCTGTATTGTTTTCGGTGTCGGCTCATAGGTATGAGGGCTTGCGCCTGGCGGCAGCATAAGCATGACGTCAACCCTGTCACCTCCGACCTGTCGGGCGAAATCCGCGAGAGGAACAATGCTGGCTATGACCTTCAGTTTTTGGCCGGAGGCGTAACTGACGCCGGTTGCCGCCGCTATCAGGCAGAATATTATAATAAAGGCTTTAATTTTTAAAGGACTGATTATATTACGCATCTGGTTGTATTGTATAAGTTTAAGATACTTGAGTACATATTTAACAATCATTATTATAAATCCAATTGCTTTGCAAAATAAAATTATCCGACTTTTTATTTTAGGTTAAACTACAGGATGCCAGGTCCACAAAGGTTCTCCGCTTTATATTCCAGAAATTTCAGGGTTTTCTGGTTCGGACAGATTATATCGCTGTCAGGGACATGGATGCAGGCCGTG
This sequence comes from Nitrospirota bacterium, assembly GCA_024275975.1. GTDB lineage: Bacteria > Nitrospirota > Thermodesulfovibrionia > Thermodesulfovibrionales > UBA6898 > JAJRYC01. Next base: position 371 of record JAJRYC010000040.1, on the reverse strand, counting down.
GCGCAGGGATGGCTTGTATACAGTCTTACAAAATCGCCCTTGTATCTCGGTCTGGTCGCCGCCGCGGCTTCACTGCCGATTTTATTGTTTACGCTGCTCGGAGGCGTGATTGCCGACAGGTTTCCGAAAAGAAAACTGCTTCTGCTTACGCAGGGGCTTTCGATTATTCCCTCGCTGACGATGGGAATCCTTTCAAGTATGGGGCTGATCACTGTCTGGCACGTTGCGGGGCTCGCCGCTTTTCTGGGCCTAATAAATGCAGTTGACATCCCCACAAGGCAGTCTTTTCTTATCGAGATGGTTGGTAAGGGGCATATAGTTAATGCTATAGCCCTGAACTCAGCGGCGTTTAATGGCGCGAGAATGATCGG
>JAJRYC010000039.1 GCA_024275975.1 Nitrospirota bacterium | reverse complement strand
CTCCTTCTTTTCGTCTCTGTCCGCGACTTCTTCGAAGGTATGCGTGTAGCCGTCCACCTCTATCGCCAGCATCAGTTCCCCGCAGAAGAAATCTACTATAAAATTATCTATCGGCTTTTGCCTGTGAAAATCATATCCCATAATCTGTCTGCGTTTTAAATAAAGCCAAAGTCTTATTTCCGCCTTTGTGCTGTTGTTTCTGAGCCGGCGGGCCTTTTCCTTCAGCTTTGGATTGTAGGGTAGGATCTTCATTTTAACAACACACCCCTGCACCCCTCTCAAGAGGGGAATTCATTTCTCCTGAACATCAATCCCCATGAAATCAATATGTTCCATTTTAACGAAAAAGTAAGTATTCAGCAAGGGAAAAAGCGATTGCCGGGTCAGCTGAGACAGTCTGACCATTAAAGGCTGGAGGGAAAAAGGGAGGGCTTTATGTCCTCCCTTCTTTCTGGGGGTTTGAGGGGTTATTGGTATGACACAAGTATTTAGTCGATCTTTTTGAATGCCGGTTTCTTTGCGCCGCAGACCGGGCATACGTCCGGAGCTTCTCCCTCGACCGTGTTACCGCAGACATCGCAGACATAGTAATCAGTCTCTGCATTACTGCCGAGGTTTTCTAATGCCTTCCCGTAAAGACCGGCATGAAGCTTTTCGACCTCATTCGCATATTTGAAGCTGCGTACCGCTCCGTTATTCTCTTCCTCTTCCGCATCCTTAATCATCTGGGGATACATATCCTGAAATTCATCGGTTTCCCCGCTGATTGCCTCCTCAAGGTTTTCTTTTGTGCTTTTAATCCCATCCAGTTGTTTGAGGTGATTGTGCGCATGAATAGTCTCGGCCTCGGCAGCAGCCCTGAAGAGTTTAGCTACCTGGGTATATCCTTCTGTTTCCGCCTTTTTCGCAAAGGCGAGGTATTTCCTGTTTGCCTGTGATTCACCGGCAAATGCATCCCTAAGATTTCTTTCTGATTTTGACATAATATTCTCCTTCTCTTTTTTGATGTTAATTGTTATATGGTTTAGATTTTTTTCTTATTCACTTACTGTAATTTCTTTTGTCGCCTCCCACTGCCCATGAAGATTGCATCTCTCTATCACCCTGAGTATAGATGTCCGGTGTTTGCCGCTCTTCTGAAGGGTGATAGTAACTTCAGCTCTCGTAAAGACCGGGGTCAGGTCAATCCTTGCGTTAAAGTTCTCGCCGGAATAGAGATCGATCCACTGGATGTGATGCCCTTCCTCCATGATATGTGGTATCTCACCGACCTTGATCTTTACCTGAAAAGGCTCGCCTGCCTTTACATTGTCAGGACATTCAATTACAGGGGTATGCTTCTTCTCAAGCTCTGTCATATTTGCCGGGTCTTTGGGCCTGTTAAGGCCGCAAAAAAGACTTGTCTCCGCCATCTTTTATTCCTCCTTAGCTAATAGGTTTCTAGGTTTAAGTTTTTCCAACGCCCTTGTTGCTATTTCTCCTACTGTCTTTTCATTTAACTCCCCTTCTTCATAAAAGGGGACCGGATCAGCATTCTTAAGATTTTCCTTCTGTCTGATGCCCGCACGATTAACTCATCATACCGCTTTTCCATTAATAATCCTATGACCGTTTTTTTAGAAAACATCATTGTTTCGCTGTTTTTGCCGGAAGTTGATTTCAATGCCGCTCACCCCTTCTTTTTGCACTCCGGGCAGAGCCCGTAGAATTCAATATGGTTGCCGAGCATCTCAAATGATCCTTTTGCGTCCTCCGGGACGTCCACCCGGAAATCGGCATGAATATCAACGATCTTTTTGCAATCAATACATATAAGGTGGTGGTGGTGCTCTGTTCCTGGATCATAGCGCCTTCTTTCAGGATCGATTGTAAGTTCAAGCAGCAATCCCTGTTTCTTTAACGCCTCGAGCGTTTTGTAAACCGTTGCGAATGAAATCGTCGGATATTTCTTTCTGATTTCCAGATAAATGTCTTCTGCCGAAGGATGGCTTTTGTTATCGTCGAGATACTCAAAAATCGCCAGTCTTTGTGGCGTCAGCTTTAAATTTATATCTCTAAACTTTTTCATTTTAAAATCCATAATGATTATCCTTAAATAAAGATTATCACATAATAATCATTATTGTCAAGAGGCGTAATGAAAAATATTTTTTTCATCCGACGGATAAGGCAAGACGATGGAACCGCCGGCCCATACATACACGCGGATAATAACAGCTATGAATGATGGATTTAAGAGGTCAGCAGACTACAAAAAGGAGGGGGCCCGATGTCAACGAATTAACATCGGGCCGAGGGGGTACGAAAGCATATTAATTAATTTAATTAACAGGCATGCACGCCAGTACAGGTATTACATGATTCCTGCCTGATAATCACATTTTCATTCTTAATAGTCATGAGACGGAAATAGCTGGTATGGTCAAGAGCCGACACAATAGCGGCTTCCTTGTTTATCACATCGCATGAGCCGCAATTAATACATTGGAAAATAAATGAATTTTCTGTTTTATCCTCGCAATCGGCGCATAAGCCGGACATTGCCATTGTTTCCTCATCCGGTGCTGAAAATTCTTCTTTACATACCGAACATATCATATCCAGCCTCCTCTACACGGCATTAAACATATCAATCAGCCGGCGCTATGATCGGTCATCAGCCTTACCGGTTTCTTGATATGTTTTAAGTATAGAAGATAAAAATGAATAAAATATGAAGATGCTGCGCGTTTTTTTCGCGGCTGTATTTTTTTCAAAAGGCTCGGTCGACTGCCTTTCTGCTCTGCAAGCCGGTAAACACCCGAGGCCTTATCTTTTTTGCGTTACGTCAGGATGTTATAAAACGGACCTCTTTTGTCGCGGAAGATATAATATACACACGTTCATTGTTACCATTGATATCAGCCGGTATAATGAAAAAACCCGCACGGTTCGGGGAATAGCCCTTGGAATAACCGATCAGTGATTCACCGTCGGCAAACGTCACCTCGATCTTCCGCCCTCCCCCTGCTATAACATCATTATATGCATAATTACGGTCTGTATCGCCATCCCAGTCCTTAACAAAAAACAGTGCTTTCAACTCTTCAATGTCTATTTCAACAGTCTCTCCATCGATCGGCTCGATATGGAAATATCTCTTGTTCGGAAAGAAATCGCTGGTTTTACCTTTCATCGTATCCCCGCTTTTGAACCTTGCCACAACCTTGCTTACCGCCATATCCACCCCCCTTCATCGTTATTAACGAGAATACTATACTCTATGTTCCAACTTTACTTCAAGGGAAAGATTGCGGGGGTCACGGGGGTCTCTCAACGCAGTTTGGATTTTGACGGCAGAGGAGACCCGGCAAACCAGGATGCCGTGTTACTCATCGGAGGCATCAATCTGCCTGAATGCATTTTCGGGTTAAAATTCTATAACTTCCATACTGTCTTCCCTCAGATTGTCTTCTATTGTCCAGAAGTGCGCCCTGCCGTGTGAAAGTCTCAAGAGTATAAATCCTGGGTCGTCAGCTTTTCCATCCGGTATCTCTTATCAGGTCATTTTTCTCAGGCGCTGATATTCGTCCAGAGATCTTGATACGCAGTCTTCAATGGCGATGCCGCCGAAATAATTCCCTGTCAGTAAAAGCCGTCCGCCTCCGAGCAATCCGTCAATTTTATTAACGAGCCGGTGATGACCGACTTTGATTGAAGGAAGCAAATTATCTTTACCGGCCGTAAAATTCAACTGATCACGATGGACGCCAAGCAGATCGCCTATCCGCTTCAGTTTTGCCTCCCCGTCCATAATACCGGGCTTGAAATGAAAGGTAAATCCGCGGAACCTGTCATGACGGACGGTGTCTCTGGATACAACGGAATAGAAGCTGTTATTGGCCGGAATAATGCCGGCAACCGGTTCCAGCGAGACCGCGTCTTTTTTTACCGCCACGCCGACTGATTCAATCGCTGCAACCTGGATTTCCGACAGCAGCCCTGAAATATCCGGAAACGCTTTCCGCAGGAGTTGCGCGGCCGCCGTTGGAGGTATGGCAGACGCCAGAAAGGCGGACTCATAAACAGCACCATCCGTGGTTTTGACTGAAAAACCATCTTTGCCCGGCTCTACTGCATCCACTTCCTTCCCTGCAAGTATCTCAACGCCCTGCTCTGACGCGATCGAGTCGGCAACCGACTGTATGCCTCCATCGAATGTAAAACTTTTCATGATGTCCTTCCGGCGGGGTCTTTTCTTAAAGAGTATTTCGGCCGGGAAATCATTGGCCTTCTGGGAAGGCACGGCATTGAAAAAAGGTTCGAACACCGTCCGGAAATTCCGCTTTCCAACTATTTTTGAATAGTAGGATTCAATGCTCTGCCCTTTCTTTTTGAGGGAGAAAATGCGGGGCGCGGAGAAAAGGAGCTCCAGGAAGTTGATCTGTGACGGAATCGATTTAATCTGATTATTAATCAGCATCCTAAACGGGACCTTTTCCCTCCGCCGCAGCCTGTCAAGCATACGGCGGTCTTCCAGAATCCCGATGAGGTTGCGGTATGAGTTGTAACATGTATGGGCGCCCAGCTCAATCCAGAAATCCGAAGCCTCGCCGTCAAAACGATGGGTATGAAAAGTGCCGCCGGCCCTGTTATCTTTTTCGAGCACCAGGGGCTTAAAGCCTTCGCCAACACAATAATGTGCAAGGCTCAACCCACTGATCCCGGCGCCGATAATAATAATATCGTATCTTTTCATTGCAGACCCCTGCCCGGTTTTCCCTTGGGACCGGTGTCCCCAGGGACCGCGTCTCTCTGTCCGATGTTAATGATAATCCGTTATTTGGCGGACAATGTTATATACAATGAAGATCCTCCCCTGTAGATAAGCAGCAGGATATCTTCATCTCTTTCTATTTCCAGAACGATCTTCTGGAAATCTTTAACACCACTTATCTTTTTCCTGTTTATTTCCTGGATCACGTCACCCTTTAGCAGTCTGTCCGCAGCCGGGCTGGCTTCATCAATATCATTAATTATGACCCCTTTTATCTTGCCCGGGATACCCAGTTTCTTGGCTATTGCAGGAGTTATATCCTGCACACCGATCCCCCTCATTGCGTTTTCATATTCACCTGTTACCGCCCGCTGCATCTTGACCGGCAATTCCCCTGTTGTTACATCAATGGTCAGTCTTTTATTGTCTATCAAAACAGTGACCTTATGTTCTTCTCCGGGCGCGGTATTCGCTACCATATTTCTCAGCACATAGGGTTCTGATATTTTCGCTCCATCGTATTCGATTATTATATCTCCCCTTTTCAATCCCGCCTTTTCCGCCGGACTGTTTTCGACTACGTCACTGATAAGCGCGCCGTTTTCATCGTTAAGACTGAACTGTTTCGCAAGTTCCGGTGTCAGCTTCTGTATTGAGACACCAAGCCAGCCCCTTATGACCCTGCCCTTTTTAATCAGGCTGTCCATAACGGTTTTCACCATATTACTTGGAATGGCTAATCCTATCCCCTGATAACCTCCGCTTGTACTGTAGATCGCCGTATTTATCCCGATCAGCTCCCCCCGGGCGTTAACGAGCGCGCCGCCTGAATTTCCGGGGTTTATCGCGGCATCAGTCTGTATAAAATCTTCATAGTCCGCGATGCCGACATTCGCCCTTCCAAGAGCGCTCACAATCCCCATCGTTACCGTCTGGTTCAGCCCATACGGGGTCCCGATCGCCAGCACAACCTCTCCGACCTGAAGACTGTCTGAATTACCCCAGGGTATAGTGGTAAGATCTTTCGCGTCGATTTTGATAATAGATATTTCAGTCTTGGGGTCGGAGCCTATCACCTTACCGGTGAACTCTCTTTTATCCGAAAGGAGCACCTTTATCTCCTCGGCACCCTTTACAACATGGTAGTTTGTGATAATATATCCCTCTGAAGATACAATAACGCCCGACCCAAGCCCGGCTGACTTGCGTTCTTTCGGCACCCTCTGCCGGCCAAAGTTGTCACCAAAAAACCTCTTAAAAAAAGGGTCATCGAGAAAAGGATCCATGGTCCCGGAAATATTTACTGTTCTGGTAGTCGATATATTGACGATAGCCGGCTTAACGGCTTCAGCGATTTCGGCCATGGCTTTGCCTGTCTTTGTTAAAAAATCAACAGACTCCTCCGAGATATTTGAACTCTGGGCATATGTATATGAAGGATAAAACAATTGAGATGTAGCCGCTATCCCAATAATCAGTCCGGTAATAACAAACAGAATCGATATGTAAAGTTTTTTCTCTTTTAAAGCCATTTTATCCTCCTTAAATTTTTTTTATTATTATAACTGATTTCTACTATTTTACTCTTTAATGATCATATTACATATAAATTCCGTTTTTATTGACTATGAATTCGTTATATATGAAAAACTCAGAGAATACGGCCTGAAATTCCGGGGCGCTGCTGGCATATCCAGGAGAAAAACCATTGATACCAGAAAAACATGGCGCAAAAGGATGTAATTTGAGTAAAATTTATAGTGTGGCCGGGAAATAGCCACGGAGGCTTACAGGACATTGAAATCATTGGAGGCAATAGTCATTTATGAAAGATAAAGTGATAATCGGGACGAGAGGCAGCAGGCTTGCACTCTGGCAGGCGGAATGGGTGAAGTCCCAGCTCTTGAGAATAGACCCGGGAATTACTATAGAGTTAAAGAAAATAAAGACCACGGGAGACAAAATACTGGATGTGCCCCTCGCGGAGGTAGGTGGCAAGGGTCTTTTTGTTAAAGAGATAGAAGAAGCGTTGCTTAATTGCGAGGTCGATCTTGCCGTGCACAGCATGAAAGACGTGCCTACAGAGTTTCCCGACGGATTGCATCTTCCGGTCATCTGTAAAAGGGAAGATCCCAGGGATGCCTTTATCTCACAGGTTCGGAACCCCCGTCTCGGCGGATCACCCGTCGATATAAAGTTCCGGATTCAGAGCATAAAAAAACTGCCGGACGGCGCCTGTATAGGCACAAGCAGTCTGAGACGGTCATGTCAGCTCCTGCATATATTTCCCGGACTGAAGATTGCTCAATTAAGGGGAAACCTCGACACAAGGATCAGGAAACTCGATGAAGGACAGTTCGACGCGATAATTCTCGCTGTTGCAGGGATTAAAAGACTTGGATGGGAAAAACGAATAACCGAGATTATTGATCCGGAGATCATACTCCCCGCGATAGGACAGGGGGCGGTAGGCATTGAATGCAGGATTGATGACGAATTCACAAACAGACTCATTGCGCCGGTGAATCACGCGGAGACTTCCATCTGTGTCAAAGCCGAGAGGGCATTGCTGAGAAGACTTGAAGGCGGATGCCAGGTGCCTATAGCAGCTCACGCGAAATTCATGGATGAGACGGCAGCCGGTTCTTCCGGCGCGTCACTCATGATAGACGGTCTTGTCGGAAGCATTTCAGGAGACAGGATCATTAAAGGGCGTTGCGGAGGAGATCCCGAAGATGCCGGGATGCTCGGCATCCAACTGGCCGAGGATCTCCTGTCAAAAGGTGCAGACAAAATTCTGGCCGAGGTTTACAAACGATAGCTTCCGTCATCCAGGTCATCCATCAGGGCGCGCTGCTTTCCCTATGCCGATACCTCCGGTGATTCCTTTATCTCTTCGATAAGGAGCAGCACCTTCTCCTCGATCAGCTCCCGTACCTTCCTGAATTCTTCAGCATTCATGTTTTTAGGGTCGGGGATTCCCCAGTCCTTCCTGTATTTTGCCTGGATGTATGGACACTCGTCCCCGCAGCCCATTGTAATTGCAAAGTCATATTCCAGACCCGCCAGATCATCAAGAGATTTCGACTTGTGTTTATCTAAATCATAACCGGTCTCTTTCATGGAATTTACAGCTTTTTCATTCACCTTTCCTGACGGGCGTGAACCCGCGCTATACGCGTCTATAACTCCCTGTCCATGAATATTTGCAAAGGCCTCCGCGATCTGACTTCTGCAGGAATTTTCAACGCAGACGAACAACACTTTTTTCATTTTAAGTTTTCTCCTGTTTCATCGGGTCTCGCCCGGTTTTCTCAGTCGGGAACGGTTCTATTGCTAAACTTCCCACGGCGGCTGTCTCTATAATTTTCTTTCAAAACCGGCCTGGGGGTCAGGGACCCCATTCGTTTCTCCGCGATTCTCAGGAACTCATTGAGAAGGGATTCCCTTTTTCCTGTAAGCTGCTGTATAGATGCTGTAAATTTGCGGTAGTCTGCGGCAGCACAGCCCTGGATATGTTCCAGAAGAGGGGCGCAGAAATACCAGTTGCAGCGGTACGGCCTTGCAGTGCGCCTGATCGCACAGCCTTGCCCGCCCAGAAACTGGCATGGTTCCCTATCCCCGACATCTTCGCTATATGACGGCAGTTTTTCTCCCAGCGCGTAAATATACACTAGGTCTTCATGCTCATGATATGAATGCCTGTTGACACAGCAGACTTTCCGGCGGTCCGGGCATACGGCTTCCGTATGCTGTTGTATGAAAGGATCGACTGATTCAGTTAATTCACACACTTCCCCGGCAAGTTCTTTTAATCTTTTTATGCCGTCCGCATCAGCCTTCAATATATCTTTAATAAACCGGAGGATCTCTTTCCGGTTTTCATTATTCTTATAACTCATCTTAAAAGCGGCTATATCTCTGAAGTCCATTTTTTAAAAAGCCCTTATCTCAATCTGTCCGCGATATCTTCCGCTAAATCCGAAAGCGAATCATCCCTTGCGCCGAATACAACATAGCTGTCCCATCCGCGAAGCAGGTCAAGGATCTTGCCGCGGTCTTCGATGACCTCCGCCGATCCGCCTTCCGCCTGTATCGCAACCGCTAAGTCCCGGCTTGATATCTCTTTTGAGGCCGTCCCGCCCGCGTAATAGACCGGCAGAAGGACAAGGTGGTCGGAGGCCCTTAAGTTTTCCGCAAATACCCGGATATATCCATCCTTCATCAGTGTTGTCGGGCCGTATCCGTGGGGCTGGAATATATAGCAGACTTTGTTGCTGATCCTCTGCATTGTCCGCATAAGGCTGAAAATCTTGTGGGGGTTGTGAGCGTAATCATCAACAACAAGATATCCTCCGTTGTTCAGGTGCAGATCAAATCTCCTCGCAATCCCCGAGAATTCAGGCAGGACTTCCGAGATTCTACCGAGAGGAATACCGAATTCAGCAAGAAAGGCGATGCATGCCAGCGCGTTGTAAAGATTGTGCCTGCCGGGCAGTGAGATTTCAAACTTCGATCCGTTGACTTTGAATAGTGTTTTTAGGGGGTGATATTCAATGTCCCGCGCCTGATATTCAGATCTGTTGTCGATCGAAAATTTTATGGCATTCCTTATATTACATAAAGCAAGATTTTTGTCGTCACTCCCCGTGATAACATATCCCGATGTATTCTCTGAAAGTCTCGAGAACATACTGGCGGTCTCTTCGATCGAATGATGATCCAGATCCAGGTTGGTGATGATTGAAAAAGCCGGCATATAGTTTACGATCGTCCCGTCTGATTCACATGCCTCGATAACCAGGATATCCGAATCCCCTGTTATATAGTTGCCGGCATTCCTTGAAGTCGTGAACTGCCTGACTCTGCCGCCGCCGATGTAATTCGGCTCCATGTCCATCTTTTTCATCAGGAAGGCGAGCATGCCTGCAACAGTCGATTTCCCGCTTGTTCCCGCTACGGCAATTGTTCTGTATTGAGATACTATTTCATTAAGATAATCCGGTCGCGTTTTAACCGGAACACCGAGGCCCTCCGCAGTCCGGAATTCAGACGCGTCTTTTTCGACCGCTGTGCTGAATATGGCAAGATCGAATCTGTCATCTATACCGCCGCCGTCCTGTCTGACAATCGAAATCCCATTTGCCTTTAACTTCCGGCTGACCGGATGATCAGGGTTTAGATCGAACAGCCGGTCTGAGCCGACGACATAATGTCCTTTGTCAGCGAGAAAACCCGCGATTGCGGAAACACCGCTTCCGCCTATACCAGAAAAAAATACCTTCAACTTTACCCCGGTGCGGCATAAAATTCATTAAATGTAAAATGCAAACAGACATTCGGGTTTAATTAGAGTCTGTCCGGAAATTGCCGTTTTTTGTTTCCGCCCTGCCCGAAGCCTGCCCTCGACTCCGATCGGGGGTCTCGGGCATCCAGAACCTGTTGAAAAAACTGGATTCCCTATAGAAGTCTACGCAAGAGTCGCTTCGAACGGCTTAAAGACTGCCGGAATGACCGGCGGAAACCTTGACTTCAAACAAAGGTCCTAATGACGATAAATAAAAGATAACATGCCTTCCTGCTGGAGGATAATGCGGGCATACTCAAGGGCTTTATCTCTGTCTTTAAACTTCCCCACCAGAACCCGGTGGAGGGTCTTGACGCCGGACTTGGAATCTTTGAGAATAAAGATATTATAACCTTTCCGTTTCAGGCGGTCAGCCAGCGCAACAGCATTTTTCTTGTACCTGAAAGCGCCTAAATGCACTGAATAGATCTTCTTCCCCAGAGCCTTTGTCTCTTCCCGCGGGTCTATTGGTACTATCGAAACGGATTCCGTCTTGCCGGATGTTCCATTGGAGGCTGTCTCTCCAGACTTCTCCCCTGTCGCCGGCAGCGTCTCTCTGATGGTCTCCAGTGGTATCGGTCCTTCGTCATCGGATTCGTTTAAGACAGCGGATGGAGCTTCTCTCTCTGTATCCGTAAAATAAATTTTCCTGATATACAACGCGCCAAAAACAAGTCCCGCAATGATTAATACAGCCACAAAGGTCGGAATAATTTTTTGAGCGGGGTGCTTTTCCATGTCATCGGAGAATTCTTCTTCACCGTTCTCATCTTCATCAATCCCCTTCTCTGTATCATCGGCATCATCTCCGGACCCCATTCCTCCGTCGCCAATCTCTTCCCTTGGCGGCGCGACTGAAGCATCTTCACCTTTGAGCAGTTCAGCCTCTTCCCCTGCCGAAGCATCGCGCCCCTCGTTAATCCTGAGAGCATCATCCCCGGAAGAGCCCTGTGTTGCATCCTCAACACCGGATGCAGCCCAGTCTTCGCCTAATATCTGAATGGTCTTTGCGAGAATCTCTTCCGGCCTGAAGGGTTTTACGATCACATCGATGATTCCTAAAGTCGACGTATACCTGGGATCCAGCTCACCGGCATAAGAGATCAGCATAATTACAGGCACATTCTTCAACTCATCAATAAAATGTAGCGTTTTGCTTATCTTTAATCCATTGGAACCATGCAAAAGGAGGCTGATAAAAACAAGTTTCGGCATGGTTTCCCTGGCCTTGTCAACAGCTTTTTCAGGATCTGTCTAGATAATTACTTCGAAACCGGCAGCCTGAAGCGCCTCGGCAACCCGCATACATACGACTGCGTCACTATCAACAACAAGTATCTTTCCTCTTGAATTCATAATGTTAAAAGCGGCGTTCCGGCGCAATAAATTACTATGGACATATAAAATCATACAATATATTTATGCTTCTGGCAATAGCTGGCAAGTCAACTACTGAATATTGATGTCAGCAGATACGGTCGGGGTCGAGAAGGATGCGGCAGTCCTCGATGGAACATCCCGAGCCCTCTTCATGAACAATAAGGGGATTGATATCCAGTTCAGCGATTTCCGGATTTTCAGTGGCCAGGGCCGAAAGCCGCATAAGGCATTTTTCCAGCTCCTCTATATCACGTAAAGGGGCGCCCCGGGCACCTTTCAGCATTGGATAGGCTTTAATTGAACGCACCATGAATTTTGCCCCGTTATGCCTGATCGGTGCGAGTCTGAAGCTGACATCCTTAAAGATTTCCACGAATATGCCGCCCAGGCCGAACATCAGAAGCGGGCCGAAGACTTTATGCCGGTTGATACCGAGAATCACTTCAATCCCCTCGGCAGCCATCTGCTGAACATAAATACCCTGTATCCGCGCCTCCGGTACGTTCTTGCGGACCAAAGCCATGATGGACTCATAGGCAGCGACTGCTTCCTCTGGATTCTTGATGCCCACTTTAACTCCGCCCACATCGGACTTATGAATAATCTGGGGTGAAACAATTTTAAAAGCGCAGGCGCCGAGTGATTTTACAGCCTCGGCCGCTTCCTCTGCGGTTGTTGCAAGACGGGCCGGCAGTACTGGAAAACCATATGCGGCAAGGATTTCATTCCCTTCCACTTCCCCCAGGTATTTTATGCCGGAGGCCAGTGACTCATCAATCACCTTCCTGGCCCTGGCCCTGTCGAATGTCAGTTCAAATTCCACGGCATGATGGCGGTGAATCCAGTTGGAGTGCTGGTACAGGGCGCCCATGACCCGGGCCGCGGTCTCGGGAAAGGGATAGTGAGGGATTCCATTTTCCTCAAGGATTGCAACACCCCTGGAGACATCCATCAGGCCCATAAAGGAGGCAACCACCGGCTTTCCGCTTTTTCTGGCCAGGTCCGGAATGATGGATGCCGTCTTCTCGATTTCCGTCATGGATTGCGGGGTGAGAATAAAGATGACACCGTCAACATTCTCATCGTTCAGCACGGCTTTCAGCGCCGCGCGGTATCGCTCTGAACCGGCGTCTCCGATAACATCCACAGGATTGTGAATGTTTGCCGTGCTGGGCAAATGGCTTTTGAGTGCTTCCGTAGTCTCATCGCTGAACCGGGCAAGTTGCAGGCCGGAATGAATGGTGACGTCAGTGGCAATAATGCCGGGGCCACCGGCATTGGTGATGATGGCAATCCGGTCGGATTTGGGCAGGGGCTGACAGCCGAAGGCAAGGGCGCAATCGAACAACTCCTCAATTGTCTGTACCCGGAAAACCCCGGACTGCTGGAAGAGGGCGTTATAAACCGCTTCAGTGCCTGCAAGCGAGCCGGTATGGGAACTGACCGCCGCCGCCCCTTCAGCCGTTCTGCCGGATTTGATGGCCAGAATCGGTGTGGGATTATCGCCTCCGGTAATCTCACGGACCGACTTAATAAACTCAAAGCCGTGGCGCAGTTCCTCCACATAAAGCATGATGACTTTTGTCAGGGGGTCCGCATGCAGGTAGCGGATCAAGGCCAGCTCGTCCACATCGGCTTTGTTGCCCACAGAGATGAATTTGGAAAAGCCCATATTTCTCTTTGCCGCAAAGTCCAGAACCGCTGTGCACAATGCACCTGACTGACTGATAAAGGCGATGTTCCCAGGATGGGCCTTTTGCCTGGCAAAACTGGCATTGAGACCCACGGGACCGTCAGTATTGATTACCCCCAGGCAATTAGGTCCTACAAGCCTGATGTTGTTTTCCCGGCAGACAGACAGGAGTTCCTGCTCTATTTTCGCCCCAGCCGGACCGGTCTCCCTGAACCCGGCTGAAATCACGATCAGTCCCTTTACCCCTTTTTTTGCCGCCTCCCTTGCCACGGCAGGGGTGGATGCAGCCGGAACAATAATAACTGCCAGGTCCACCGGATCAGGTATATCAGAGATAGATGGATAGGCCCTCACCCCGCAGACCGATTTCGCTTTCAGGTTTACGGGATAGAGAATACCGGAAAAGTCTCCCTGAAGAAGGTTTTTAAAAACAGCAAGACCTACACTTTCCGGTCGGTTTGATGCGCCGATAACCGCCACGCTTGAAGGACAAAAGATGACGTCCAACCCTTCGGGAAATGCGGATTCCCTCTGTTTGCAGGAGTTAAAATCAGGAGATAGAGGAGAGGCTGTCATTATTTATCACCGTTATTCATTAGTCAATTTACCCTTTTCAGGGTTTAACCGGGCCATTGATTACAAAGCCGCGCACCATGTCATGTACTGTTAAAAAATAGATACTTTCATATAGCCAGGTGATCTGATATGGGTCTGTTTTTTGTTGAATAGCTTAATGTTAGCATGAGAAATGAAAAAACTCAACAACGCTACCCGGCGGAAGGGTTCTTCCTGTTTTAATCCCCGCATCATGATATGGCAGTGCCCTGAAACCTGGGCTGGATTTGTATATTTAATGGTTTGCAACTTCTGATTGCATCCTACTGTGTTGAGCAAAAATCATGGTTTCACATCAAAGAAACTTAATACTATACGAAAAATCATTTATAATACTACAATATAGAATAGTGGGGGGCATGGCATGAGCACCGCAAAGAAACTTCATCAAGTAAGAATTAAGGATACAATAGTAACGGACGAAGCAATTACAACATCGTTAGCTGATAACAGTAATATACGAGAAATCATAAAAAAGGAGGTTTCAGCTAGTGAGTTATTTAATACATCAAAAGAAAACAATTAATATCAGCCCTGCCGCAAAATCGTTACCACGGACCGTTATGTTGCTCCTTATGTTTTTTGTGATTGCCTGCTTATCGATTCCCCAAGTGGCTGCTGCTGCTTCAGCCGAAAAGATAGACATAGGAGTTGATGCTACGTTGAAGCGTTTCCGTAAGGAAGTAGCAGGAGGCAGT
>JAJRYC010000038.1 GCA_024275975.1 Nitrospirota bacterium | reverse complement strand
GCCAGCACCTCAGGTGCTCTGCCAAATATCTTGCGATGCGCATTTATCGTCTCATCCAACAGGTCCTTGTCTGCACGCTGCTTCGGCAAGGCATTGTAGTGAAGTATGAATTTCTCTCCGGTCTCCGCCAATAACACTTTGCTTGTGGGGTCAAGTCTTGTTTCTTGCATTTTTGAGACAAAACTGATAAAGCCACCACATGGCAAGACCCTTAAGAATAGAATATGAAGGGGCAGTATATCACGTAACCTCAAGAGGCAACGCAGGGGAACCTGTTTTCAGGAATGAAGAAGACCGGGGAGACATACTTGCAACAATAAAAAAAGTGAGGGACCGGTAAAACTGGCTGTGCCACGGCTACTGTCTGATGGACAATCATTACCACCTGATAATAGAAACCCCTGAGGGGAATCTGTCAAATGGAATGAGACAATTAAATGGATTATACACACAGGGCGTTAATAAAAGGCACGAGAGGGCGGGGATAGTACGGAGGCCCGATGAATGGAAATGGAGCAGTTACCGGGTGACAGCGGGACTGAGAAAGCCCCATCCCTGCTTAACGGCAGACTAGGTATCGGGATATAAAAGAAATACCCAGGAGCCAGAGATATGCAAGCAGACCTGGGCTTGACGGATTATTTGATGAAAGAATAAAAGGTGACCTCAAATGCAAGAAGCAAGACTTGACCCCTTTCCTTTTGCGAATATTGTGGAATTACAGTCAGGCAGCCGGAGGGGTAGGGTATCTCAGGCAAGGTTGCAGATAGCTTGCAGGTTGATTGAGACTTATGGTATTCCATTGGCAGAGGTTGCGCGCCAGGTGGGAGTTTCTACCTCTGCTGTATCTAAGATAATAACAATGAAAAGTAATAAGTCAACGTAGTCAATAACGTCCCCAAAGTCTGTAATTTCTTGATGAAATGCAGGAGGTTTTCCTGTTGCGATTTGGGAAGGCGATACTTCTTGCAGAAATCCAGATAGTATCTCAGCCATTTCCTGTAGAAACTGCGGAACTTA
Source organism: Nitrospirota bacterium (assembly GCA_024275975.1). Classification (GTDB taxonomy): domain Bacteria; phylum Nitrospirota; class Thermodesulfovibrionia; order Thermodesulfovibrionales; family UBA6898; genus JAJRYC01. The sequence continues at coordinate 80,369 of JAJRYC010000038.1, read as the reverse complement.
TCAGGGACATTTTCTCTATTGAGGCACACATCGTAATGCGCAATCAGATTAGCCGGAATATCAATCATATGTAGTTATCACGCTTCCATCCAAGTATCGCATTTATAATATTAAACAGCTATCCAATTGTATGAAAAGCTGGACGTATTGTCAACTACCTGTTGTAACTCGATCTGTTGTCTGGTATAATATATGGAGTTGAACAGAATCTGTTTATTAACTGGTTATCTACAAAGATGACAGAAGAAAAATAAGCTGGTAATTGATTGAAGTTATGAGGGCTGTCTGATTGAAAGAATTATACAGACAAAAAAGACAATATTAACTACAATATTCAGACAACATCCGAGGGACATCGACAAAACGCTACACGTTCAACCCTCATTTAATAACGGCATATAAAAAAAACGGAAAGAATTAAAAGATAACAAATAGATGGAAGGTATGCGGATTGTTGAGCCTGTTTTCATTTTAGGTTTATAGTCCATGTTTTTTATAGTTTCCCGCACCCCTCATCATCACGTTATGTTCAAGAAAATAAATTTCAAAAGGAGTTTCAATATGGCCGATGGATTTGAGTTAAGAGTATCTGATAGAAAAGGAGAAGGTATTTTTGCGACGAGATCATTTAGAACTGGTGAAATCGTAATGGACGGAATAATTGAAAAAACACTGAAGGAGAATCACTCTCATGCATCACAGATAGGCGAAAATGAATATGCATTTCACGCTGGATTAATAAGTAAGGTTAATCATTCCTGTGACCCTAATTGTGGTATTAGAATCAATGAAACTGGTGCCCATAATTTTGCAGCCATAAGAGAAATTATTGTTAATGAAGAAATAACCTTCGATTATGCTATGAGAAATTATGGCGTTGATTATTTCCCGAAACAGTGCATGTGCGGCGCGGAAATATGTCGCGGCAAAATTACTGGTTGGAAAGATTTGCCAGATGAAAGGAAAAAAATATACGAAGGGTTTGTTGCTCCTTACCTTCTTGAATTGGATGCCAAATATTGTTTTGAGCAATTATAAGCATGTATAGAGCAATGAACCTGAGTTTTCGTCGCAGCCGTCAGGTGATTTTACAAGATGTGATGGTATAATGAAGTGGTTTATAAGGTACTCGGAAAAAAATGAAGAAATAAAAAAGACAATTATTTAAATATCTGGTATAAAACAGCTCTTCGATCATTGAACAATTTAGATTATGAAGATTGAAAACATAACAAAAAAGTGCAGTGAATGCAGACCAGCTGTGTCGATTTGGTTTTTGATTGTTCTCAGTTTTTAAAACAGTTTTCAAGTATGTTAATATCCTACCGGTCTGCATCCGTGATGAGGACGTTGTCGAGGTCGCTTCGCTCCCTTGACAATGCCGTTGATGAGGAGTATCCACTGTTTGCTTGGCGCTTCGCGCCTCACAACCAGCGGATTGGGCAGATGCCCTTCGGGCACTCCTCATCTGCGGCATTAGCTGTCGAATAACACATTTACCATTACATTTGGAGAAAAGAAATAGTGCATAAGCAATCTGTTGAATTTGACTCTGAAGGTTCAAAGCTTGTAGCTGACTTGTATCTTCCTGACATTAATACAGTTGATGCACCAGCAATATTGATGTTTGCCTAATACCACGAAGTTGACCGGTGAATCCCATTTTGATTGACCGAAATTATCTCATTCAAAAGCTGATGAAATTATTTCAAATAATCTTTTCATTTACGATATAGAAGTTGGTCACTTTGTTCAAGTTTTTTGCTGTCCCCCCCCCCAGCTGCTTACAAAGAACTCTGTCTCTACCCACTTGCCTGTATCACGATCAAAATATCGCAGACTATCTCCACTATAATCCACAAAAACTTTGTCCCCTCCCTTATGGATTACTTTCATGCTAATTGACAGACCTTTCCGGTATTTCCGGGAATGCCGGTAAAAACTGCTCCTGCTCAGACCCTCCGGATTGTCCTGTGAATACTCATTCCATAAAAGCTCAAGCGTCATATGTGGCTGTGTTAATTCTTCATGGATATACTCAAAATCCGGCAATTCCTTTGCCTTATCCTTTGCCTTATCCTTTGTGTGCCTTTCGCTATATATCGCTGATTCAAGTTCTGTGTCCGGCAGATCTTCCGGGATCGGCCAGGGTATTCCCGATTCTTTACATCTGCTTAGCGTGTTAAATACGTTTGTCTTTGATACTCGCAGGGCATCCGCTATCTGCTGGTTGCTTAATTTGCTTCCAAAATGCAGCCTTAATACATCTCTTATCTTTCTCATTGCTGTCCTCTTCTTCTTCTTTTGGGCCAATGATAATCCTCCTTGATTTAATTGTTTGCCTGTCTGCTACAGGCAGGGAGGACTACAATAACCTGTAAATTTGATTTGAGCTACAGCTTTTGAATGGAAATCCCATTTCCATCGAAAATCGGTCACTTAATTTGAGATTCGCCGGTCAATCAAGATGGGATTCGTCGGTCATGTTAAATGAGATTTTGCGGTCACTTGCGGTGGGATTAAGCATGCTCTATATTCCATTTTTATATCTTCTTTCAGGGATTTGATCAAGGCTATTACTTTTCTTAATGTTATCTGCCTTTCCATCTGCATTTATCATATCAGATTCTATGTTGCTATGGTTTTAATTGTGGTCTTTATTGTAAATGTGTGGGATAATGAATCTGTTGGGTTTTGACCTGTGAATTAACATCCTGGGAGAAATATGGAGACACCTATGATTAAAAAAATCTCCCCTAACCCCTCTTTACCAAAGAGGGGAAGAGAGGAACCCCAAATTGACTCGCTCGATTTCACGAAGGCCCATAAAATTTAATGTATTGGACCCTTGGCTGATTAAAGAAAGACTGGAAATGGCTGATATATATATGTAGTTTGAAATTGCGAATACTAAATACACCAAAATGATATTCAGGATATTTGAAAAAGAAGAGTTGAAAAAACTGTTCGAGGTTTTTGTGGCGCATAACAGGGTCGTAGGCGCTGTTGAGGCTGGAAGAGACAGGGATGACCAGCCTGTTTATGCCTTTTCCGATGTCTCGGATTATAATGAGATAAAACTCGATTATTCCATCACAAAACTACCGGCAAAACGGTTCTTCCTGCCCTTTAAGGAGGAACTCGCTACGTTCCGGATAGAAAATGATAACTGGACGAAGGATATCAGTTATAATATTGACAGGCCCTTAATATTATTCGGCCTTCATCCCTGCGATATCAACGCGCTGAATAAACTCGACAAGGTTCTGCTTCACAGCGTATACCCCATGCCCTACTATGCCGCGAAGAGAAAGAACATGTTTATTGTAGGCATGAACTGTGTTCCTCAGCCCTCCTGCTTCTGCCGTTCAATGGGGACGGATACGGCGCTTCACGGCTTTGATATGTTTATTACCGATCTTGGCGGTCGATATTTTGTCGAAATACTCACGAACACGGCATTCAATTTTTTGAGACATATCAGGACCATGGAACCTATGGAGGAAGATCATATCCTGTATATGAAGGTGGTTGAAAAGAGGAAGAAAGAATTCACCGCGCAGGTGGACACTACCGATCTCACAAAGATACTGGATATGGAATTCCAGTCAGATGTCTGGAAATACTGGGGTGACCGCTGTCTTGCATGCGGGACATGTGCGAGTGTCTGTCCGACCTGTTACTGTTATGGCGTGGAGGAGACAGTGGATATTAATCTCAAAGGAGCGAAGAAAACCAAGATTCTCCACTCCTGCAACCTGATTGATTTTGCCGAGGTGGCGGGCGGGCACAACTTCAGGCCCGAAAGGCACAGCCGGCTGAAATACCGCTACTACCACAAGCACAGGGGATTTGTCGAGGCGTTTGAGGAGTCGCTATGCGTGGGCTGCGGACGCTGCGGCGAATCATGTCTTGCCGGAATAACAGTCCCGGAAGTCATAGAAAGCATCCGCGCCGATGGGAAGGAATAAATGGACCCTGAACTGAAATTTGTGGATATTGCCGCGCAGCCGTACAGACAGCAGCAGAGGCGGGATGACCTTAAAAGTTTCGAATATTCCTACAGGGCGGAGATTACCAGTATTTACCCCCTTACAGAGATGGAGACACTCTATCGCATCCAGATAGTAGATCCGGAGGAGAGAAATCGTTTTGTGTTCACGCCGGGGCAGTTTCTTATGCTTGAACTTCCGGGGATAGACGAGGCGCCTTTCTCGATATCATCATCGGCAAGCGTACGCGGCGAGGTGGAGCTGTGCATAAGGAGGGTGGGCAACCTGACAAACTTTCTTCCGAGGGTGAAGCGCGGTACCCATGTCGGGATCCGGGGCCCTTTCGGAACAGGATTTCCGATGAAGGAGATGCATGGACAGAACGTGATCCTGGTTGCCGGCGGGCTTGGCCTTGTGCCGCTTCGGTCGCCTATCGCGTACGTCATGGAAAATCGCAGCCACTTTAATAAGGTGAACATTGTGTACGGCACAAAGACCCCCTCCCAGCTTCTGTTTACCCATCAGCACGAAATGTGGCGCAAGGACGACATTGATCTGAACATCATAGTCCAGAAGGCGGACAGGTCCTGGAAAGGTCCGTCCGGGCTTATAACCGAGCCGCTGAAGGAGATCCTGACAGGGAAGGACAGGGACTATTATCATAATACATACGCCATTGTCTGCGGCCCACCGGTAATGTTTAAGTTTGTCTGTAACATGCTGAATGAATTTCATATCCCGATGCAGAAGATGTTTGTCTCGCTTGAGAGGCGGATGCACTGCGGAATGGGAAAATGCTGCCGCTGTAATGTGGGATCAACATACACGTGTCTCAAGGGGCCTGTCTTTGACTACTGGACCGTGATGAACCTTAAGGAGGCGATATAAAAGTGGACGAAAGAGAACCCGGGGCCAGGACGTATCTCGGCGTGCCGCTGTATCGTCCGAAAGTCGCGTTTTTTGAGTTTACGTCGTGTGAGGGCTGTCAGCTTCAGGTATTGAATAAAGAAGATACCCTCCTGGATTTTCTCTCCCTGGTTGAGGTGGTGAACTTTCGCGAGGCCATGACCGAACAGTCGGATGACTATGAGATCGCCTTTGTGGAAGGCAGTATTACAAGGGACGATGACGTAAAGAGGCTGAAAAAGATACGAAAAAACGCAAAGGTCCTTGTGGCACTGGGTTCATGCGCCTGTTTTGGCGGCGTCAATCAGCTTAAGAACCGGTTTAAGGACCTTAATTTTGTAAAAACAGAGGTCTATGGCAGGCATCCGATAGACAGTGGACCGGTAAGGACCCTTGAAGAGATTGTGAAGGTTGACCTGAAGATATACGGATGCCCTGTAAAGAAGGAGGAAGTGGAAAAGATCGTACTTCACATTGCCATAGGAAAGTCCATAGTCTTCCCGAAGTATCCGGTCTGTATGGAGTGCAAGCGAAACGAAAATATCTGCCTGTTTGAGCTGGGTGAGCCATGTCTCGGCCCTGTCACCAGGGCGGGATGTGATTCATGGTGCCCTGATAACAGGGCCGGCTGCTGGGGATGCCGCGGCCCGGCCGATGATCCGAATCTCGATCAGATGAAGAAGATTATGTTGGAAAAGGGTTTTTCGGAAGAGACACTTCTGGACAGGCTGGAGTGCTTCGGTGGATTTTCCTCCCTTATGAAGAAAGGAAACGTAAATGAAAAAGACCTGTAATGTGGATATCAGACGCCTCTCAAGGGTTGAAGGCCATGGCAATATCCGCATAAAGATAAAAAACGGAAAACTGATGGAGGCAAGGTGGGAGGTTGTTGAGACACCCAGGTTCTTTGAAGCCATACTGAAAGGGAAAAAATGGGACAATGCCCCCTGGATAACCGGTAGAATCTGCGGGATCTGTTCTATCGGCCACACACTGACAAGTATCCGGGCCGTGGAGAATGCCTTCGGGATTATTCCGGATGAACAGACAAAAAAACTTCGTCTCATTTTAAAACATATGGAGACGCTTCAAAGCCATACACTGCATCTTTCTTTCCTGGTTCTGCCTGATTTTATGAAGACCGGCAGTGTCTTTCCTTTAATAAAGTCTCACGAAGATGTTGTGCTCCGGGCTGCCAGGATTAAGAAGCTTGCCAATGATATATGTGATTGCGTTGGAGGGCGCCGCATGCATCCTACAAGGACGGTAGTGGGCGGATTTACGATGCTGCCGGAGAAAGAGGAACTGCGCGGCTTCGGTGAGCGGCTGAAAAAGATTGTAGAAGACCTTATGCTGGTGGCAGAACTTGTCAGGGGATTCAGCCTGCCGGATTTCGTCAGGGAGACCGAGTTCGTATCTTTGAAGGGGGATGGCGATTATCCGTTTATCGGAGGAGACCTGGTATCAAGTGACGGCGTTCGGATGAGGGAAGAGGACTATAAAAAGATGACAAACGAGTATATGACGGAGCAGTCCACCTCCAAGTGGTGCCGTCTTTCCCGGGAGTCTTTCGCGGTCGGTGCATTAGCCAGGCTGAACAATAACTTCGAATTTCTTCACCCGGCGGCAAGGGAGGTGGCCGGAAGCTTTGGCCTTACGCCCGTGAACCATAATCCGTTCATGAACAATATCGCCCAGTTAGTGGAATGTGTTCATGTGGTAAAGGAATCAACCAGGCTGATTGATGAGCTGCTGGATTCGGAATTAAAGGACTCACGGCAGAAGGTGATCGCCAGGAGCGGTATTGGAGTGGCTGCGGTAGAAGTCCCGATAGGAATTTTGTACCACTCATACGAGTTTGACGATGATGGAAGGATCGTGAAATCCGACTGCGTAATTCCTACCGGCCAGAATCATGCCAATATACAGCTCGACCTTGAAGGCATTGCTAAAGAGTATGCCGCAAGAGGGAAAACCGACATGGAACTCGAACTGCTCGCGGCGATGCTCGTAAGGGCGTATGATCCCTGCATATCATGTTCCGTGCATTAATACAAAAAATCTATAATATCAGCCTCTACAAAATTAATTCACCCATCGGGACTGATCGGCTTTTCACTAATGTTCCAGGTTTTATAAGCTTAAAGTATTTTATTTGGTTTTTAGCTTAACACTCTGAAATATCTGCATTTAATGGCATTTCATCAGCTGAGAAAATGTGGTTACTGAACATATCCCAGGGCTTTTAGTCGATCAAGGACTGCTTTATCGGGTGCTTTATAGGAATCAGACCCCTCCTTAGATGGTAGCTCCTCCTTGACATCCTCCAGCCACTGGTCTAATTCGGCCTTGATATTTCTGGATACGCTGTCGTCGGCATTGAAGATGTCCTCCTTCTCTTCCGGATCTTTTGAAAGGTCATAAAGTTCCTGCTTACCCGATGTTGAGCCCACAAATTTGTCGGTGCCGGAAAATATCGCCCGTTCAATACGATGAAATCTTTTATGGAAACTAAGTTTGTTACGGTCAGGGAATGACTCGCTTATTACTTTCCTTTTATACAGGTCTTCAGGTTTCAGCAGACTGGAGCCCTGAATATCTCCAGGTATCTCATAGCCGAAGACGTCCAGGACGGTCGGCATAAGATCTACACCGCTCACAAATTCATCAACTACGGCTTTCCGGCTGCTTTGAGGGTATTTAATAACGAGGGGGACCCGGACCTCGCTCTGATATACTGAATTTCCGTGCCCGATATAATTCCTGTCCCCGAAGACCTCACCATGGTCCGAGGTGACTATAATAAGAGAGTTGTCATACATACCAGACTCTTTCAGGCGTGCGATCAGATTTCCGATATGATAGTCTTCGTAAGCTATCCCTCCATCATACTGGGACACTAAATGCTGCCGCTCTTTGACGGTTATTTCTCTCCTGAGTTCCGATACCTCTCTTTCCATCTCACGATAGTGTTCTTCCGTGAAAGTCTCATCCTTGCCGGGGAAAAGCAGGTAATATGGCGCCGGCGGGTCGTAAGGCGTATGGGCGTCCATATAATTTATGAACATGAAAAAACTGTTATTTTCTTTCTTTGCCTTATCTATGAGTGAAAAGACAACCTCGTTAATTTCCCCGGCGCGGCGATAGGTGTTGTCGCGACCGGACGCGGGTATGATCCAGGAGATGAGATTATGGATGGTCTGCCTGAGATAGAACGGATTTACCGTACCGACGACATTTCCGAGGAATATCACCGGCGATCTGTAGTCATAGAAATTAAAGCCCTGGTTAAGATTATAATGATAATCAAGATACCCGGGGTTAGCAACAACTGCCATTGTTGAGTAGCCTTTCCCAAAGAGAATTTCAGCAAGTGTGGTGAATTTGTCGGCTAATGGCAGCGGAGTTGCGGGCCAGTTGGCAAAATGGTTTGCCATATCTTCATCCGTGGGTGTCCTGAAAAAATGATGTGAGCCGTTGCTTCTCGCATAAAGTCCAGTAAATATGGATGCGTGGGAAGGCAGTGTTATGTCTGATGTGGCTATTGATTGGTTGTAGAGAGTGGACTCTTCGGCCAGCTTCCGGAGATTGGGAGTGGTGTCCCTTTCATAGCCGTATAATGACAGATGGTCCGCCCTGACTGTATCCATGGTGATCAGTATGACATTGGGCCTGTCCGGGTCTTTAAGTGATGATTCCACCTTCAGGCCCGTGCGCAGGGGCGTCTGTTCAAGGAACAGGCCTGTAACGAAGACAAGACAGTAAACAGGAATAAGGAACGCCATCGCCCTGGCCGGAGAAACGGGCGTCGCGCGTCCAGCTGCAATCTTATGGAAAATAAGTGAAATCAAAAATACAACGATAGGGTAAACCAGCGCCGCAATGGCCATAACAGTCTTTGTCTGGTGCCGAAGGGGCTCGTACATCACCCATGGCAGTATCCCGAACAGTGCGATAGCAACAGTCCAGGGATTAGTGAGGAAACGCAACCGTCCGTACCATAGGGGGCTTGCTATGCTGACCACCAGCGCCAGCAGCAGGATGATGGAGATGCCGAAAGAGGGCAGAAGGGGAAGGGGGTCATAACCGGTAAACAGCCATATGTATAACAGGTTTACATTAAAAATGAGAACAACGGTAAGCGTAGCGGATGAGCCGAACATCGAGGCCTCTGTCTTTTCCGAAGAGAGGTTGGCTTTGGCCGCTGCGCGAAGGCAGAGACCGGATAACGCTCCAAGGATCAAACCGGTAACCGGATAAATAACAAATAACAGCAATGTAAAGGCGCGATGAACCGGTATATACGTATGAGACGGTTTCATGATCCAGGGGAGCAGGGCGGAGAAGAAATATTCGACCACCGCGTAGATCATCCAGGCTATTACCCCGTACACAGCGCCGGTATACATGCTTTCACGGACACTTTGCGGTCCCTTTGTTTTTGTATCCATAGTCACTTATCTCTCCTTCTGGCGATAAAGGCTGGGATCAATCACCGCCTCTGCTTTGCCGGTATCCAGGCAACCGTCCAGAAACTTGTTGATCGTCTCCATGTGCGCTCCCGGATTTTTAATAATTCCATTGAAGTTTATATTAATACGCCTGATGTTCGGACGACCGTCAATCCAGGAGTCCACATGCCGAAGGTGCTCCGTGTAAAGCGCGGCCATTTCTTCATCGCTTACGTCGTCCGTGTCTTCATGTCGGTGGATCAGCATTTTCTTCTGGGAAGCCAGTATCTCCGGCATGGCCCGTTGCATGAATATAACACGGTACGTATAGGTTGGAGGCAGGTACGTCAGCAGGGCCGAGATTACCTTGACTGCTTTCCCCTGGGCTTCGGACAGCCAGGAGATATCACCTTCATCAAGTTTTTTTACGCGTTCGAACTCATAATAACCTTTTGGGTTGTCATCGTCCGCGGTCCTTAGTTTATCCGTGAGGGGGGGCAATCCGCCGGCCTCAAGCATCTTCATCATCATTGATGTGCCGGAACGGGGCAACCCTGAAACAATCGTAACGTCCTGGTGCTTCTTCTTTCCGAATAGTTGAAATAAACGTTTCATTTGATTTATTAGCTCCCTAAACAGAAACCCTGAAAGGTTTTAACAATAGAAATCCGAACACGAGAGAGAGTATAAAAAAGAGCACCAGCCAGTGAATCTTCCAACCAAACAGCGCGACAGTCCCGTACGGATATGCAATCTCAAAATACTCCATACCCGAATCCCCGCTTAACGAAGGCTCGCCCGGATAAAGAAAGGAGTTTACCAGCCCTCCTTTAAGCACTTCTGGTGAGATTCTGGTCAGTTTTTCACCAACAACGACTCTCTTGCTTACCTCCTTATCAATCGTACGGAATTTCAGGTCATAATCTCCGTCTTTTTCCGCCCTGATTCTCCAGTATATTTCCTCTCCTCCATTAACCCGCAGGGGAGGGGTCTCTATCTTCAATCCTTCGGGCGCCGTCAAAACCCCACTACCGCCTCCCGCCAAATTGCCCGGGTTGTCAAGCTTTACCTTAACAATAGCGGTCTCTCCCGGGTGAAGAGGTCTGTATTCGTATCGAAGACCGGTCTGTATGATTATAACCACTACGGGAAGCATAACAAACATTAATGGCTTCATCATATGTTTCAGGTATATCATATTATACTTCAACATATTCTTCTGGGCTGACAGAACTGTTCTTATATCGTCTTTAAACAGCCTTACTTCCAGAAGATGCCCCATGATTCTGCTTTTTGTTCTCCTGATGGCTTCCTGGTTTGAAGTGTATTTAAAGATTGGAAGCATGATTACCGTCGTCAGAAAAGAGACGGCGCACAATCCGTATATAGGATCAATCGAACTGAATGGAGAAAAAAACAGATCGAAGATCGAATTAATGACGTAATTAATGGTGTTCATAAATTTTTACGAGAGATACCCCAGTCCCTGAAGCCTCTTCTTGACCTTGTCTTCTGAAAGGGATTCATCCTGCCTGGATATCTCTTTCTCTATAAGGTGGCTTATAAACTCCTCAACCGATGAATAACCGGACTTTGCGGCGTAGTCCGTTGCCCTGGTTAATAATTCCTTATCAATTTTAATCTTTGAACCAAACATAGTTTCACCTCTCTTTCAGAAAATAGGTCCTCCAACCATATTCTTGTCTTTTTCGATGCCGAACTCTTGCAGTATGGTCGGCGCGATATCATACAGTGCCGGACCTTCTGTTTTAATCTTTCTGTTTGACAGAATAACGCCCGGTACCAGTTTGTAATCCCATAAATGGGTCCCGCTCCATTTTTTCATGTTGTCGCCGAGAAGTCCTTCGGGTACTTTACCCAGCGCGGTCTCCCATGAGGCGCGGTAGCCCCTGTTGTAACCTATAAGGAGATCAGGCGCGTCTTTAACATATTCACCGGAATATAGTTCTTCGCTTTTATAGACTTTATTAATGACCTTCTCCCCTGTGGCCGGGTCAATAACGGCTTCCAGTTTTTTGATAAGCTCATCAAGCAGTTTCTCTTTTTCCCGCCCATCCGATACAATACCTATGCCCTCTCTGCCCCTGAGATTTATATAAATTCCATTAAAGCCGAGGGCGTACGCCCTGGTCTGATTGAAATCCACATTTTCGAAAAAAGCGCCGCTGCTTTTCAGGTTTTTGTCGGTAAAATTAATATATCCATTCTCCTTCAGCCAGGTGTTCAGGTGGAAGTATCTGCGAAAAGGACCGAAGCCGTGGTCTGACAGCACGATAAGAGTGGTATTGTCATCGATCTTTTTTACCGTATCTCCGAGAACAGCATCCATTGCTTCATATGTGTTTTGGATGGTATTGGAGTATTTTGCCGCCTCCTTCGGGTTATAGGCGGGATGCTCCTTGTCTATGTTCCGCCAGAACATATGCTGGACAGGATCGGTCGTGGAGAAATAGACAAACAACAGCCCTGAATCAAATCGCTTCAACTCCATATCAAGCATCCTGATCCTTTCTTTTTTTATGAACTCCGACAATTCCAGAAAGTCGTCGTTATGCAGAAAGTCCTGGTCCAGTGCCTTTGTATCTTCAGGCATCCCCTGGGTATAGAAATATCCGATTCCGTCAGCCATTTGGGCCGCATAGTTATCCGGCGTGCTTATTGTGGCGGATGGACTGAAGGGGTCGATATTGATCGGAGATACGTACAGCTCAAAATCCGGCCTGACTTTCATCAGGTAGAACCTGCAGATTCCGGTTAAAGACTGAAGGGGCGCAAATTTAAATTCGACCTTCGCCCAGTCACTCCATTCCCCTTCTTTCAGAAGCATTTCGTTATCATCCACCTGGATCAGCGCTACCGGGTGTTCAGGATCCACGGTTATATTCAGTTCGAGGCTGGTTTCGGCCTTATCGACCCTGAAGGGATTGGGAGGCCCCGTCAGTTTCGTTTTTACGGAATTATTAGAAAAATGTATATTTACAACGCTGCCGCTTGTGACTTCCTCTCCGTCGTCTATCTTTTTGGTGGTATAGAAGGTGAAAGTTCCATATGTTCCGAGTATGTCGGGTGTTCCCATACCGGAGATGGTCTTCGCCCCGGATTTATTCGGCGGAAAGTTTGCCGGGATCTTAATCACCGTCGCGGGGACATCATTGCCGTCAAGAATTTCCCAGAAGGGCTTTCCTTTTCTGAGGAGGATTGTTTCAGTCTTCGAAAAAGGAATAACCCACTCACCTATTTCAAACGTGCTGTCGCCCCCGATTGTCTTGGATGTCGAAAGATATGGCAGGTAAGTCTTCGGGTCTCTGGCGATGAAGCCGAAGATGCCATGCCCCCCGGGATTCATGCCGGTAATCAAATTTGACCATGCCACGGGACTCTGCGGCGGCATGGAGGTGGTAAGAGGCTTGAAATCGCCTTCTTCGGCGAGGCGTTTAAAATTGGGCATTAGACCTTCGTCCATATATTTTTCCAGAAGGACCGGGTCCATACCGTCAAAACCGAGTATCAGCATCTTTTTTGAATCCTCTGCCGCGCCGACCGTTCCAGCGTAAAAAACAGCAACGATGAAAAAAAGCAATAATAAGATAAATCGTTTCATTTGAAAATCTCCCCTAACCCCTCTTTGCCAAAGAGGGGAAATAGGATGTCCCCCTTTGGAAAAGGAGGATGTATGGGGATTTTGTAAATTGTAAATTTTCATTCTCCTTATGTCTGCCGAAGGCAGATGATTGTTTCATCTTTGGTCCTCCGGTTTTATTGTACTGATCAAGGGCTTCCCGTTCATGTAAGGTGGAATTTCGACTCCGAATAAATCCAGGACCGTAGGTGCTATGTCCTTTATATGCGGATTGTCATCCTGGACATTCCTGTTGCAGAAGAAGACTCCAGGGACAAGACTGGGATCCATGCAGTGGTCACCGCTCCAGCTTTTGTTATTGTCTTCAAATATATGCGCGTTCACGCTGCCGACGGCAGCGCCCCATGACGCCCTGTACCCTTCGTTGTATCCTATGATCAGGTCAGGGCCGTTCTCACGGTATGGCCCATCGTAGTGTTCTGTAATATCATAAACTTCTTTTATCGCGGTCCCGCCTGTTTCGTCATCGGGCAAACCCCGGAGCCTGCTTATCAACTCCGCCTTCAACTCCTCTTTCTCTGCGGCGGAGACAACCCCTTTTGCTTCTCTTCCTTTTTCGCTTATATAAATACCGCTCAGGCCGAAGGTATAGGCCCTGGTGTTTTCCCAGTCGATATCCCTGAACCAGTCATCGCCCGTCTCTTTTCCATCTTTCAGCGCCAGATATCCGTTTTTATAAAGCCATGAGTTCAGGTTGACGCCGCGCTTGAACTGCTTGAATCCATGGTCGGAAATCACCATCAGAACATCATCCTTATTAATGGATTTCATCACCCTGCCGATCATCTCATCCATCCTGATATAGAGCTGTTCTATCGTGTCGGCGTAAGCTTCCCTGGCCACATCGATAGCATGAGCAGGATGATCTTCAGCGATGAAACGCATAAACATATGCTGGATCCTGTCAGTGGTGTCAAACACACACACGCACAGGCCGTTTTTTGTTTTATCCAGGGCGTTAAAAAGCATGGCTTCTCTTTCTTCGTGGTGATCATACGCCTGCTCCAGAAAGATATCTTCATCGATCACTCTTTCGTTTAATGCCCATGTGTATTCGGCAAGGCCAAGTGTGGCGTAACTACCCATTATCTTGGCCAGATAAACAGAATAAGAATATGGAGATGATATAGGAAGCGAAGGCGATTCCGGATCGATATTTATGGGTGTCATGTACATGTCGAAGTCAGGCTTGAGCTCTTTTATATAAAAACGGCAGATTCCACGAATCTTCACGCCGGGACCGGCACTGAAGGTCAGTTTAACCCAGGGAGAATAGGTGTCTTTTTTGAGCCTGATTTTTTCTTTTGGGATCTCCAGGACTGCTTCATCGCCGCCATTGATCGTAATGTTCAGGGGAATCCGCATCTCTTCGTTATTTTTGAGCAGGGAATTATCAGGCCCGGGGATATACGTTTTAATCCTGTCACCATCCCGCTTGACCTGGATCTGTACTCCACCCGTTTTTTTTTCAGAAGAATCATTGCCGGATGTATAGCTGGTAAAGGTCCCCTGGGTGCCCTTTAAGTCCGGTACGCACATTCCCGACAGAAGCACTCCGCCCAGCTTTTCCGGTGGATATGTGATAGGAACCCTGATGATCGCGCTGAAGATACCGTATTTACCCAGAAGGCTCCAGAATGGTTTGCCTTTTCTTAGCAGTTTGACACTTGGTTTGCCGAGGGGAATCGAATATTTTCCGATTGACAGGCTCCTGGAGCCTGTTTCAATCTTTGTTGATGAGAGCTCGGGAAGATACGTGCGAAGATCACGGTTTAAAAAGTCGAAGATATTATGACGTGACGGATCGACACCCGTGGTAAAGGTGGACCAGGCCACTGGAGAGATCGGAGGAAGAGTCGTCCGGAGTTTTTTAAATGTACCGGTATTGCTGATTTTAGAGAGATTTGGAAGTTTGCCTTCCTGCATATACCGTGTGGCCAGGTCAGGATCCAGCCCGTCCAGCCCCACTATGATTATACGTGTGGTATCATGTCTTAACGATGAGCGCTTTTTTATTTTCAGGCTTCTGATAACAAGACTGAGCGGCCAGAAAAGAATTGTCATTATGGCCAGTAGAACAGAGACGAGAAGAATGAAAAAGGATGATATAAAGGCAAACCCCGCACCAGGGCCGATGTATGCCTGGACATCTTCGACGCCTGAGAGCATAAGTAAAACAGATAGAGTTAAAAGTATAACAATTTTTTTCATTGGAACAGATGCGGTTATTGAATATATCCCCGGTCTCCCGGGCGGTCAAGAGCTCCTTTATCTGATTTTTTAAGGGACGCAGACACTTCTCTGACAGGCGCAAACCATCGGTTTAATCTTCCCTTAAGGCTTCCGGGTAGTCCGGTGCACAGACTTTCGCGGACGTTTAGTAACTTGCTGTTCTTTGTATGCAAGATATTATTGATTCCTATAATCTTTGTAGATACCAACGGGTAATTCCGTGGTGCTGCTCAACGAACAAATCAGCAGAATCAAAAGAACAACTGAATCTGACGCCATTCGGGTGAATCTGTGTGTTCCTTCACGGGTAAACACCGTAGTGATATATTGATAAATTTTTGCTGTTGATAGTGATGAGAGTGTAGTTTGCTATACATTTTATATGGTAGCACAAAAAGTGCTGGATTTCCAATTTTTTGCGGATTTCTGCAGGTTTCAGCCGGTTTTGAGTCGCCGGCCGTAATCTATTATCTACAGCCTTAAGAATCCACTATGTTTTGTCGGCATGATTTTTATTTTATATTCCCGGATAGCCTTATTACTTCCGACGGAAAATGACAACAGGGAATGCCGGGACATATCCAAAGTTTGTTTGATCACGCTGACCTTTATGATATAATAGCGGACATGGAAAAGAAAATTGTATATTTTGAAAAGACGGGGGAAGATAATACGGGAGAATGCCTTAAGATCGTTCATGATGCGCTGAAGGAAGGGGCTTACAGACATGTTGTTGTCGCGTCAACTCGCGGAGAGACCGGGCTTTTATTTTCGGACGCCCTGCGTGACAGCGGCCTGAACCTGGTTGTTGTCACCCATTCCGCCGGATTTAAAGGGCCGAATAAAGTTGAATTGTCCGATGAGGTGAAGGCCCGGATCAAGGCAAACGGGGCCGCAATGTACACAGGGACTATACTTACCCATTCAATAGAGACATCACTGGCCGCCGGTTTTAGCGGTATTTATCCGGCGATGCTTATCGCCCAGTCATTAAGAAGATTCGGGGAAGGTGCAAAGGTGTGTTGTGAGATCGTCATGATGGCTGCGGACGGAGGACTTGTCCCGGAAGGCGAAGAGGTCATAGCCGTTGCCGGTACGGCATACGGCGCGGATACCGTGATGGTGCTGAAATCCGCCGCTTCAAAGAGGTTTCTGGATTTAAGAGTACTGGAGATAATGGCCAAGCCGAGAGTCTAGCCTTTAAAGTATGGGCTTACTTCCGAATGTATCCTTCGACCAGAATATCATCGCCGATCCTCTTTATTTTTAAATCTTTTAGCCTGTGGGCGCCTTGAAGGCTTCTGTAAGTCTTTCCTCCGACGGACGGAAATGATTCCCTGCCGCCGATAATCTTTGGGGCTATAAAAAACATGACCTTATCGACAATCTCCTCTTCAAGACAGCGGGAGTTCAGAGATGAACCCCCTTCAACCAGGACTGAAGTGATATTGGTCCCGCCGAGCTCTTTCATCAGCCTCTGAAGATCGGCTTTCCCCCCCTCATATTCTATTATCCTGATATTTCTTTCCGATAAAAGTTTTTTCTTCTCGCTGAATGCCCTCCCGGCAACCCGCGCCGCTGTTTTTCTGGCTACGATGAAGGTATCGGGCGGTGTTAATAATACATTTGAGTCGACTGATATCTCCAGGTCAGGGTCTATTATTATACGTGTAGGGTTTTTATAGTTTCCGGTCCTGCATGTCAGGCGTGGATTGTCTGCCTTTACCGTTCCTATGGCAGTCATAACAGCGTCGACACGGCCTCTCAGCCTGTGGACCATCCTTCTAGCCTTCTCGCCTGTAATCCATTTCGATTCGCCTTCGGGCGTGGCTATTTTCCCGTCCAAGGTCATCGCCACCTTCAGGGTTACGAAGGGCATGCCCGTTGTTATATATTTGATATATGATTCGTTGAGCCTTCCTGACTCATCTTCCAGGACACCGGAGATTACCTCTATCCCTGCCTTCCTTAACTCTTTGATGCCTTTCCCCGAGACCTTTGGATTGGGGTCTTTCATCGAGATTACGACTTTTTTTATGCCGGAGGCTATAATTTTTTTTGTGCATGGCGGGGTCCTCTTGTCTTTGTGGCAGCAAGGCTCAAGGCTTACATAAAGGCTGGCGCCCCTGACACTATCAGGCGCATTGCCTATTGCCAGTACCTCGGCATGAGGTGTTCCGGCTTTTTTATGGTAGGCCTCGGATATTATTCTGCCGTTTTTTACGACCAGGGCCCCAACCATGGGATTAGGGCTGGTCATGCTTTTCGCGCGCGCGGCCAGAGCTATCGTCCTTCTGATAAAGCGTTCGTCATCCATGGTTGTAAAGAATAACATAAAACTGGATGACGATGATAAGCCCAAGCTCCGGGGGACCCCGCACGGCTGGTTATGGACGAACGGTATGGTGAAAAAAATAGGATTTATAAAAAATGTGATATAATTAAGATCATCAAGGAGGCAATGGATGTTTGATATTCTAATGGTAGTGATCACTGTTTCGGTTCTGGCTGTAGTTGCTTTTTTAATCCCCCTGCTTATTGAAGCAAGGCGAACATCCGTTGCGCTGAGACGATCAACTGAAGAGAAGCTTAATCCCGCACTGGAAGAACTGCACCTCACGTTAAAGGACTTGAAGAATATATCAGAGAATATTAATAACGTAACTGCGGATGTCAGGGAATTTTCCGGTTCTATAAATGAGGCCGGGCAGAAGATATACGCTGTCAGTGCGGCGGCGGATGAGTTTTTTAAGTCAACTGTCTCCTTAAGGGTGAAGAGTTTAAGGGCAGGTATAGTTGGAACGTTATCATACTTAACAAATCAACTTTTAAAGAAAGGAGAAAAATGATGAGAAATGAGGATTATGGTTATGGTTCCGGGTCTGGTTCGGTATTGCTGTCTTTTCTTTTAGGTGGAGTTGTCGGCGCAGTACTTGCTTTTCTGTTTGCTCCCCGTCAGGGAAGTGAAACCAGAACCAAAATCAAGGATTATGTTGATGATATAAGGGGCAGGTCCACCGGGTATATCGAACAGACAAAGGACAAAATGTCATCTGTCATCGAAAAGGGCAAAAGTACTTATGAAGAAAAGAAATCACTTGTCGGTTCAGCCATCGGGGCGGGGAAAGAGGCATACGAAAAGGAGAAGGAAAAGCTTTCAAAAGAACACAATGCCTGATATCCGGTAACTCAGTCAAAACCGGTCAGGCAGGCATGTACGCCGGTTCCGCATTGTAAGGGATTTTCCATATACATGCCTGCCTGTTCGTATGTAATTTTTTAGTTTAGTTCAAACTAATGCTTTCTCACTCTCCAAATTTTACCTGCGGGTTCTCTGCCTGTCCCTCCGGAATTTCATAGTATTCTGCGGCGGACACACCAGCTATGCCGGCAAAAAACCTGCCGAAGAATGTCCTTATATAAGTATTAAGCATCTGCACCGACTCGTTGTACCTCTTCCTCTCGACCGCGATCCTGTTTTCAGTTCCTTCAAGGCTATCCTGGAGTTTCAGAAAGGACTGGTTGGCTTTGAGGTCCGGATATTTTTCCCTGAGGAGCAGGAGGCGCGAGAGTACGCCCTCAAGCTGATTTGACGCCCCTATTTTGCTTTTTACATCTTTTGCCTGAAAGTACTTTGTCCTGGCCTCGGCAATGTTTTCGAACAGCTCTTTTTCATGTTTCGCATACCCTTTAACCGTCACAACAAGATTAGGGATCAGGTCATATCTCCTCTTTAACTGGTTCTCGACCTGTGCCCATTTACCCTTGACGTTCTCGTCCATGGCGATCACATTGTTATATTGACCGATCGCCCATTTGGAAATCATGATACCGATTATCAGAACTACGCCCAGAACAATCAGCGTTATTTTTAAACCTTTTCCCATTAAAAACCTCCTTTAATACATTAACATGGATTGACACTGTGGATCGAAACATAACCTACCATCCTCCCGATGCGCCGCCGCCGCCGAAGCCGCCCCCCCCGCCGCCGCCGAAGCCGCCGCCCCCGCCACCGAAACCGCCGCCACCGCCCCAGCCTCTCCTGCCGCCTCCCATTGAAGAGAAGAGGAGGAGGAGAAGAAACAGGCGTGGATTTTTTATGAGTAATATGATGGCCCCCAGAATAAACAGGACGGTGAATATCTTACCGGCGATACCGACCTTCACGGGCCTGGTGGAAGGAATAGATCTTCTGAGCTTCGGCATTCCCGTGATATTCACGCCTGCGTCTGAAGCGATCACGCCTGCTACCGCCAGTGACGCGGCGAATATCCCGGTGGAGTAGTCTCCTTTTTTGAAATATGGCTGGAGATATTCCCGGCCTATGCTGCCGACCAGACTGTCAGGCAGTATTCCTTCGAGACCGTATCCTATCTCGAACCTGTACTTTTTGTCCTTGAGCGCGACAAGTAGTAATGCCCCGTTATCTTTTCCTTTCTGCCCCAGACTCCATTTATCATGCGCGATAGTGATAGAGAGATCATCAATTGATTCTCCTTCGAGGGAGATGATTGTCAGAACAATGAACTGCGCGGTTGTCTTCTGTTCCAGTTCCTGCAGGTATCCATTCAGGCGTTGTTCAACATTATTGTCAATGATGTTAGCCAGATCCACGACATAGTTTCGTGGTGTCTGCGGTATGGGAGGCAGAACTCCAAATGACGATGGAGCAATAAACAGGGAGAACAGGACTACCAGGAAAAGACGTTTAAACATGATATTCATCTATTATCTTCCCAAGCTTTTCCGTAGTTGCGTAAAAGTCTTCAAATATTGTATCCAGCTCCGCCCTGGACAATTTTGATTTGCCTTTCTTTATGTCCACGATCCGCTTAAATACATCCGTGTTGATGCCAGTGGAAGAAGAAAGTGCGGATATAACATCGTATTTACCCGTGGGAGGTTCCTTGCCCATCAGAAATATGATTCCACGGAAAAGCGGCATATAACCGGCAATGGAACTGACAAAGCGTTCTGTAAGCAGCTGCCTGTCCCCAAGGGACGAGATATATCCCTGCCTGAGTCCGATCAGCTTGCTCTTTATTTCTCTTTCACACTGATTTCTTAAGTCAACTGCCGTTATCCCGATGTCTTTTAATATATCTTGACCATAGACCGTCTCATGGATAATTTTAAAATCAAGAAACTCGATGGGGAATACATCCAGCGAACTTAAAATGTATTCAGGGGTCATAATGAGCGGTGCAGCGACGCTCTTTTTCCTGTATTTTTTCCCGAGAGGCGCGATCAGCTTAATAAATTGCAGGTCCATTTCCCTGAGCACGAATATGCTGTTGATGTCCGTAGTCTTTTCATCGAAATCTTTTGTAATGGAACTGCCCACAATATGGATTGAGTGGATATTTTCGGAATAACCGCCGAGGATTTCTTCAATAAAAGGTCTTATCCTCCCGGAAACAACTGCAGGAAGTTTTTCTAACTTTATGTCGAACATTTTAAATCCCTCCAGGATTTTCGTCATCAATCAGGTTTAATCAATAGTGTAACATAAATAGTTTCAGCCGTAAAAGAATAGCTCCAGCCGTTTGATCCGCTTGGAAAATAGTGTTTTTAAAGCGGATCAATCGGTTCTTTTAGTAATTCAACGGGAAAGCGGTCGGTCTGCATACATAAGGAATGGTTTTATCCTAAGCACCTGGTCTCGTGGTTATCGGTCATACTGGAATATGTATTCGTCAGGCTTTGCCAGCCCAAATTCTTCCCGGGCGAGTTTTTCCCTGTAGAAAGGATCTTCTTTCAGTAATTTTATCTGGGTCCTGAGCTGTTCGTTCTGTTTATTTATACTGGCTATCTCTGTTTTTATATTATTTTGGGTGTCGTTAAGCTCAAAAAGTTTGAAGAGGCTCATATCGCTGAAGAAAAGATTTATAGCCAGGTAGATAAAGCTGAGAATTATAAAAGTAAGGAATATATGCCTTCTTTTCCTGAGTTCTGATATAACCTGTTTTCGTAATAAGTTGTTAGTAGTCATTATCCTAAATTATAGAACGTATTTGTTCCTTTGTATACTGCCGATTCCCCAAGCTCTTCTTCTATGACAAGAAGCCTGTTGTATTTCGCTACGCGCTCGCTTCTGGCGAGCGAACCGGTTTTTATGAAGCCGGTATTGCATGCTACTGCGAGATCAGCTATTGTTGTATCCTCCGTCTCCCCCGAGCGGTGAGAGATTATGGCGGTATACCCGGCTGTTTTAGCCATCTCGATGGCATCGAGGGTTTCGGTGAGAGTGCCTATCTGGTTGAGTTTTATCAGAATGGAATTAGCGATTTTTTTATCGATTCCCTTTTTCAGAAGTTTTGTATCGGTCACAAAAATATCGTCTCCCACAATCTGGAGCTTGTCGCCGAGACTTGATGTCATTGTTTCCCATCCTTTCCAGTCATTTTCAGACAGGCCGTCCTCAATGGAAAGAATAGGGTGCTCTGCTATTAATTTCCGGTAATAGTCTATCATGTCGCTGCTTTTGACTTTTTTACCCTCAAAACTGTAAAGACCTTTTGAGTAAAACCCGGAAGCAGCGACGTCGAGCGCCAGGAAGATATTTTTACCGGGCGTGTACCCTGATTCCCTGACGGCCTTTAAAATAAGAGATATCGCTTCTTCATTGCCGGCAAGGTTCGGTGCGAAACCGCCTTCATCCCCGACCGAGGAATTGAGCTTTTTGCCTTTCAGTATCTTCTTTAAGGTCTGGAATATCTCCGAACCGGCCCTCAGCGCCGATGAAAAATCAGGGAATCCGACCGGCATTATCATGAATTCCTGGATATCGAGATTGTTGTCCGCGTGGGCGCCGCCGTTTAATATGTTCATCATCGGCACGGGCAGTACTTTGGCGTTACAGCCGCCGATGTATTTATACAGGGGCTGGCCCAGCTCCAGCGCGGTCGCCTTGCAGACAGACAGGGAGACCCCAAGAATTGCGTTCGCGCCGAGCTTTTCTTTATTATCGGTACCGTCGAGCTCTATCAACAGATTGTCTATATCGGCCTGGTTGTCGGAATTCGCCCCGCGAAGCACCGGGGCTATTTTCTCAAGGACATTCCTGACCGCCTGCCGGACTCCTTTCCCATGAAACCTTTTGCCGCCGTCTCTGAGTTCGATGGCCTCCCGTTCCCCGGTTGACGCGCCTGACGGGACTGCGGCCCTCCCCATAATCCCGCTCTCAAGATATGTGTCGACCTCTACTGTCGGGTTTCCCCTGGAATCAATGATTTCTCTTGCTATAAAATCTACAATTATTCCCACGATTTCCTCCTTAGTCCGGCTTGATTATCCGGAATTACAGATATTGTCTGATAAAAGATTCCACCCTCTCCATATCGACTGATCTGCCGTCCAGTTCCGATCTGTTGGATATATGTCTTAGAGTCGCCTCCAGATAGATCCTGAAGTAATCTATCTTTTCTATTATCTTACGGAATTCCGGGCCGAGCAGGGCGTTTTTGTTTATCGAGTTCAGCTCATTAAAGAACTTTACGAACTCTTCGTAATCGTCGTGTCTCAAAAGCCTGAAAGTAAAGCTCTCAAAATATAACATATAATTCCTGAGCGATTCAAAGACTTTCAGTCGTTCATCGGCATCGGCGGTTCGGCTCCCCAGTAAGGAAGTGAACTTGTGGAGGATAAAAATATCTTCTCTCAGTCTCAACGATTGTTCAAGTCTGGTCACAAAACTTTCGAATATCTGATCTCCCTTTAATTCAGGCCTGAACTGCAGCGATAACTGAAATATACTCTGCTCTGTGAGATTTTTCAGGATTCCGTGACAGTTTTCAAGCTTCCCCCTGAAATGCACCGGCGCTTTTTTTTGGTGAATGTCCCTGAGTTCCTGAAGATAAACCCGTTTCGATTCCATGGAGAACTGGTATACGATGGAATTCAATGCTGAAGCAAGGCCGGGCGGCCTGACTTTTTTAACGACTTTCTCGATGTACCCAAGGAACATATTTATCTCGGATCTCAGCAGTATAAGTATTGCCAGTGATGAGTTAAGGCTGACGGACCGCTCTGTTTCGATGTCGATAAAATTCATAAAACGCAGGAACCTGAATAAGTACAGGTATATGATCGAGATCTGTTTTTTCAGCTTTTTGTCTTCTATGGATTTGACAATGCCGGATATCTCGATATTGTTAATTACATTATATTCGGGTTTCGTGGTTTTTCTGAAGGGATTAAAAAATACATTTTCTCTTATCTCTTTTCCGATAAGATGTCCGATGTTCGTAAACCCCTGATACGAGACATGCCTGCTTCTGATAAGGTCAGTGATAACGCCTTTGAGATCCAGAAAAGAATCGTATAACAGGAGCAGGCTTTTTTCCTGTGTGTCTTCGCTATAAAGATCCTGCTGGAAGATTTCCCTTTTATGTTCAGGGAGGAGCTTTGTTTCCGCGAATTTCTGAAACCAGTAGACGTTTCTCCTGCTCTCCGGTATGACGACTTCCATTACAGCGAGAATACGGAGAATCGTGTCCCGTGCAGCTACTAATTCATTGTAGAAGTTCCTTGACGTAAGGTCTTTATCCGAAAACGTAAGGTATTCCACGTTAAAGAACCGGCTGATCGCGCGCAGATGAACATCAAGCTCTGAAAAGAGCGGGTGGTTGACCTTTTTCGAATGAGAAATCCAACTTTCCATCTCACCTTCCCGGAACATGGGGATTATATTGAAGGATTATTTTTTAGCCGCATGAATCGCTTCGCCGTGCACGTCTTCGGCGGACTCCATGACGCCTTCGGACAGAGTTGGGTGCGCATGGATCGTCCCTGCAATGTCGCGTGCGGTAAGTCCGGCCTTTAACGCGACCGCAGCTTCATGGATAAGATCGGACGCGTGAGGGCCGATAATATGGACCCCAAGGATTTTATCGGTTGATTCCTCGGATATGATCTTTATGAACCCCGCAATCTCACCGATTGCGTGCGCCTTGCCGAGGGCGCGGAACTGAAAACGGCCTGTCCTGAACTTTAGCCCTTTTTCTTCGGCCTGATGCTCTCTCAATCCCACGGAAGCTATTTCAGGGTCAGTGAAGATTGCAGCCGGCACCACGCTGTAATCCATGACTTCATTCATACCAACCGCGTTTTGGGCGGCTATAATGCCCTGTTTCGAGGCGATATGCGCCAGCATCATGCCCCCGGTGACATCCCCGATCGCGTATATTCCCGGTATATTCGTCTCCATCTTTTCATTAACGGTTATTTCTCCCCTTGTGCCCCTGATTACACCCGCCTTTTCGAGACCGATATTGTCGCTGTTTAATGACCTTCCGATCGAGACGAGAACCTTTTCCGCGATAAGCTCTTTGCCGTCGGATAGAAATACGTGGACCCCGTCTTCTTTTTTCTCGACTTTTTCAACCTTGACGCCGGTGTGGAGCCTGATTTTTTTCTTCCTGAATTCTTTTTCGAGAAGCGATGAAACTTCCTGGTCTTCTGTGGCCACCGCCCTGGGAAGCATTTCAACCATGGTAACTTCGGAGCCGAGTTCTCGGTAGATGCAAGCGAACTCACAGCCGATTACTCCGGCGCCTATTATTAACAGGCTTTGGGGGATTGCCGTAAGTTCCAGTGCCTCATCGCTTGTGATTATATTTTCTCCGTCAAAGGGAAACCCCGGTATCCTGGCCGGTCTGGATCCTGTGGCGATTATTATCCTGTCGGAATCGAGCTTCCCGGTTGAACCGTCTTTCAGTGTTATCTCGACTTCATTGGCCGAAACCAGGGAGGCCCTGCCTTCTTTCAGCACGACGCCCCAGCTCTTGAAAAGACCCCTGATCCCCTTCACCTGCGCGCTGACGATCCTGTTTTTTCTTTCGATAATCTTTGAGAAGTTTGGTTTGATGTCTCCTGATATTTCTATGCCGAACTTATCGGATTCTCTTGCTTTAGCGAGCATTTCAGACGAGGCCACCAGCGCCTTTGTCGGAATGCAGCCCCTGTTCAGGCAGGTACCGCCAACATCGGTATCTTCAATCACGGTAACACTGGCGCCTGACTGAGCCGCTTTAATCGCAGCGACGTATCCGCCCGGTCCAGCACCGATAATAGTTAGTCTCATTTTGATTCCTCTTCTGTAAATTTTTCATATGCCGATGAGTCCATCAGTTCGTCAAGCTCTGAAGTGTTATCCATTTCGAGTATAGCCACCCAGCCCTTTCCGTAAGGATCTTCGTTGATGACCTCCGGCGATTCGGAAAGATTTTCGTTAATTTCAGCGATTTTTCCGCTAACCGGCGATATTATGCTGGATGTTGCCTTTGTAGATTCTATCTCGGCAATTTCACTGTTGGCTTCCACGGAAGCATCGATTTCAGGAAGGTCGATGTATACGATGTCCCCAAGCGCGTCCTGCGCGTAATCAGTGATACCGATTGTTGCTTTTCCCCCTGTTACCTTTACCCATGTGTGTTCTTTGTGATATTTGAAATCATCAGGATTCATTGCCGCCTCCTTAGTCAGGAATTTATATCTTCCGCTTTATTATCATAGAATTCTCAGCTTTGTAAAGCAAGAATAAGATAAACAAATTGTGATTTTTTGTCAAAATTGGTCTGGAAAATCAAGATTCAATCTTCATGTAATCGAATGGGTCAATTATGAATATTTCAGCTTCCCTTTTTGTCCCCCTCTTTTTCAAAAGAGGGGGGAATTAATATTTTAATATATTTTCACCCGCTCTCATTTACTCTGAGCCTCAAAATTCAAGCTTCTTTTGCAGTTCACCAAGTTTTAAAAGCGCGTCCTCGGGATTAAGGCCGTCTATATCAAGGTTACGGATTTCAGCCACTATCGACTCATTCACGGAAGAGAACAGGTCGAGTTGTTCTCTCTGCGCTTTTGATTTTTTGCCGGCAAGTTTGGGTTTGCCGTATTGATTGAGCTCCTCTTTTTCAAGGTTGTTGAGCACCGCTCTGGCGCGGGTTAGAATACTCTCCGGCATGCCCGCCAGCCTGGCAACCTGTATGCCATAGCTTTTGTCAGCCGGGCCTTCTTCGATTTTTCTGAGAAAAATTATTTCATCTCCCCATTCCTTGACGGCTATGTTGTAGTTTTTTACGCCATCCAGAGCGAGGGCCAGTTCCGTTAGTTCGTTGTAATGCGTCGCAAATAGCGTGCGCGCGGTTATATTGTTCAGGATATCTTCCGCTATGGCCCATGCAATGCTTATTCCGTCAAAAGTGCTGGTGCCCCTGCCGACCTCATCAAGCAAAATCAGGCTTTGCGAAGTCGCATTATTGACAATATTCGCCGCTTCTATCATCTCAACCATAAATGTACTCTGTCCCTTTGACAGAAAATCAGATGCGCCGATGCGGGTTAAAATCCTGTCTGTAATCCCGATTTTCGCGGATGCCGCGGGGACAAAGCTCCCCATCTGCGCCATCAGCACGATAAGGGCGACCTGCCTCATATAAGTGGACTTTCCTGCCATGTTAGGACCTGTAAGAATCAGGAGCCTGCTGTCAAGGCCGTCGATAAAGGTATCGTTTGGTATGAATCTCTCGGCTGATAATATGCGCTCGAGGACAGGATGTCTTCCATCAGTAATGTCTATCAGGCTCTCCTCTACAATGACGGGCCTGATATAATTATAACGTTTGGCTACCACTGACAGCGATAAAAGAAAGTCCAGCACTGCGAGTACTCCAGCGGCCTTAAAGAGCGCGCCGATCTCTTCCTTTACGGATGCAAGGATTTTCCTGAATAGCTCATATTCGAGATTTTTCAGCCTCTCTTCGGCGCCGAGCACCTTGTTTTCGTATTCTTTCAGTTCATCCGTGATAAATCTTTCGCTTCCCACCAGTGTCTGCTTTCTTATGTAATTTTCAGGTACCATATCAATGTTTGACTTGGTTACCTCTATATAGTAGCCCAGAATCCTGTTATATCCGATCTTCAGCGAGGATATTCCAGACCTTTTCTTCTCCCTTATCTCGAGGTCTGATATAAAATCCTTGCCTTTTGTTGAGATATTCCTGAGAGCGTCGACTTCTTTGTCATATTGTTCTCTGATTATGCCACCGTCCTTTACAGTAATTGGAGGGCTGTCTATGATGCTCTTTTCCAGGAGATCCTTAAGAAGAGAAAATTCCGCGATCTCATAGGACAGAGATTTGAAATAGTCGTTCCTGGACGCTGAAAGGGAACTTTTTATTACCGGAAGATTCAAAAGGGAATTTTTTATTGCGGCAAGATCTCTTGCATTCGCGGTTCCAGATGATACCTTTGAGGTCAGTCTCTCGATGTCCTGCACCTTTCTTAATGAATTGCGGAGTTCTTCCTGCAGTTCAAAATCCTCTATAAGGTATTCCACCGCAGCGTGGCGCGATCTTATTTCCGTGGCATTTGTCATGGGGCGGAGCAGCGAGGCCCTAAGTAACCTGCCGCCCATCGGCGTCAAGGTCTCGTCAAGGACCCACAGAAGGGTTTCTTCTCCCGAACCATCTTTCAGGTTGCGGGACAACTCAAGGTTGCGCTGTGTCGCCGCGTCTATAAACATAAACGAGTTCTGTTTAAGCGTTGTGATTTTTTTAAAGGCCGGGAAACCCTCCTGCGTATTTTCAAGGTAGCTTATAAGTGCACCGGCGGCCGAAATAGCCGACGTCTCCCCTTCACACCCGTATCCTTCCAGCGAGGACACCCTGAATCGCTTGAGGAGCGTTCTGTATGCCTCGGTATAATCAAAGACCCAGTCATCTATAGTGGAAACGTTGAATCCCGAAAGGACTTCGCTGTAATGAATGTCATCTTTGATGCTGTCCGGTATAATGATTTCCTTCGGCTCGAATCTGCTGATCTCATCCTCGATATTCTCTTCGGTCTCGAAAACGATGAATTCCCCCGTGGAGATATCGGCCGTAGCGATGCCGTGTTTTTTTCCAGAAGGAAAGATGCTGATAATATAAATATTTTCTTTCGGATTTTCCGGAACATGCGTGCCGGGCGTGATCACTCTGACCACTTCTCTCGATACAATGCCCTTTGCCTCTCTGGGGTCTTCCGTCTGTTCGCATATGGCGACTTTATAGCCGGCCTTTATCAGCCTGGATATATAGGACTCCGACGCGAAATAAGGTATGCCGCACATCGGGATGGGATTGTCCCTGGTCTTCTCTCTTGTTGTCAGTGTTATCTGGAGGATTTTTGACGCGTTCTCGGCGTCTTCCCCGAACATCTCGTAGAAATCACCCAGCCTGAAGAAGACGATGGCGTCAAGGTGGTTTTCCTTGATACTGAAATACTGTTTCATCAATGGAGTCAGTTCTAACATAAAGATTATTAAATAATATAATACAGTTAAAGTGCAACCGGATACGCGGATTGTCAATCATTTAATGCTTTTTGACAATTGACGGAACAATCCATAATATAATCAATATATATGGATTTCAATGAACTTCTGGATCTGATTGCTGTGCTGCGAAGTGAAAATGGCTGTCCCTGGGACAGGGAGCAGACAACCGGGAGCCTTAAACCTTTTATAGTCGAAGAGACATACGAGGTGCTTGAGGCGATAGACGAAAAAGACCCCGGGGCGTTAAAGGAAGAGCTTGGCGATCTTCTTTTCCAGATCATATTTATCTGCCGGCTTGCCAGTGAAAAAGGCGAATTTGATATCCATGACGTGATCGATAAAATAGGAAGTAAGATGATCACGAGGCATCCGCATGTTTTTGGCGACGCCGAATACAGGACCGCCGAAGAGGTGCTGGAGCACTGGGATGTCCATAAGAAGAAAGAGGGCAAACTCAGGGAGTCGGTTATTGAAGGGATTCCCCAATGCCTGCCTTCCTTACAGCGGGCGCAAAAGCTTCAGGAGAGGGTTTCAGCGGTTGGGTTTGACTGGGAAAGGCCGGAGGATGTCCTCCTCAAACTGGATGAGGAACTGGATGAATTTAAGAACGCGGTTAAAGAAAAAAAACATGCCGGTATGGAGGAAGAACTCGGCGACATCCTTTTTGTGCTGGTCAATATAGCGAAATTTTTTAGTCTGAACGCTGAAGACTCGTTGAGAAAGACCGTCAACAAGTTCATAACACGCTTCAGGCATATGGAAATAACGGTTGCTGAAAATGGCCGGAAACTTTCAGATATGACTCTTGCGGAGATGGACGCATTGTGGGATGAGGCGAAAAAAGAAAAAGGATGACAGGGTGAATTAATCGGTATGGCAGTGAAATTCCTTTATGATTCACATGGATGCAGGTGTAACTTGAAGTTTTACTTGCAGAAAGCCAGTCGACTTTGCCTGGGGGGGTTAATGTATCGCGGGCAGGACATTTTCACCACTCCCGCCATGCCCGGCCGTTATTATTAAAAAAGGCAAATAATAAATAAATATTATGCGTCGTGGAATTCATTTTTTGTGTTGATTTAAAGTAAAATAGTAAAAGTATATGTTTTGATTAGGAGATGAAATTATGGGACATATAAAAGGTCTTAAATGCAGGGAATGTGGAAGAGAATATCCGATTGAACCTATCTATGTCTGCGAGTTCTGTTTCGGCCCGCTTGAAGTGGCCTATGACTATGAAAGCATAGCAGGCGCGATAAGCAGGAAAAAGATAGAATCCCGCCAGCAGAATCTCTGGCGGTACAAGGAACTCCTGCCTGTTGACGGAGAGCCGCAGGCAGGATTGAATTCAGGATTTACCCCGCTTATCAAGGCGGACGCCCTTGCGAAAGTGCTTGGTCTCGACGAATTATATATCAAGGATGATACCGTTGTTCATCCGACGCTTTCCTTTAAGGACAGGGTCGTATCGATTGCGCTGACCAAGGCAAAAGAATTCGGGTTTGACACCGTGGCGTGTGCGTCAACGGGAAATCTCGCGCATGCCGTTTCAGCTCATGGGGCCATGGCGGGCTTTAAAAGATTTATATTTATACCCGCCACACTGGAGGCGAGCAAGATAGTCGCGTCCCTGATTTACGGGCCGAACCTCATTGTTGTCGACGGCAATTACGATGAAGTGAACAGGCTCTGCAGCGAGGTGGCGAATAAATACAGATGGGCTTTTGTGAATATAAATATCAGGCCCTTTTATGCCGAGGGTTCAAAGACGCTCGGATTTGAGATCGTAGAACAGCTTGGATGGAAGGCCCCTGACAATGTTGTAGTGCCATGCGCCAGCGGCTCGCTTCTAACAAAGATATGGAAGAGTTTCAGGGAATTCAAGGATATAGGGATCCTTAAAGGACTGAAGACAAAGGTGTTTGCCGCGCAGGCCGCGGGATGCTCCCCTATTTCCACGGCGATTAAAAACGATACCGATGCTATAAGGCCTGTGAAGCCTGATACAATAGCCAAGTCCCTCGCGATAGGCAATCCCGCCGACGGTTTTTACGCGTCCCGGGTGGTCAGGGAAACAGGAGGATATGCAGAGGATGTAACCGACCAGGAGATCATTGACGCGATTAAGCTCCTGGCAAAGACTGAAGGGATTTTCGCGGAGACGGCGGGTGGCGTTACCCTGGCCGCTACCAGGAAGCTGATTGAATCAGGCCGTCTGAAAAAAGACGGGGTTACGGTCATATGCATTACAGGAAACGGACTTAAGACACAGGAGGCTTTGCAGGGACATACCATGAAGCCGTACCATATAAACCCTAACCTTGCCTCTTTTGAAGAGACGCTTGGAAAAATAAAAAAAGGTCAATGACCTGTCAGGAGGTGACATGAATGGCAGTAAAAGTAAGAATTCCGACACCGTTGCAGAGGCTCACCCAGGGTCAGGAGGAAGTCGAGGGCGCGACGGGGACCATAATATCACTTGTGGATGATCTTGATAAGAGATTTCCAGGAATCGCGGAGCGGATATCCGAGAACGGCAAAATAAGGAGATTCGTGAACATATATCTCAATGACGAGGACATAAGGTTCCTTAACGTGGAAGAGACGATAGTAAAGGATGGTGACGAGGTTTCGATTGTGCCCGCTATCGCTGGCGGTCGCCAATAGGAGGAAATAATGAAAAGAAGAGTTAAGTTGACTTTCCCCCCGAATCTCATTAAAGAGCCGGTGATATTTACGATGGCGAAACAGTTCAAGGTTATGCCGAATATAAGAAGGGCGAGAGTTACGGAAACAGTTGGTGAGATGATACTTGAACTTGACGGAGCTGATGACGATATAGAAAAGGGAATCCACTGGCTTAAGGAAAAGGGAGTTGATGTCGAACTCGTAGAAGGAGATATTATTGAATAGTCTGGAAAGCGGAAATACTCATTGAGGCAGAAAGTGATAAAAGGAGATATTTAGACAGTATGATGTGGAACGGAATAATAAACGTATACAGAAATTTTCTTCCTGTAACTGATGAGACTCCCATTATAACTTTAAATGAGGGCAACACCCCTCTGATAAAAGCTGTAAACCTGAAAAACAGGATTGGTCTGGATCTTGAGCTGTATTTTAAATTCGACGGCACGAACCCAACCGGTTCGTTTAAGGACAGGGGTATGACCCTTGCTTTATCGAAGGCGGTTGAGGCCGGTTCAAAGGCCGTAATCTGTGCCTCGACCGGAAACACCTCCGCAGCAGCGGCAGCTTATGCCGCGAGGGCCGGGATAAAGGCCATTGTGCTTATTCCGGCAGGCAAGATCGCCATCGGAAAACTTTCCCAGGCCCTGGCGCATGGATCATATGTTATGCAAATCGAGGGTAATTTCGACCAGGCCCTGACTATAGTCAAGGAGATAGTGACCAAATATCCGATAACTCTCGTGAATTCCATAAACCCGTTCAGGATCGAGGGCCAGAAGACTGCCGCATTTGAGGTCTGCGACCAGCTCCAGTTTGCACCTAAATACCATGCCCTGCCCGTTGGCAATGCCGGGAATATCACGGCCTACTGGAAAGGTTACAACGAATATAATAAGGCGAACAGGATCGAGACACTCCATGTTATGCTGGGGTTTCAGGCCGCTGGCGCGGCCCCGATAGTCCTTGGCAGGATGATCGAAAACCCCGAGACAATAGCAACGGCCATCAGAATCGGAAATCCCGCAAGCTGGAAGTCGGCCCTTGCCGCGAAAGAAGAGTCCGGCGGCAGGATCGATGCCGTTACCGACGAAGAAATACTGAGCGCATACAAACTTATAGCCGTGGCTGAAGGCATCTTATGCGAGCCTGCTTCGGCGGCGTCTCTTGCCGGTGTTATAAAATTATATAAGGAGGGTTACTTCGAGGCCGGTGACAGCGTGGTATGTACATTGACCGGGAACGGGCTGAAGGACCCTGATATTGTGTTTAAGGTTTCAAAAGAACCGATAAAAATACGGGCGGACCTGAAAATTGTCGAAAAAAACATAAATGATATTTTATGAAATATATCGTAATCATAGGTGACGGCATGGCCGACCGCCCGGTAAAGGAACTGGATGGGATGACCCCGCTTCAGAAAGCCTCTACTCCAAACATGGCAAAACTGGCTTCAGAGGGGATTCCGGGCTCGGTGAGAACTATCCCCAAGGGCATGCATCCTGGATCCGATGTTGCGAACCTGAGCGTACTCGGCTATGACCCGCTGAAATATTATTCCGGCAGAGCGCCGCTCGAAGCTGCAAGCATCGGAGTACAGCTCGGGGCTGATGATGTTGCGTTCAGATGTAATCTTGTCACCCTTAAATTTGATCAAAGAGGGGAAAGGGCGATAATGGAGGATTACAGCAGCAGCCATATTACGACAAAAGAGGCTACAGTGCTTATAAAGATCCTCAACGAAGACCTTGGTTCCGATGATATCAAATTTTACCGCGGTGTAAGCTACAGGCATCTCATGGTCTGGTCAAACGGTTCTACCGAAGTAGAGTGTGTCCCTCCGCATGACATTCTCGGAAAGGATATAATCGATTATCTGCCTGTAGGCAAGGGCGAAGACCTGCTCAGGACGATGATGATCGATTCCGTTTCTTCACTCGGAAGCCATGCTGTGAATAAAAAGAGAATAAAAAAAGGTAAAAATCCGGGCAACAGCATCTGGCTGTGGGGACAGGGTAAAAAGCCGGAGATGCCGACATTCAAAGAGAAATATTCCGTTGATGGCGCTCTTGTGTCCGCGGTGGATCTCACAAAGGGACTTGGGATATACGCTGGATTCGAGATATTAAAAGTTCCGGGAATGACCGGATATATTGATACGAACTATAAAGGCAAGGCCGAGGCCGCGCTCAAGGCGCTGGAACGGCTTGATTTTGTATATTTACATGTCGAAGCGCCTGATGAGGCAGGGCATTCAGGCAATTGCATGGAGAAGATTAAGGCGATAGAAGACTTTGACGCCCTTGTTGTTGGTACTGTATTAGAAGGGATTAAGGCTTTTGATGAATACAAAATTCTGCTTTTACCCGATCACCCCACACCTGTGGAGTTGAGAACACATACGGATGACCCGGTGCCTTTTGTTATTCTGGACAGTAGGAAAATACAAAAAAATGAAGGTGCCCGTTTCACCGAGGATATACTGAAAAAAGAAGACATATTGATCTTCGAAGAAGGATATAAACTGATGGATTATTTCATTCAGGGGAATTAATAGCGGGGGCAATTTTGGCGCTGATTGTACAAAAATACGGCGGAAGTTCCGTAGGGTCGATCGACAGGATAAAGGAAGTCGCTGGACGTGTCGCAAGGACTGCCGAAGCCGGCAATAAAGTGGTGGTGGTTGTTTCCGCCATGGCGGGAGAGACTGATAAACTGATAGATTTCGCTCGTCAGTTATCACCGAAGCCGAGTGAAAGGGAGATGGATATCCTCCTTTCGTCGGGTGAACGCGTCACAAGTGCCCTTACCGCCATGGCCGTAGAGTCGTCAGGGCATAAGGCGATGGCCATGACCGGAAGACAGGCGGGCATTATTACCGACACTGTGTTTACCAGGGCGAGAATCGAGAAGATTTCGAGCGAGAGGGTCAAAAAGGCCCTTGATGACGGGTATATTGTGGTTATTGCCGGTTTTCAGGGCGTGACCAGGGGGGAGATCGACATCACAACACTCGGAAGAGGCGGATCGGATCTTTCGGCGGTTGCTATCGCCGCGGCTGTTAAGGCGGACCTCTGTGAGATTTATACCGATGTCGATGGTGTATACACCACTGATCCCAATATTGTTCCCGAGGCGAGAAAGCTCGAAAAGATAGCCTATGAAGAGATGCTGGAACTGGCAAGTCTCGGCGCAAAGGTTTTACAGGCGAGGTCTGTCGAATTCGCGAAGAAATACAAGGTGCCTGTTGTTGTCAGGTCCAGTTTTAATGAAAACCCCGGGACGCTTGTTGTCGAGGAGGATAAAGAGATGGAGAATGTCGTTGTATCTGGAATTGCCTATGATAAGAACCAGGCTAAAATCACTATTGTCAATGTCCCCGATAAACCGGGAATCGCGGCCAAACTGTTTGATTCCATCGCTTCCGCCGATGTTATTGTCGACATGATAGTTCAGAACATAAGCAGTGACGGAAAAAGCGCGGACATCTCTTTTACAGTCCCAAGGACCGATTCGGACAGGGCGCTGGAGGTGACGGAAGCCGTCGCCCTGGAACTCGGAGCAAAGAGGGTCGACAAGAGAGAAGACATAAGCAAAGTCTCGATCGTTGGTGTCGGCATGAGGTCCCATTCCGGTGTCGCCTCCCGGATGTTTCAGACGCTTGCGGGCCATAACATAAATATAATGATGATAAGCACCTCGGAGATAAAGGTATCATGCGTAATAGACCTCAAATTCACTGAACTCGCCGTAAGGGTGCTTCACGAGACCTTTGGGCTTGCCGGATAATTCGGTAATATGCGCAGAATAGAGATATACGATACAACGCTGAGGGATGGCGCCCAGTCAGAGGATGTTTCGTTTTCCGTCGAGGACAAACTGAGAATTACGGAAAAGCTCGATGACGCGGGGGTGCATTACATTGAAGGCGGATGGCCTGGCTCGAATCCCAGGGACATCGAATACTTCAATAAGGCGAAAAAATTAAGTCTTGCGAATTCCACAATAGTCGCATTTGGCAGCACTCACAGGGCCGGAAAGAAGCCTGAAAACGACGGAAATATTAAGGCATTGCTCGATTCCATGCCCGCGGCGGTAACGATATTCGGGAAGTCGTGGGATTTTCATGTCACGGAGGCATTGAAGATATCGCTCGATGAGAACCTTGACATTATATACAACTCAATAGGTTACCTAAAAAAACATGTGGAAAAAGTCTTCTTCGATGCCGAGCATTTTTTTGACGGGTATATAAATAACCCAGGCTATGCCCTCAAGTGTCTTTCGGCCGCCCGGGACGCCGACGCTGACTGCCTTGTCCTCTGCGATACAAACGGCGGCACCATAACCACCATCATAAGGAATACATTAAAAAAGATAGTAAAGGATTTCAAAACTCCGATCGGGATTCATGTGCATAATGACATCGACTGTGCAGTAGCCAATTCCATAATAGCTGTTGAATCCGGCGCGTCTCACGTACAGGGGACGATCAATGGAATCGGGGAACGGTGCGGGAACGCCAATCTGGTTTCGATTATACCCAATCTCCAGCTGAAGCTCGGGAAACAGTGCGTAAGTCCGGAGAATCTGAAAAAGCTGAGAGATGTATCGAGATATGTTAACGAGATCGCCAACTTAAGGCACTTCAAACATCAGCCGTATACGGGTGACAGCGCCTTTGCGCATAAAGCCGGCATGCATGTCAACGCGGTCATGAAAAGACCTGAAACCTATGAACATATATCTCCGGAACTTGTCGGAAATTCCAGGAGGGTACTGATATCGGATCTTGCCGGAAGAAGTAACATTCTGAGGAAAGCCGAAGAATTCGGCATAAAGCTGACGAAGAATTCAGCGCATCTGCGGGAGATAGCCGACAAGCTGAAAGACCTCGAAAACCAGGGTTTCCAGTTTGAGGCCGCAGAGGCGTCATTTGAACTTTTGATGAAAAAAACACTCGGCCTGCATAAGAGATTTTTTGATCTCATCGGATTCAGAGTCATAATAGAGAAGAGAAAAGAGGGTGAAGACCCTCTTAGCGAAGCCACCATAATGCTGAAGGTGAGTGGACATGTCGAACATACCGCGGCGACCGGAAGAGGCCCTGTGAACGCGCTCGATAACGCGTTAAGAAAGGCGCTCGAAAGGTTCTACCCCATGCTCAAGGATGTAAAGCTTCATGATTATAAAGTTCGCGTTTTAACCGCTGGCAGGGGTACCGGAGCAAAGGTGCGTGTTCTTATTGAATCTGGAGACAAGGACAGGAAATGGGGTACTGTCGGGGTTTCAGAGGACATTATCCAGGCTTCCTACCAGGCGCTGGTCGACAGCATTGAATACAAGCTTCTCAAGGATGAAAAGCTGTAGAGAAGTCGCTTGATTGAACAAATCCCCCCAACCCCTCTGCCTAAGAGGGGAGTAATTTACCCTTACTTAAGGGGTTACTCTTGTCATCAGCAGGTATTGTTTTTCATTCCCCTTTGATTATTTTAGGGATGATTCCGAGGCTGAACGCGTTAAGAATTCAAGACTGTCTGAGCTTTTTTTTCGTCCTTAGTCTGGTACGCTTTGCTTTTGTTTGCGCCTTAAACATTGAACGTTGAACATTGAACATCTTTTATCCGTTACGCTATGCTCTCTGCGCTATGCCTTTCTTTCATTAATGAATCTTACGCCGCACCCCGTTTGAGTATCAGTGCGTGTTCATCGCATTCCGGGAATTTGGGACATCTGACGCAGTCCCCCCATATTTTTTGTGGAAGGTTTGATTTGTCGGTATCCACGAAACCCAGTTTCTTGAAAAAGGACGGATGATAAGTCAGAACGAATATATTTTGTATTCCGAGCCCCTTTGCTTCAACCAGGCTGCGCCTGACCAGCTTTTCCCCTATCCCCATCCTCTGGTATTGCTTTTTTACTGCAAGCGAGCGAATTTCGGCCAGGTCTTCCCACATAACATGAAGCGCGCATACCCCGCAAATTTTCTCATCATCTTCGCAGACTATAAAATCCCTGATGTTTTCATAAAGCTCGTTAATTGCCCTTGGAATCATCTCTTCATTACGAGCGAATTCGTTTATTAGTTTATGAATCACTTTAACGTCTGAAATTTTAGCTTTTCGTATTTTCAATGTATAGCATACCTTCCAGAAACGAATCCGTATTCATTTTCACGTTTGCGATTTCCCCGGCCTCCGGGTGGTTTTTAAATATTTCAAGAATCGACGATTTTTTCAGAATTCCGGTTCCGGCTATCAGGGCCCCGAGCATTACCATATTGGCGGACCTGGCGTTTCCCGAAGAGCCCGCTATTTCAGTTGAAGGGACCTGGACGGTCTCCACTTTTCTTCTGAAATCAGGTTTTTTTACCAGGGAAGAGTCAAGAAAGAGGATCCCTTTTTTGATCAGTTCCGGCTGAAATTTATCATATGAAGCCCTGTTCATTGTTACGAGTATGTCCGGGTGCCGCACTATGGGAGAACCTATCATTTCATCGGAGATGATGACCGTGCAGTTAGCTGTCCCACCTCTCATCTCGACTCCATAGGAAGGAAACCATGTAGTTTCTTTTTTCTCGGTCATGGCGGCAAACGCGAGTATCTTCCCGAAGAACAGAATTCCCTGGCCACCCGAACCCGCTATTATTATTCTTTTCTCCAGTTAATTATTCTCCATGAATTTGTCTTTTATTATGCCGGGAGGATACTCCCGGACCATGTCGGTCCTGATCCATTCAAGGGATTCTTTTGGCGACAGCCGCCAGGCGGTCGGGCAGGGCGAGAGCATTTCCACAAAGCTGAACCCCTTGCCCTCGATCTGATAACGAAATGCTTTTTTTATGGCGTCTTTTGCAATCAGGATGTTTTCATATGAGTCTATTGATACTCTCTGGATGAAAGACGCCCCCTCAATTGTCGAGAGAAGCTCCGAGACGTGAAGCGGATAACCGGATGTGCTGATATTCCTTCCCTCGGGGGTCGTCGTTGTGCGTTGCCCAGGGAGTGTGGTGGGGGCCATCTGCCCGCCTGTCATTCCATACGTGGCATTGTTTACAAAAAAGACGGAAAAATTCTCTCCCCTGTTGGCCGCATGTATTATCTCGGCCGTGCCGATGGCTGCAAGATCACCGTCGCCCTGATAAGAAAAAATTATTTTATCCGGCATTGTTCTCTTAAGTGCGGTCGCAACGGCCGGAGGGCGTCCATGCGCGGCTTCGAGCATATCGAAATCGAAATAGTTATACGCAAAAACAGCGCATCCCACGGGTGCGATGCCAATGGTCTTTCCCCTGAGTTTCATGGAGTCTATGCATTCGGCTATAAGCCTTTGAAGCAGGCCGTGACCGCATCCCGGGCAGTACCTGAATGGGGCTGATTTAAGACTCCTGGGTCTTCTGAAAATTTTTCTCATCCATCTTTCCCTTAAAACAGAATATCTGATTTTTCCCTGCTGCCTTCGCGGAATAAAGCGCCGTGTCGGCCGCGCAAAGCAGGTTTTTGGCATCGGAAGCATTTTGCGGATATGAGGCTATGCCCCCGCTGAGTGTAACCTTGACGCCGGTCGTCTCATAAACCATAAAAGTTGTTTTATGGACAATATCTATTATTCTTTCGGCGAGCAGGATAGTTTCTTCTTCATATGTATTCGGGAGGATTATTATGAATTCCTCACCCCCATATCTTACTACGATGTCCGTCTCTCTTGATATTGATTTCAGAATATTGGACAGTCCCCGGAGAACCTGGTCCCCAGCCGGATGGCCGTAAGTATCATTGATTCTTTTGAAATTGTCTATATCGAAAAGTATAAGAGAAAAAGACTTTCCGTATCTGTTTGTTCGGGCGATTTCCAGGTCAAGGCACTCATAGAAGTAACGGGGATTGTAGAGATTGGTAAGACTGTCCGTTATAGCAAAACGTTTAGTCTCCAGAAACAGTCTTATTTTGTCTATTATGTTTGAGACATGATTCCCGACAAGGGACAATAATGCCGCAAAATCGAAATCAAAATCTTTTGCGACTCTGCTTGCAAGGAAAAGAAAGCCGGTCGGGATTTTTTCGTATGTCAACGGTATTGCAACCAGAAAGACAATGCCATCTTCATGAAAAACGCTTGTTCTGGAAATTTCGGAAGGCTCCGCGACATATAAAGGCTCCCCGAGTCTTAACGTGTCATTGCAAAACGATTCCAATGCGCCCTCCTGGATATTTTTCTGCAATTCATGTGATATCCCCCTGCTGGACTTCAGCCTGAACTTTAAATCCTCTTTAAGCAGAATCCATCCGGTATGAAAATCCGTAATCAGGAGGACTTTTTCGAGCAGGTCTTCAAGCACGAGGTCCATATTTTCCGTTGAGATAAAAACGCTGGAAAGGGTGTTGGTTATAATAAGTTCTTTGTTTCTCTTCAGTAATTCCTTTTCAAGCCGTATGAAATTGCTTATGTCTTTTAAAATAATACGAATCAGGGATGAATTGTCTTTGGTCCTGAACGGAAGGATGAAAACCTCGAAGTGTTTGTTATTGAAGGTAATCCGATCAAAATCTTCCACGTTCTTTGCTGTATTCCGGATTATTTTATCACCAAGCTGATCAAGAAGTTTCAGCTTTTTGAAATTCCTTCCGATCAGATGGCCTTTTTTTGTGCCCAATAGATTCGAGAAGCTCGTATTAATATCATACACTGTTCCATCCTGCCTGAGAATAACAAGAGGGTCGGGAATAAGATCCAGTGAGATATATTCGGATGGAGCTTCTTTTTTATCTCTTTTTGTTGTATCCATGTTCTCCAGTTAAAAGATTAATCAGCTTTGTTCAGCTCATTAATCCGCCCATGACCGATTTAAGAATTTATTGCTGAATATAAAAATATTATAGAATATAAATTCCATTTAATGAAATTTAAGGCTGAAAAAGACAGGGGGGGGGGGAGTAAGGGGGAAGACCAGGAACAATTCAGCTGAAGGTTTATTTTATGAAAATACTTTAAAACCACTATGAAAAGCGGCTTGCCCGCCTATTGACTATGATAAGTATAAACTATACAATAAAGTACTTGTAAACCATAAATTCGGAGCCTGGATGAGAAATTCGATAATAATTGCCGTCTTCCTGATCATAACATTCTTTACATTGCGCGCCAGCTTTGACGGTAGTCATAAAAAAGAGAAAGACCTGCCTTCAGAGACCGTTGCCGGAGATGCCTCTTCCCCACCTGAAGAATATCGTGAAATTAAGGGCAATATAAAGAAGGGAGAGACACTCTTTGATATTTTCAAAAAATACGGTATCAGCATTGCCGATCTTTTCAGGTTAAAGGAGGCATCGGCGGGCGTCCACAGACTCCGGGAATTATACCCCGGCCGACAATATAGCATAATGCTGGATACGGATGACAGGATAAATTCATTTGTCTACTGGATAAATGACGACACAATTCTGAATATTACCCGGACGGAATCAGGATTTAGCGCCGAAAAGGTACCGGTGCAATATGAGAAAAAGATATTCAATATCGCGGGAATAATAGAGGACAACCTTGTTTCGGCAATTGGTGATGGAAGAGAGAATCTGATGGTCGCGCTCGAGCTTTCCGATATATTCGCATGGGATATCGACTTTACGACGGATTTCAGAAAAGGCGATCTGTTCAAGGTTATTGTCGAGGGTCTGTATCTTGATGGCGAGTTCAGAAAATACGGGCATATATTGTCCGCGGAATTCCAGAATAATGGCGATATCTACCGGGCGTACAGGTTTGGGGACGGTGAGGACGCCGATTACTTTGATCCGGAGGGGAAATCCTTGAGGAAGGCGTTCCTTAAGGCGCCGCTGAATTACAGGCGTATAAGTTCCGGGTTCTCCAACGGACGGTTTCATCCTATATTAAAGATCAACAGGCCGCATCACGGGATTGACTATTCCGCTCCCAGGGGAACGCCTGTCTCTGTGGTCGGTGACGGGACCGTTATTTTCGCCGGATACAAGGGACAGTTTGGCAAGCTCGTCATAGTAAAACATCACAATGGGTACAAGACATATTACGGCCATCTGTCGAGGATCGGAAAGGGCATTAAAAAAGGGACAAAGGTAAAGCAGGGACAGATTATCGCCAGAGTCGGAGCGACGGGGCTCGCAACGGGGCCGCATCTTCATTACGAGATGAGAGTGAATAATAAACCCGTTAATCCTTATCGTATAAAGGCTCCGCGTGTAGATTCAGTGCCGGAAAGATTGATGGCCGGGTTCAGAAAATACAGAGATGAGATGAACGCCCGGCTGACTTCATTAAACCCACCGGTTTTAGCCCTTGCCGAAGAAAAAAGCGGGGACAGGATTTAATACGGTTTCTCAACCAACCTTTTATTTGCAAATTATACGCGGCTTTGCCGAAAAGTTTATCCGAGGAGGCGACGGAATGGAAGAATCAGAAGCTACGGAAAGCACGAAGAGCATGGAAGCTACCGAAGAAGTAAGCAAGGCCTTTGAATTCAGGCAATGTGTCAGTATCCTTAAATCGACAGGGAAAAAGGCAAAAAGTCTGCGTGAGCTGAGGGATATTTTATCTACTTCAAGCGATGCATGCATATTTCATCATACTTACCAGTATTTTTTAAAGGGCCATATTCTCGAATATACCAATGACTTTGCCCATTGGGCCGGGGAGAGCCTGGAGGAAAGGGCGCTTTCAGAGCAGCTCTCAAACCTGGATCCGTATGACTTCAAAGAGATGAGTGGTGTTAGAAACAACCTGTTGAAGATAATAGACAACTACCTCAAAAGCTTCCCGGAGCCGAGGGAGGCGATCCACGGTGACGAATTTTATTTCAATGAGTCTATAATTGTTGTTTTTCCCGTCGGCGTCAGGGTTGAAAACCTCGCCCAGTTCCTGATTGCGATAAAATATGTGGATTCTGGATGTATATACTACCATTTTTACGAGGCTAGGTATCGCCTGGGAAGCGGGTTCGACGATTTCTCTTTATGGATAGAGCAGGTCCTCGGCAAGCATGAACTTGTTGAGAAATTGAAGGCAATTGATCCCTTTATGCACAGCATAGAGGGCATAAGAGAGCATATCGTGGATGCGGTGGAGGCTGAAGTCAGGAAGGAAATGGAGGTTATACAATAATGCTCAGTGATTATATAGGAGTGGCCCCAAAGGGTGATCTGCTGCTTTTACAGAAAATCTGCAAAAAACTGGAGGGCAGGACCTTTCTTCATGTGAATTCCACCCGTGAAGGGGGCGGAGTAGCCGAAATATTGCACAGGATGATACCCATGCTGAATGAACTCGGCGTGAAAACGAGATGGGAAGTTTTAGAAGGTGACGAAAAATTCTATGAAATAACCAAAAAACTGCATAATGCGCTGCAGGGCAATGCCGAAGAGATCACAGGTGAGATGTGGCAGTATCATTTCGAGGTTAATAGAAGGAACCTTAAGCGACTGGACCTTGAGGCGGACGCGGTATTAATCCACGACCCGCAGCCGGTGCCGCTTATCGACTTCCGGAAAAACGGAAAGTGGATATGGCGCTGCCATATCGATGTCGCGAATCCGGACAAGGAAGTCTGCGATTATCTCAAGAAATACTGTGAAAAATATGATGCCGCTGTCTTCTCCGTCGCGAAGTTCGCGAAAGCGATGCCTATAGATGAATTTATTATCCCTCCTTCCATCGACCCACTGAGCGAAAAGAACAGGGAACTGACAAAAGAGGAGATTGATG
Organism: Nitrospirota bacterium; assembly: GCA_024275975.1. Taxonomy (GTDB): domain Bacteria; phylum Nitrospirota; class Thermodesulfovibrionia; order Thermodesulfovibrionales; family UBA6898; genus JAJRYC01. The sequence continues at coordinate 37,382 of JAJRYC010000038.1, read as the reverse complement.
AGACCATCGAGAGACTGCGGATACCCGTAGACAGGCCGATAGTCCTCCAGGTATCGAGATTCGACAGGTTTAAAGATCCCATAGGCGTAATTGAAGCTTACAGAATCGTAAAGAGATATAATGACTGCATATTGATCCTTGCGGGAAGTCCGGCTACAGACGACCCGGAAGGGGAGGCCGTATTAGCGGAAGTGAGAGAACACGCAGCTTCCGACCCTGACATTCATGTCCTTTTATTGCCGCCTTTTAGTGATAAGGACATAAACGCACTGCAGCGAATAGCGGACGTTATTCTTCAGAAATCCCTGAAGGAGGGATTCGGTCTTACGGTCTCGGAAGCCATGTGGAAGGGGAAACCGATAATCGGGGGTGCTACAGGTGGAATACCATTGCAGATCGTACATGGTGTTACGGGGTTCCTTGTCCATTCAGTTGAAGGGGCGGCATTCAGGATAAGGCAGATCCTTACAAATCCGGCAATGGCGAAAAGGATGGGCGTTGAAGGCAAGGAATATATAAGAAATAATTTCCTTATAACCAGACAGATAAGGGATTATCTCTCTGTATGGTATTCACTTGAAAACAAGGGTAAAAGCATGCTTGAGCTCTGAGAACATCCGGGATTTAAATTCCCGGCCATATGTCTTTCATCCGTTAATAAAAGGGTGCTTCTATATGCCTGCAAGTGTATTGTGCCGGTCCAGGAATTATTCCGTTTTCTTTATTCTTTTGTATTTGTATTTGGGTTTGGGTTTGGGTTTGGGTTTGGGTTTGACACCGCCAAAGACCCTGAAATGCTCTTTGACAAGAAAGCGGACGTCTTTCGGGCTGTCGACCATGGAGAACAGCGCCAGGTCTTCTCTCTTTATTGTACCCTGGGCCACCAGTGTTTTTTTCAGCCAGTCAATCAGTCCCTTCCAGTAATCAGATCCATATAGTATTATGGGGAATGAGTCTATTCTTTTGGTCTGTGAAAGAGTTAAGGCATCGAACAGCTCGTCCATTGTGCCGAAGCCTCCCGGAAAGATTACATATGCGGTGGCATATTTAATGAACATGAGTTTTCTGATAAAAAAATACCTGAAAGAGAGAGAGATGTCCTGGTACATGTTCGGTGCCTGTTCAGCCGGTATATCTATATTAAGACCGACAGATTGGGATCTGCCTTTTTTGGCGCCTTTGTTTGCGCCTTCCATGATGCCGGGGCCTCCGCCAGTAATTATGGCAAAGCCGTCATCTGCAAGCATCTTTGCCACTGTAACCGCGTCCTCATAGTATTTGTTGCCGGACATAAGCTTTGAACTGCCGAAGATGGTCACCGCGGGGCCGAGGCCATGCAGGGTTTCAAACCCATCAACAAGTTCCGACTGAATTTTGAAGACACGCCATGTTTCTGATGTTTTGAGATCTTCCATTCCCTGTTTATTAACTCCTTTCGAAAATATAAAATTTATTATCGGATCTGGCAGTGTGATAAGGCCCGCCCACTCATCCATCCGGAGGGTCACTGGATAAATATTTCCTCTGTAATTATACCTTTTTATTCCGAATGGTTTATCATTTTAGCAGGATTTTATTTTGAGGTGCCTGGAACTGTCGGTGCGATCAGGAATATACGGTCACGGCCGGCGAAGATTTTTTACGTATCCGGCTGATTTAATAGTACTTTCCATTGCCAACCAGTATTCCAGCGATTGTTTTATCCTGAATAATGTTTTGGATTCCCGATTACCCATATGTTGCAAAACCTCATTCATATATGGAAAATGTATAGTAACGTGAAGAAAGTAATTTTGATAATTATAATCAGCCTGATTTCAACGGTGAGCCTGTTCGCGGAGGAAAAAAGCAATGTATCCCTGAGGTTCAGCCGCCATGAAAATAATATAAGGATAGTCCTGGAATCCGATAAGTATACTATTGCCAACGCAGACACTATATCGACTTTATCCAATATAAAAATAGCATTTCCCTCCAGGTTTTTGCTTGAAAAACAGGAAGGCTTCTTTTTTGATATGATGGAGGTGGGTCGTTTCCTGATAATAGATCTGGAAGATATCTCTGATGTAAAGGTGTATAAACTTTCGACGCCGCCAAGGCTGGTAATTGATCTTACCTCCTCGGGAAACCCGATGCTGAAAGGGGGGCAGCCTGCCTTAAAGACTAATGTTGTCGATGCTCTGACCATAGACGCGGGACATGGTGGGTATGATTACGGCATTGTTTCAGACAGAACAAAAGAGAAGGATCTCAGCCTGAAACTGGCACGGGATCTGGGCCGGGCGCTTTCAGGGAAAGGCAAAAAGGTATTTTTTACGCGGAACGTGGACAGGGCTTCCAGCATAGACAGCAGAATAAAATTTTCGTACGGCAAAAGGGCGGACATTTTTGTCAGCATCCATTCATCCTTCACCGGAAAGTGCAGGATTTATATTTCATCAACTAATGACATGGATGCCGACGCCATTGTTACGCTCTACAGGCAGTCCTCAAGGCAGAACAGGTATATCGAGAAAAGCAGGGATCTTGCCTACAACATCGGAGAATCCATAAAAAAGGGACTGGAAGTCGATGTTGTTCTGAAAGAGTTGCCCCTCCCGATCCTGAATTCCATGGACACACCGGCCGTTCTGATAGAATATCCATCTCCGCAATATCATGAATACAACAAAAAAACGCGCGCGGCATTCGTAGCGGCGATAATGGAAGGTATTGCAGCTTATGAAAATGGGATAACGGCGTATGAAAAGTAAAAAGAACCTGATATGGCTTTTGCTGCTGATTTTATCCATCGGCGTTATCTCCATGTACTTTATGCGGGATAAGATTTTTCAGCCGCGTGGAAAGCCGGATGCCGTGATAACTGCTGAAAACGGCCTCCCGGTGTTCGAAGACTTTTCCTACCTGAGAATTTATTATCCGGATGAAGACGGCCTCCGCATGGTCGAGAAAAAAATACCTAAACGGACGAAACAGATTGCCCTGGCAGAGGCTGTTATAGAAGAGTTTTTCAAGGGAAATGAGGATTCGCGCGGAACCAATATACCGAAGGATGTTAAATTTCTCGGCCTGTATAAAGACGATGAAAATATTCTTTATATAGATTTGTCGGATGAATTACGCAGGAATTTCCAGGGTGACGCGCTTTCGGAATATCTGATCCTGAAAGGCATTTATGAGAGTCTTATTTCAAATCTGCGGGACTTCAATGATTTCAAGATACTTGTTGATGGAAAGGAGATAGAGACTCTCGGCGGCCATTTTTATCTGAAATATAAATTAAAAAGTACGGTTATAACCGCGTATGAGGACAGCAGCAGACTTTCCGATGAATAAAAAAGAAAAGCCGATAGGCATATTCGATTCAGGCATTGGAGGTCTGACTGTATTAAAGGAGATATTCAGGGAACTGCCTTTTGAAAATACCGTCTATCTCGGGGATACGGCAAGGGTCCCTTACGGCATAAGGTCTCCGGAAACAGTAACCCGGTACTCTTTCGAGAACGCCAGGTTCCTAATTTCAGAAGATATTAAATTGCTCGTTATAGCATGCAACACAGCATCGTCAGTAAGTCTGGACGCTATCAGGCGTTCCGTGCCCGTACCGGTGTTGGGTGTCATAAAGCCCGGCGCGAGGGCTGCTGTTTCATGCTCGAAGAATAAAAAAATCGGTGTGATAGGCACTGAAGCCACCATAAAAAGCTCTTCATATACCAGGGCGATAAAAGAGGTTGACGGTGATGTCGAGGTATTCAGCCTGGCCTGTCCGCTCTTTGTCCCCCTTGTTGAAGAAGGATGGTCTGAAGGCAGAATAGCCGAAATGATAGCCGAAACATACCTGAATAATATCAGGGACAAGTGCGTGGACACCCTGGTGCTCGGATGCACTCATTATCCTCTCCTGAAGAATGTTATAACAAAGGTCATGAGTGAAACAGTCACCCTCATCGACTCTGCGGTCGAAACCGCCGGATAGGTAAAAAATGTTCTGAATGAACTGTCCCTGAGGAGGACAGGCCCGGATGATGCTGTCCATAAATTTTACGTGACGGATTCCACTGAAAGATTTGTTAGTGTCGGCGAGAATTTTTTGGGCAGGAAGATAGATTTTATAAAAAAAATAGAGATGGAGATGGAGGTATAATATTTATGCGGACCGACGGCAGAAAAAACGATGAGATGAGAAACATCAAAATTACAAGGGATTTTATCAGCACCGCGGAGGGCTCCGTACTCATAGAGTTGGGCGGGACAAGGGTCATCTGCACTGCTTCGATAGAGGATAGAGTGCCTCCTTTTCTGCGGGACCAGAACAGGGGATGGATAACAGCTGAATATTCCATGATTCCCAGGGCCACACAGAGCAGAACTTCAAGAGAATCGTCCATCGGCCGTGTAGGCGGCAGGACACATGAAATACAGAGAATCATAGGGCGGTCATTAAGGTCGGTCGTCGATCTTAACCTGACCGGGCAGAGGACATTCTGGGTGGACTGCGACGTTATACAGGCCGATGGGGGTACGAGGACGGCGGCGATAACCGGGGCGTTCATCTGTCTCGCCGATGCAATGGGATACGCCCTGAAAAACGGTATTATAGAGAAAAATCCGATCAGGGACTACCTTGCCGCTATAAGTGTCGGGATAGTTAACAACGAGGTGTTGCTTGACCTCTGTTATGAGGAGGATTCTTCCGCCGAGGTGGATATGAATATAGTCATGACGGGTAGTGGAGATGTGGTCGAAATCCAGGGCACGGCCGAAAGCAAGCCTTTTTCAACGGAAAAACTGAATGATCTTATCGCTCTAGCTGGAAAAGGCATCTCGGAACTGATCTCTAAACAGAAGGAAATGCTGGAAAATATATTTAGTGCCCCGGCGCGCTGAACCGTATTTCAGGCAGCGGACGGGATCAGGCGGCGGACATTTCCGATCGCTGGAGAGAATCCGTATATCAATATTCCATGGTTGTGTCATTTTAAAGATTTCCCGCTTTATTCGAAATGACAGCCGGGATATTTCAATACTGTTCTCCAATAGCTGAAAATAATGTTTTCCGTGTGTTAAAATATATAAAATTTATGGAGGAAAATATTGACTGCATATAAAAATCTATTTATCTGGGTGCTGATTGCTTTACTGATACTCCTGCTGATTAATCTTTTAAACGCTCCGAAAAAGATCCAGGAAGAGCTGATCTTTTCCGAGTTTATGACGATGCTTGATGCCGGGGATGTCGATGAGGTTACGATAAAGGAGAATGCCATTACAGGCCGTTTGAAGGACGGGACAAAGTTCAGGTCGTATTCCCCTGAATATCCCGAGCTCGTCGAGAAAATGCGTGCGGAGAACGTAAAAATTACCGTGAAGCCACCCGACCAGAACCCGTGGTACATTAACCTCTTTTTTACATGGGGACCTATAATCTTCATCGCCGTAATCTGGATATTTTTCATGCGCCAGATGCAGAGCGGGGGAAACAAAGCGATGTCTTTCGGAAAATCCAGGGCGAGGCTTGTTCCTGAAAAGTCCGTAAAAATAACCTTTGCGGACGTCGCGGGCATAGAAGAGGCGAAGGCGGAGCTGGAGGAGATAATAGACTTTCTCAAGGACCCTCAGAAATTCCAGAAACTGGGCGGCAGGATACCAAAGGGAGTTCTTATCGTCGGCGCGCCCGGTACGGGCAAGACACTGCTTGCCAAGGCGATCGCGGGCGAGGCAGGTGTGCCTTTTTTCAGCATAAGCGGATCGGATTTTGTCGAGATGTTTGTGGGTGTCGGCGCATCGAGGGTCAGAGACCTGTTTGAACAGGCCAGGAAGAACGCGCCATGTATAATTTTTATCGACGAGATTGATGCTGTCGGAAGACACAGAGGGGCCGGACTCGGAGGAGGTCATGACGAGCGCGAACAGACACTTAACCAGCTATTGGTTGAAATGGACGGCTTTGAAGGCAATGAGGGCAGAATAATCATTGCCGCGACTAACAGGCCTGATGTGCTCGACCCCGCCCTGTTGAGGCCGGGGAGGTTCGACAGGCAGGTGGTGGTGCCTCAGCCTGATGTCAAGGGGCGACTCGCGATACTGAAAGTACATACAAGAAACATACCCATAGACGAGAATATGGACATGGAGAAAATTGCCAGGGGAACGCCCGGATTTACCGGTGCGGACCTTGCTAACCTGATAAACGAAGCCGCGCTTATCGCGGCCAGAAGCGCAAAGACCAAGGTGGAGAGTTCTGATTTCGAGGCCGCGAAAGACAAGGTTCTGATGGGTGTGGAGCGAAAGAGCATGATCATAAGTGATGAAGAGAATAGGAATACCGCGTACCACGAGGCTGGACATTCACTGGTCGCAAGGCTTACACCCGGCACGGACCCTATCCACAAGGTGAGTATAATACCGAGAGGCAGGGCGCTTGGGATAACACAGCAGCTTCCGATAGATGAAAGATATACCTATTCAAGGGAATACCTGATAAAGACTCTGCAGGTTCTCATGGGCGGCAGGGCCGCCGAAGAGATAGCACTGAAGCATATGACGACAGGCGCCGGCAACGACCTTGAACGCGCCACCGACGTAGCTAGAAAGATGGTAACGGAATGGGGGATGAGCGATAAGCTTGGTCCTGTCACTTTTGGTAAAAAAGAAGAGCAGATATTCCTCGGTCGGGAGATATCACAGCACAAGGACTATAGTGAAAAGACCGCCGCGGAGATTGATGAAGAGGTCAAACGTATCGTATTAGACGCCTATAAGGCCGCGAAGGCCCTTCTTATGGATAAACAGACGCTGCTTGATTCCTTTGCGAAGAGACTCCTTGAAAAGGAGACGATGGACGGGAAGGAGGTAGACCAGCTTATTCATGAGGCTGATCTACAGGGGGTCGCCGAGGCTTGAGGCCCGCTACTTGAGACTTGCCTGGAAAAACTATTCATTAGACTTTTCTGAAAAGACCTGTATAATGGGAATCCTGAACGTAACGCCGGATTCCTTTTCTGAGAATGGGCTGTATTTCGATAAATCAATGGCGGTAGATCGTGCCCTCAGGATGGTTGATGACGGCGCTGACATAATTGATATCGGAGGCGAGTCCTCAAGGCCAGGTTCCGAGCCGGTCTCTGTTGACGAAGAGCTGGATCGCGTAGTGCCGGTAATCGAAGCGCTTTCAGGGAAAGTTGATATACCGGTTTCTATAGATACCTGTAAGGCCGAGGTCGCAAAACAGGCGATTGAGGCGGGTGCCTCGATAGTCAATGACATAAGCGGAATGAGATTCGACCCCGGAATGCCGATGGTCGTCTCGGAATATAAGGTCCCTGTCGTGATGATGCATATGAAAGGTGTGCCAAGGAATATGCAGGATAATCCTGAATACGAGGCCCTCATCCCGGAGATAATGGATTATTTCAGGGCCGGCATCCGGCTGGCGAAAAAATTCGGTATCCCCGATGATATGATTATAATCGATCCCGGAATATGGTTCGGAAAGACGTTTGATCATAACCTTCAGATAATAAATAACCTCAATGAATTCACCATGCTCGAAAAGCCGGTGCTCATAGGTCCTTCAAGAAAGGCCTTCATCGGAAACATACTCGATGGCGCCCCTGCGGGCGAGATGATCGAAGGCACGGCGGCAGCAGTGGCGATTTCGATAATAAAAGGCGCGGACATCGTCCGTGTCCATGACGTTAAAGAGATGGCGAAAGTCGCGAGGGTCGCGGATGCCATAAAGAGAGAGCGGGCAACTCTGAACTAAAAAAGAAATTATTAAATGCGCTGATATAAGTGAAGGTAAAACATTAAGTATAGCAATAGAACTGCTTTAAAAGGTTGAATTTTTCAAGTTGGAGATTCCCGCAAATAGAGGGATGGTGAGATAATTATCCTTTTCTGTTATATCAGCAGACAGTGGTTTTTTGCCACTATAAAGTTATAAGAGCGTACATTCTCCTTCACCACAGATATAATTCCGCGGATACATGCAGTGGCAAAAACTATTACTCATTGCTAATTAGAGTCTGTTTATAAATCGCCATTTTTTGTTTTTGTCATGCCCGAAGCCTGCCCTCGACTCCGATCGGGGGTCTTCGGGTATCCAGAACATATTGAAATTGTTATGGAAATAAAATTGATAGCGGGATGGGTATATTATTTGGTAACATAAAATAAATATAACGATCTAAAAGGAGTAAGTGTATGAACACGGAATATACTGCCATAGTAAAGCAGGAAGGTGATTGGTGGATAGGATGGATAGAGGAAATTCCTGGTGTGAACTGCCAGGAACATACTCGTGAAGAGTTAATGGAAAGCCTGCGCGTTACACTGAAAGAGGCTTTGGAATTCAATCGTCAAGATGCGATTGCTGCCGGGGGATCGGAATACGTAGAAGAAAAAATTGCGATATGAAGCGTAATGACCTGCTGAAGTATCTACGGTCGCAGGGATGTGAATTTATCAGAGAGGGCGGTCTCGTCATTCATGGTGGTGGAATCCAGGTCAAAACAAACGCTCATCAATTCCAAGGCATTCAGAAATCAACGATAATATTGTAAGAAAGATTTGCAAAGACATTGGAATAAAACCAATAAAGTAAAGTCCTAACCAGCGGACTCGCTTATGCCAGCTGCTGAATTCCGCTGTTATCCGCAGTGCCATAAATAAAAAAAGGGAAAAGCAGGCAGGCTGCTTTTCCCTGTGAATAAAATCGCTCCGGGCTTTTGGGGCCTAGAACATAAACTGCACCATCGTTGTCACTGTATCAAAATCCTTGTTCGTGGCGTCTTCTGTTTCATAATCGGTCTTGGCGTATTCAACCGTCAGTCTTAACTTCTGGTTGTTGATGAGATAGTTAATGCCGAGGCCAGTCCATTTAATCGTCTGGTCGCCGATCCCATTAAGTTCGGCGAATTTCCAGTATTCATAACGACCGAATAGCTGAAGTTTTCCTATACCGATCTTTGAAGGAAAGAGATAACCTGCCTTTGCGTACCATCCGTTCCTCTCACCAAGGACATTAAAAACAGCCGGGTCAGGATCAGGACCTTTATAAGCGTCATCGAAATCAACATCAAGATAAGCGCCCGAGACAGTGAATGTTCCGGCCGGGGTGGGGTACTCGAAGAACGCGTCAACTGTCCATGTTGTGTTGTCCACGGGTAAATCTTGAGTTGAAAGGCTCGCATAGGCTACGTCAGGCTCAAACTGATAGCCACCGCCCAGTGTAAGCACTTTTTTCTTTCCGAGATAAGTTCCCCTGTAGATGATCTAAGACTCAGGGTTAAGCAGCGTAACATGGACCCTTCCCGTATAACGGAGACTGCTCTTGGGTGTGTCGGCGCTCTCCCTGCCTTCCATTATACTCGCCCTGTACTGTAATCTGTTTTTGAGCAGATTTCCCCATACCACCAAGCCTGTGTCACGGGACACCTGAAACGGCGTGTATATGAACAGCGACCGGTCGAGAGTCAGCGGATCGAAACATCCTTCGTTATTTTCCCTGGTCAGAGGGTCTTTTGTAAGTCCGAGCCTCAGCCTGAAGGCATTGGAATACTTCGCCATTAAAAAGGCATCAAGGATATCAAGGCCTCCTCCCGGTGAAGAATCAACTCCGAGGTTTTGGATCATCCTGGTGCCTTTGTGTTCGATCTGAAGGTTGAACTTCAGCGTCTTTGTCGCCTTTCCGAAAAAGGTCAGCCTGTTTCTCCTGAAGAAGATGTCGCTGGAGTCGTCAGTGGCGTCAGGTCCTGAACCTGTGTCACGCCATACACCGTAAAGTTGACTACTATAGTTAATCAGGAGCCATGACTGGTCACTTATCTTTATCATAGGACCGGCTTGGACTGATTGTATGCCAAATCCGAACGTCATCGCAAATATTAAAGCCGTCAGGCCCCATTTTTTCATTCCGAATCTCATGAATACCTCCTCATCCTTAACAGTTTTCTCAATTTATAATATATTTCCCTGTAAATCATTTGTGAATCTAACAGCAGCAATCCGACAGATCATATTCAGGTTTTGTATTTTCCGGAACGCCTGAACAGCCCTGGGGAGACTCGTCCCGAGTCCCGCTGCCGCAGTCTTCTTTTGAAGGCCGGGTCTCCCCCGTGCTATTATCATCGGAATCTTCACCGGATTGTTCATAATCCTTGTTAGCATCCCATTGTATCCGCTTGTCGCCGCTGTCCGGACCCATGGCTATAATCTCTTTCGCCTGAGGTCCCGTTGCGGTGAGGAGCAGCATCAATGGGACAGATAAAAATATGATGAACAGTCCGTGTCTCACCGTTAAATTCTTTTAATATCCTGGTGCTGCACCACCACCGCCGCCGCCACCTGTGTCGCCAGATGTGCATATCGCGGCATCTTCAGTATTCACGCCGTCAGCGTGAAAGGCAAAAGAATTAGCACCGGTGAGTGGCTCAACATTGGTATTATGTGTGATTGACTCGGTCAACTGCATTACGGGAGTGAATTTGACGGCATCGGCAACTACAAAACCGGTGCTGGCGCCGGAATCACTCAATGTAATATTTTCTACTGTTACACCATCAGCCACAAAGTCATATGTACCGATGCTGTACCATTGACAGCCGTTTGCTGTTAAATCCACGGTTACATTATCGGCAGCACCATTGTGATTTACGGTATATGCCGCGTTTGTGGAGTAACTGGATTTAGCTACATGCCATACGGACACATTATAAGTACCGGCTGATAATGTCTGTGGCGTCCATGTTGCCAAACCACCATCCGCAGTGCCATCATATCTGAAATCAGTACCATAAAGATCAGTACAGTCTGCACCGCCAGTATTAGACGAAGCACCCTCGAAAGTATCTTCATAGCCATTGGCCAGCACTCCGTCTGAATTATTGTCGATTATCTCTCCGTCTCCCAGAGGAATGAAATCAGTCCTCCATGGAGAGGTATCTGCTAGACCGCCCAGCAATGCCGTGGAAGTCATCTGGCCCCACTCAAGCCATCCTCCGTCATAGATTTTTACCGGGTAGTTGAGGACGCCGTCAAGCGCCAGGAATGTGACAGCCGCCCTGAAACTTGTGCGGCAGTAGGGATATGCGGTTGTGGTCTCGTCTACATTTATGCCGGTGAATATTGATGTCAGGTCATTCTTCGGAAGGAGTCTCATTTCTGTATCTAACAGGTTTATCCATTCCTGGTGGACTGCGGTCCTTGCATGTCCTTCAAATGCAACAAAGCCAGAAAATGTAGGTCCACCTGTAGTATTAATAGTAGCGTTGTATTCATCATCGCGCCTCGTATCAATAACAACAGTCGCGACATCGTCATCCATGGCAATATTCCTCATCTCTTCCAATGGCGCCCTGAATCTGTCGGGGTCCGGTGTCAGGCTGCAGACACTGTAGTCGGAGGCCTCCGAGGCCGGGGTAGGAGTGGTATCTACGGCATAACCTGCATTAGCCCAAGTTGTGTCAACAAAACCGTCAAGCACTCTTATCCTGTTCCTCGGGAATCCCCAGTAACGGAAGTTAAAATATGACCTTGTCAGTTTGTAAATATTCATAGCACTACTGGCATACCGTCCGGTAAGAACAACAACGGTTCTTGCGTCTATGCCTGTCCTCTGGATGAGATCATCCATCTGGGCCTTTGTGGCGACCATTCCATTAGTTTCACTAACTCCGTCAGACCTGGTAGCTGCATAATCAGAATCAGTAAGCTGATAGGCTCCGGGGACATGCCCTGCGCTATAGCTTGCATCATCGCCGACATGCAGTACGACTATCCTGTTGCAGTTGCTGTCATCGCTGCCATATCCGTTTGTTATCCAGCCATTCAGCGTGTCAGCGTCGACCAGGACGTTGATTTTCGGATCCACGCACGTGTCATATCCGCCGCCGACACTACCGCCGCAGCTATACAGATATAATGGTATCACCACCAATAACAACGATAGTAAAATTAATGTTATGCGGCTTCTTCTATTGCTCTTCAAAAAATTCATCCTTTCTCATCCTCCCATCCTTTAATTGATAATATGTTAACAAAAAAGAAATAATCATCAGATGTCCTGCCTCCTGTCACCTCCTTATATATATAGTCACCCTGCCGGTTCCACATAGTTTTATACCTATTAATCGCAACGTTATACTTCATCTCATCCCAGGAATTCCATGTTTGGAGGTTTCCCGGAAATCCTCCGGTGATATACCTTATTTATTATTAGATACCCTGAAACTATCAACTAAGAAATTTCGATATGATCATATACTTTCGGCTAATATGTCAAGAGAAAATACCCCGCCGTAAAATAGATGAAAAGCAGTTATTTCGAACTTTCTCCCGATCTGAAATTATTTTTCTCCAATTATTTCAGGTTCCGCACTTCATCAAGCAATTCTTTTCTGGTTATAATCCCCTTTTTTATCAGTAGATTGATCAAGGCATCCCTGGTTTCGCAATTATGCGGCTGGGGGTTTTCCGGGACTGAAATCCCGGCGGATGGTGTTCTTACGACCTCTGCCGGCTTCTCTTCCTGCACGGCTTGAGGCACGGCTTGAGATTGCTGTCTAAGTATTCTCTCTACATGTTCCTCGATTTCATCTTCCGGTAATGTCGGGGATATAATATTCAGACCATTTGTTGTTACGCAGCCTCCCAACAGCAGAATCAGGCAGACTGTTGAAAAATATTTCTTCATTGTCTTGCTCCTTTGTATATATTTGAAATTCTTGTATGTTTGGCTCTTCGTTTTTGTATATGTTATCACCAGATTAATCACGGTCATTCCCACGTTCCCTTCCCCCGCACGGTTGTTCAGCTTATCCATATTGATATCAGGTTTAACAGCCTGTAAAAAAATAGGAATATAATAACAGAAATATCGTATGTTTTATTCAATTTTTCAGGAAGCCGACGACAGTGCATATCCTTTGACATCGGTAAACTCCTTTTGCTATCCTTAATTTATCAATGAAAATACAGAATTTAAACAATCTTCTTGTTAACAACCGGAAGCTTGTAGCCCTGATTAACCCGTTAATAGGAGCATTGCTTATCATCGCAACACTCTTTTTAATCAGAGATGTCGTCTCGTTTTCTTTCAGTCCTGAAAAAAAGGCCGTTATTAATGACATAAAGAGTGAAAGTCTTCCGAATCATAATCTCCAGATTTACGCATCAATACTGGAGAACAATCCCTTTGGATTCCCCGGGGGTAACCTAAGGTCTTTATCGAATCAACCGCCCGCGCTGTCTGATAGTGACATAATACTTATCGGCACTGTTGCGGGGCGGGAAAGAGACAGTTATGCTATCTTTATGGCCAAGATGGGCAAGCAGGAGATTTTCAGGGTTGGTGATTCCGTCTTTAACCTCGGCATCCTCAGGAAAGTCGAAAAAGACAGGGTTGTTATAGAAAAAGGTGAAAACATAACGGAGCTCCCTCTGAGAGAGATAGTCTCTGCAAGGGAGACCCGGAGAAACAAGTCCCGTGGTTCCTACTCTGGATTTACAAGAAAGATTAACGCCACCACTTACTCCATAGATCAGAGAAGGATCCAGCAGGCCATAGAAAATCCGAGGGACCTGATGACCGATGCCCGCCTTCTGCCGAATATTGTTGACGGCAGGCAGCAGGGATATACTATGCGTGAAGTCAAAAAAGGGGGGATATACGACAGTCTCGGCCTCAGGAACGGTGATGTTCTTTTGAAGATTAATGAGTTTGATATCTCCAACCCCGAATACGCGCTCCAGGCTTTCACCGCCCTGAGGGGTATGGAGCGGGTCAGGATGAACATTATCAGAAATGGCGCGAAGATGACAATGACGTACCAGATAAAATAAAATATCCTATGCCGGTCCCTGGACCAACCGGCGGCAGCTTGTATATAAATTATTGAAAAGCGAGGGCAATACAAAGTGAAAAAAAATATTGTTTTATCCTGTAGTCTCCATCTTTCTGCTGTATTATTGTTTCTTGTTTTATCATATATCCTTCTTCTTTCCTCCCTTGCCGCCACACCAGCCTTTGCGGAGACCGTAAAAGACGAAGAGGTCACCTTTAATTTCGTGGATGTCGAACTGTCTACAGTAACTAAATTTATAAGTGAGATTACCGGCAAGAACTTTATTTTCGATAACAGGGTGAAGGGAAATATAACAATAATAGCCCCCTCCAAACTGAACGTTGATGACGCGTATAACCTTTTTACGTCCATCCTTGAGCTTAAAGGTTTTACTGTTGTGCCATCGGGTGTGGATGCTTACAAGATTATTCCTGTTGCCGAGGCAAAGCAGAAGGGCATTAAAATTTCTTATGATGGACAGCCTGTAAACGAAAGTTATATCGCCAGGCTTATGACTCTGAAGAATATATCCTAGGACGATGCCCTCAGGCTGATAAAACCGATTGTATAGATGAACGGCTATGTCTCTGACTTTGGGCCGGGCAATATGCTTCTTGTAATAGATTCAGGGCTTAATATTGAAAAAGTACTCTCGATTATTGATGCAATAGACCAGCCTTCATTGAGGGAGGAGCCGGATATTGTTTTCCTCAGGTTTTCGAGCGCTGACGCAGTCGCGAAGATGATTAATGAAGGCATCGGACAGAGCAGGGCAAGGGGTGCGCCCGGGAAGCAGTCCAGGATGAAAAAGACAAAGGCAGTGGCCGACCAGAGACTGAACGCTGTTATACTCTTTGGTGATAAAGGCAGGAGAGAATCGATGAAATCCCTCATTGCGGCGATTGACGTGCCTTCTCCGGATGCGCAGGGGATGATAAATGTCTATACACTTGAAAATGCCGACGCCACTGAACTGGCGGAAGTGCTGTCACGAATAATAAAAGGCGCGTCGCCCCGGAAAAAGACAAAAAAGGGGGGGGTGGCGATGACCCCGTTCGAGTCAGCCGGTGGTATAAATATTACTGCCGATGAGGCGACGAATTCCCTGGTGATCGTTGCGTCACCCTCGGATTATCAAAATCTGGTGCGCGTCATAAAACAACTTGACAAGAGGAGAAGGCAGGTATTTGTCGAGGCGATGATTGTGGAGGCGTCAATTGATAAATTAAGGGAACTCGGGACAAAATGGAGGGTGATGGGGACTCATAATGGAGAGCCGATCGGAATAGGAGGATTCGGGACGATGGATGGGTCTGCTCTGCAGTCACTGATCTACGGGTTGACCGGTCTTACGGGAGGAGGCATGGGTAATTACTTCGATATCCCCATGACGACAATAGACGCAAATGGGTCTCTTGTGGAATCAACTCTTTCCGTCCCTGGGTTCGCCGCTCTCTTTAGCATGAATGAGTTTCGGGGCGCGGTAAACGTTCTTTCGACGCCTCAACTGCTAACATCGGACAACCAGGAGGCGGAGATTATCGTCGGTGAAAATGTGCCCTTCATCTCAAAGAGAGAGCGGGACATCACGACCGCGAATACCGTCCTAAGCTCGATAGAGAGAAAGGATGTCGGAATAACACTCAGGATAACGCCCCAGATTACGAAGGGAGATTATGTAAAGCTCGATATATACCAGGAGATATCGTCGGTAAAGCAGGACGCCAGCGATGATATCCTTATAAGTGTCGGTCCATCGACCACAAAGCGCTCGACTCGAACATCAGTTGTTGTGAAGGACAACCAGACAGTAGTAATCGGCGGCCTGATGGAAGAGAGGGACGAGGAAAACCTTGCCAAGGTGCCTATTCTCGGTGATATCCCTGTTCTGGGATGGCTGTTTAAGACCAAAAGCGTCTCGAAGAAAAAGACGAACCTTTTGATCTTTATCACCCCACATGTCATCAAGGACGCGGAGGGTCTCGGTTCGATTACAAAGAGCAAACAGAAGGAGTTCGCTAAAGTGGAGAATCAGTATGTAGAGGGAGAGATTCTGGTCAAATTCATGGAAGGCGTCACAAATGACGCGGCAGAGGAGATAATCGCCCAGGAAGGCGGGTCTGTAATTAAGGTCATGAAACATGTCAGGGTTTATCTTGTAAAGCTTGGGGAAGGGCGGACTGTGGAAGACGCTATCCGGGAATTTTCGCTCATACCTGAAGTGGAATACGCAGAGCCTAACTATAAAATGAAGGCGATGCGGTCAAAAAAGAGATGATGGAGACATGACATCGGTATATTGCATGCCTGTTTCAACAAATATTGATAGGATAGCATGAAAACGATTGATGCCCTAAATGACGATGAGATCGAGATTTCCCTTATCAAGGAAATCCCACTTTCTTTCGCGAAAAATAATATGATTATGCCGATAAAAAGATCCGGCGGCTCGCTTGTGGCTGCGGTTGCGGATGATAGAGGATACCTTGCGCTTCGTGAAATAGCCCGGAGATATGCCCTCAACCCATATCCTCTAAAGGCCCGGCCCGGAATTATTATTGACGCGATTAACAGGGTTTACGGTCAGACAGGCTCTGCCGAAGAGGTTATGGAGGGCATATCAGGCGAAGATTTTTCGGCGGTCGCCACAGAGTTCGAAAAGCCCAGAGACCTTATGGAGCTTACGGAAGAAGCGCCTATCATACGTCTGCTCAATGCCCTTCTACAGCAGGCTGTCAAGGAGAAGGCCAGCGATATTCATATTGAACCGTACGAAAAAGAACTTGACGTGAGAATGAGGATGGACGGAATGCTCCACAGGATATTGACCCCGCCCAAGATTATCCAGGACGCCCTGATAAGCAGGATAAAGATTATGGCCAGCCTCGATATTGCCGAAAAGAGGCTTCCACAGGATGGACGCATAAGGATACTCATCGGCGGAAAAGATATAGATATAAGGGTCTCGATAGTTCCGACTTCCTTCGGGGAGAGGGCGGTGCTTAGACTGCTCGACAGGAGACAGGGGCTTATCAGCCTGAATGAACTCGGACTTACCGGTGATGACGGGAGGGACTTCGAGAATTTCTTACGCAGGACCAACGGCATCATACTTGTCACGGGTCCGACCGGAAGCGGAAAGACCACGACGCTGTATGCCTCGTTAAACCGGATTCATACGGAAGAGAAGAATATAATAACCGTTGAAGACCCAGTGGAGTATCAGCTTAAGGGTATCGGCCAGATACATGTAAATCCGAAGATAGGGCTCACTTTCGCCTCGGGGCTCAGGTCGATATTAAGACAGGACCCAGACGTAATAATGGTCGGCGAAATAAGGGACTTTGAGACTGCCGAGATAGCAATTCAGGCATCCCTTACAGGCCATCTTGTCCTGTCCACACTCCATACAAACGACGCGGCATCCGCTATTACAAGGCTTATCGACATGGGAGTGGAACCGTTCCTGGTTGCTTCGTCGCTCGTTGCCGTCCTGGCGCAGAGGCTGGTGAGAAATATATGTCCTTACTGCAGGGAGGAATACGTGCCGACGGAGGAAGAGGCTGAATATTTTTCCGGTTTTGAAATTCAGTCCGCGCAGCTCACACTGCACAGGGGGGCCGGATGCGATAAATGCAAAGGCACCGGTTATCTCGGAAGATCTGGAATTTTTGAACTCTTATACGTGGACAATGAAGTGAGACAGATGATTACAGGCAGGACGGCTTCGCAGTCTGTAAAAGATTATGCTGTTTCAAAAGGCAGGAAGACCCTTTATCTGGACGGACTGAATAAGGTGCTACAGGGTGATACAACCCTTGAAGAGGTTATGAGGGTGACGCAGAAAGACATAGTTGAAGTATGAATATGCCTTCAGTCCGGAAAAATCAGTCGAGGCCCGCGGGAATCATATTCCGGCAAAGAAAGATTACATCGCCATTAATCTACAGTGTGAATTATGCCTGTTTTCAAATATAACGGATATACATCGGAAGGCGCGGATGTGTCGGGCATTATCGAGGCATCTGGGCTCAATGACGCTGTCGCCAAAATCAGGGCCGAAGGCGTCTTTCCCCGGGATATAACCGCGCCGCGTGTCAGACATAAAAAACATTTCTTCCAGAGGATCGACGAGACATTCCTCCCGGGCATGACGAGGCAGCTTTCGATACTCTTTGCGTCCGGAGTACCTTTAATCGAGGCGCTTCAGTCGCTTTCGAATGAATACAAAGGGATTTACAGAGATATGCTGATCGATATAAAGGAAAAGGTCTCTGGTGGGGCTGGTCTATACAGGGCGATGGAGGAATTTGGTGATTACTTCCCTGAATTTTACATTAACATGATACAGGCGGGCGAACAGAGCGGCACGCTCGACAAAGTGCTCCTCAGACTCGCTGATTTTCTGGAGAGCCGGAATGCAGTTAAGTCAAAGGTCAGATCAGCCATGATATATCCCATAATAATGATGGGTGTCAGCCTTGTGGTGCTCTCATTCCTCTTTACTTTTGTGATACCTAAAATTGTTAAGATATTTGAAGACACCGAAAGCACACTGCCTTTTGTAACAATCGTCCTGATATTCATAAGTAATGTCTTCACCAATTACTGGTGGGCGCTTATAGGTAGTGTCGCGGCGCTGTTTCTTCCGGTTAAAAGATTTCTGGAGAGGAGGAGAGTCTTTATCGACAGGATGATTCTCAGGGCGCCCGGCAATGTAATCCAGAGTCTCTACTACGCCAGGTTCGCTAGGACCCTGGAATTTCTGATCGCCGGCGGTCTCCCGATGCTGAGCGCGCTGAAGCTTTCCGCGAAATCAATGGGGAATAAGGTGTTGGAAAACTCGGTCCTGAACGCTGAGGAAAAAGTTGCCGAGGGCCATAGCCTTTCCGCGTCTCTCGAACACTTCTCTCCTGTATTGATCCAGCTGATCGCAACGGGTGAAAGGAGCGGAAGGCTGGCCGAGACACTGAACAGGGCGGCAAGTTCATATGAGAATGAATTCAACAGAAAAGTAAATGACGCTGTTGCTGTCTTTGAAGTTGCGATGATATTATGCATGGCGCTTGCCGTGGCCTTTATTGTCATGGCGGTCCTGCTGCCCATATTCCAGTTGAATATGTTGATTAAGTAAAATAGTTATGTTGGAGGTTATTAAATAATGAAGAATACAGAACGTAAGCAGTGGAATATAGAAGCTACGAAAAGCCGTAACCAGCGGGAAGGGTTTACCCTGATCGAGATTATCGTCGTTGTGTTTATCCTCAGTCTGTTAGTCGCGATTGTGGCGCCGAAGATCATTGGTCGTACGGATGACGCGCGTGTTGCCGACGCAAAGATTCAGATAAGAAACCTTGAGACGGCGCTCAAACTCTTCAAGATAGACAACGGCTTCTATCCTGATACCCAGCAGGGGCTGAATGCCCTAATAGAAGAGCCTACAACTGGTAAGATACCGGGAAAGTTCAGAGAGGGCGGCTACCTGGAACGCAGGAAAATCCCCCTGGATCCCTGGAGCAATCCCTACTTATATATCTCCCCCGGACTGCAGGGAGATTTTGACATCATAAGCTTTGGGGCTGACGGAAGCGAAGGCGGCGAGGGAAAGGATGCGGATATTACAAACTGGAACATGGAGTGATATCGCTGGCCGATTGACGCGGACCAAGCGGAATTCAGAAGCAGCCGGCTTCAGCCTGCTAGAGATAATAGTAGTAATCTTTCTTATATCCATGATGCTCGCGCTGGTGATCCCGTCTTTCTCCGTTGTCCGGGAGAAGAAGATAAAATCCGACGCCAGGAGGCTGGCATCCGTATTGAGATACCTGAATGACAGCGCGATATCCACCAAGGAGACGTTTTCGCTTGGGGTGGACTTCAAGGAAAAATTGATAGTCTCCAATGGCCCCGAAGGAGAAAAGACCCGGAGATTTGAAAGCCTTTATGCAGTTGAATTACAGTCAAAGGGCATGGTATCGGAAGGCGAACTGATAATCTTTTTCGGACCTCTTGGCGCTTCGGAGGCGTTCAGTTTTTTTTTAAAGGATGAGGGGGCCGCCATGACGGTCGTCTTTAACCCTTTGAGCGGCAGGGTAAAGGTTTTAGAGGATCTGTCTTGAATGTTGTGTAATTCGCGGGCGGAACAACAAAAAAAACCTTGTAATGATGACAGGATTCCATTATTACCAAGGTTCCGAATGCCAAACCATTTCCGGCATGACAAACTGTATTATTGCCGGTTTAATATCTTTCATATAAATACATGCAGGACATGAAGATAAGAGGACTAAAAAGTAACAGTAATTGCACCGGGCCTCATGAAACATGCCTTTCCGGGTAGGGCGGCTTCACGCTTCTTGAGGTTATGATAAGCCTTGCCATTATTGGAGGGCTTCTTGTAACACTTATTTATACACTGAATTACCAGCTCGGCATTGCCGACAGACATGGTGTTGTTACTATCGCCACAACCCTCGCGAAAGAGAAGATGTACGAGATGGAGAAATCGCCTGTGGACAGCAGCGGCTATTTCAGGGATCCCTGGTCAGGCTTTCAGTATGAGACAAAAGTCCTGGAATCCTCTTTCCCGGGAATGATAGAGATAGGCGTGGTCGTCAGGAGCGGAAAGGATGAGGTGGAACTGTCCGAGCTGATCATAGAAAACAGGGAATAATGATGGATTGATCATGAATAACAATAAAAAAAGTATCTTCAGGGGCGGCTTTACACTAATAGAGGTTCTGGTCGCCATAGCAATAACGTCTATTATTCTTATGGCGCTTTACAGCACATTTTTTATGTCTCAGAAGGCTGTAAGCACTGTTGGCAATTCCCTTTTACAGCTCCAGGAAGCGCGTGGAGTTCTGGATATATTAAAGAGGGAGATAGAGGCGTCATATTTTTCCGGCAGCCTGAAGTACACCATCTTCAAGATTGATGACAGGGATTTTTACGGCAGGCAGGCATCCGGAATAACATTCACCGCGTATTCCCCTTTAATGCCCGGTCTCGCAAGGATCAGCTATGAAGTCCGGGAAGAAGGGGGAACTCTGTCGCTCAAAAAGAAGGTTTCCTCAGCCTATGCCCCGAGCGGAGTTGCAGCAGGCATGGAGTTAATAGAAGATATGGATTCGTTTACGGTCGAGGCAAAATATGACGGAAAATGGGTCAGGACATGGGACAGTTCCTTAACGAAGAGCTTTCCCGAAGAAGTAAGGATTACAGTTGCGGTAAGAACGGGTGATAACAAAAAGCAGGTTTCGATTTCGGATATCGCCAGGACAAGAATTGGAAGGAAAATTGAGTGGAAGCAATGAAATACAGGAGTAGCCGCTTTTGGCCGGATAATCCCGCCTTGCGGAGGAAAGGGGAAGAGTCTGAAAATACATACCCTGGGCCTCATGTCCTGAAGTCCGATAAAGGCATGGTGCTGGTTCTTACTCTCCTTGTTCTCGTGATTATAACCGCGATTGTTGTCGAATTCACCTATGGCGTCCATACAACAACGGAAAGTCTGTATAACTGGAAAACCTTGCAGAGATTGTCGTTTGTCGCCAAATCCGGAGTCTCCCTGGCGGTAAAAACGATCTCGGAAAGAGAAAGTTTGTCCGCGTATACATATCCGGCCAAAACAGAGATGCCGGTTAACAATATTCTGACGGGATTCGAAGGAAGCGTGCTTATCAGCTCGGAGGACGAAAACTCAAAGCTCAACCTTAATTCGGTCCTCAGGGTATCTGATTCTTATGATTCCTATGAATCCTTCAAGCGGCTGCTGAGGAACCTGAATCTGGACGAATCTATCGCCGCCAGGGTAGCTGACTGGATAGACAGGGATAATGAGCCGAGACTGAGAGACTCGGAAGACGGAGCCAAGAACGCGTATATGGACAGTGTTGATGAGCTGCTTCTGATACAGGGGATAGATAAAGAGACCTATGGAAAGCTGATGCCGTACGTAACAGTCTATGGAATGATTGGAAGAAATTCCGTAAATATTAATATAAATACTGCTTCAATACCTGTTATAATGTCTCTCAACGATGAAATGACGGAAGACGTTGCCGAATGGATTGTATATCGCAGGGAAGAGATCGCGCCGTTTGTAGAAACCGACATCGGTAATGAGCCGGTTTTGAGCCCTCTTTCCGGCTGGATTACTGTAAAAGCCACCAACTTCCGCATAGTGGTTGTTACTGAAGAGAACAGGATAAGAAGGATAATTGAAGCTGTTGTTGAAATAAAAAGTGACAGTAATACAGTCAAATACTGGAGAGAAATATGACAGAGTTTTACCGGTGTTCCGGACCTGACGCGGTCGGGACGACAGGAGATGAGAGATGAGCAGGAAGGGTTTTGTCGATCTGCGGGCGGAGGGATTTGCATTTGAAATTTATGTATTCGAAGCCGGTCCCGCGGGTTATGAGTATAAAAGCTCTATAACATATTCAGACGGGAGCGCTTCTTCCCTGCCTGAAAGCCTCAGCGATATCAAAGAGTTTTACCTGGGGCTTCCTGTGGAGCTTCTGGATTTCAGGATATTGCGGCTTCCTTTTTCAGACAGAAGCAAGCTTGTGGATGTCATCCCATTTGAACTTGATACCCTGATAATAGACGGTTCGAATAGTGTTATATTCGATTTCATTGTGCTGGGCGCAGCTGAAGACAAGTTCGATGTGCTTGTCGCGTATATGAAAAAAGATATGCTGAAGGACCTCCTGGCGAAGTTTTCATCGCTGAATATAGACCCAAGGATAATAACATCTACCGGTCTGCGGACCGTTATTAGGGGCGATACCGGAGATATACTAAAACGTCTTGCCGGCCCGGAGGAAACAGATAAAGATGAAAGGGTGAGGGCCGCCGGGGAAGAGCTTCAATCGCATACCATAAACCTCAGGAGGGGGATATTCGCATATACAAAGGACGCGGAGAAATTCGGGAAGGCCTTTAAAGTCTCCGTGGTCCTGTTGATACTGCTGGCGCTGCTGATAAATTCCGATCTTGCGTTCAGGATTGTGACCGCGAAGCAGGAGACGGCCTCACTGAAAAGAGAGATACGGAATGTATATGCCGGCCTTTTCCCAGGTGAGAAAAAGATAAGCAATGAGCTGTACCAGATGAAATCACATCTGAAGGAGATCCAGGAGAAGGACAAGGCATTGACGGGTGTTTATCCACTCAAATTCATGCTCGAATTATCACAGAAAAACCCGGAAGTGATATTTAATGAGATCAGTCTTGACAGGGACATGATAACAATGAAGGGGGAGGCCGGGTCCATGGATGAAATCACACGGATGCAGTCAGCGCTTTCCGAATTTCTGAGCGGTGTTTCGATCTCGGATATAAAGCCCTCTGAAGACGGCGGCACCAGTTTTACCGTGGTGGCGGAGGATATGAAATGACGGAGAATGCCGTGACTACAAAGGGTGATAAGGCAGACAGGAAAAACGGTCCGGAAGAAGCCATGGACGGCAACCGGTCTTTTTTTATGCGTAGAAATACCATTTTCATCGGGATAGTCGTCAGCTTATTCATACTTGTAATTCCCGCCTTTCTGGTCGAGAGGTCGTTAAAAAAGGAAGTCATTTCTCTGAAGGGCAAGTACAGGGAATTGACTGCCCTAAGCAACGAATATAAAGCCTTCAGTGACCGGATTGATATTATCGAAAAAAGAATATCTCTCGTAAAGGTGAACGGGATAGTTCAGGCCATCGACGACCTGTCTTCCTCCCTGGGAATAAAGAAAAAGGTGAAGTCGGTGAAAGTCGTTGGCAGGCGTGAGATAACGGATACCATGACAGAGGAAATGGCGGAGGTGCTGATCGAAAAAGTCGATATGAATGAGCTGGTAAACATATTTTACAAGGCGGAGAATATGCCTATGGCCTTATCGATTAAAAAAGTAAAGATAAAAAAGCCGTTCGACAACCCTGAACTTCTGGATGTGACGATGACCGTGGCGCTGTTTACGGAGAAGTGAAGAAAGCCGCCTTTGTTACAGGGTTCCTTGCTGTTTTTATTGCCGGGTTCTGGCTGATCGCGGTTCCCGTCGGCCTGATTACCGACTTCCTGGAGAATTCAGTCGGGAGAGAAGACTTTTATATCGAGACAGAAGGGCTCAATAAAGGCCTTTTTTATAATATCAGGGCCGAAGGCGTGACACTGAAGAAAACAACAGGCGACAAAGACCCCGGGACGGCCCTTTTGATATTGAATAATGTAAACGCCGGTTTAAATATAACTTCATTATTAAAATTAAGTCCGGAGGTGGACTTTGATTGCGATATAAACGGCGGCAGGGTTATCGGCTCGGTCAAATTGACGGAAAAAGGGACTGTAATAATCAACGGCAGCGGAATACGAGTGGCGGGCATCCCGCTGTTTGACCAGGCAGGCATTAAAGGAGACGGAGACATATCATTGAATGTACGACTGGACAACGGGGCAGGGGAGGTCAGGTTCTCCGTGGATAACATGAAACTGAAAAACACATCTCTGGGAGGCGTGCTGCTTCCGCTGGGACTATTTAACGATATCAGAGGATCGATAGTTGTTAAGGGCGTGACCGCCGAACTGAAATCACTCGCCCTTGAGGGAGACGGCGTATACGCGAGAGTAAAGGGCGTCATATCAGGTGATAAGCTGGACCTGAATATGGAGTTAATGATGGATTCAACCTTTGAGAACGGCTATGTCTATAGGGCCATGCTCGCAAAATATATGTCTTCTCCCGGCCATTATGTTATTCCTGTCAAGATGAATTACAGCCGTTTCTAAGGGGGCTTGTGAGGGCTCTTTTTCAGAAGATATCCATCTATCTCAGGATGATAAAGTTTTCACATTCGATCTTCGCCCTGCCGTTCGCCTTCACTGCGGCGGTAATAGCGGCATCAGGCGTCCCGTCACTGGAACGGATATTATGGATAGCGGTGGCGATGGCGGGAGCAAGGTCGGGCGCCATGGGATTAAACAGGATAATAGACAGAAAAATCGATAGCGCCAATCCGCGTACTTCCGGAAGAGAGTTGCCACGGGGCGCGATCAAAGTTGCTGAGGCCTCGATTTTTGTTGCCGTTTCATTCGGGGTGATGGCCTTCGCCGCTTACAATCTGAATCCCCTGTGTTTCAGATTGTCCCCTGTTGCGATCGCGGTCCTGTTTCTGTATTCATACACCAAAAGGTTTACATGGGCGTCGCATTTCGTCCTCGGTCTTTCGATATCCGCGGCGCCCATCGGCGCATGGATGGCAGTAAGGGGGACATTTAATATTGAGGTGCTTCCGCTAGGAATCGCCGTGGTCTTCTGGCTCGCGGGATTCGATGTTTTATACGCCCTTCAGGACATGGATTTTGACAGGCGCTTCGGCCTGCATTCCATCCCCCAGAAACTCGGCATCCGGAAGTCTCTTTACCTGGCAAGAATTTTTCACGTCGTAACATTCATTCTTCTCGTTCTGAACGGGATGGTTTTCGGACTTAATGGCTTTTACCTGGTGGGAATGATTATCATAGCAGGACTGTTTTTATATGAGCATTCGCTTGTCAGCGTGGATGACCTGAGCGGGCTCGGAAAGGCTTTTTTTAATATGAACGGATATATCAGCATGACTTTTTTTCTTTTTACTTTAATGGATTATATTGGATGAAAAAATACATCTTTGCTATCACGGGCGCGAGCGGCCCTGTTGTCGGGATCAGGGCATTAAAAAAGCTTGCTGAAGTCGCGGAGGTACATATTTTAATTTCCAGCCAATCGTTTTCAATTATTAAGTTTGAAAGCGGCATTGACTGGAGTGGTAAAAAAGACATGGACATCCAGAGAAAGATAAGAGAATATTTCGGTGCGGACAATATTTATTATCACGGCGAAAATAACATGGCCGCTACCGTATCGAGCGGTTCTTTTAAGACAGACGGAATGTTCGTCGCGCCCTGTTCAATGAAAAGCCTTTCCGGCATCGCCAACGGGTACGCGAACAGCCTGATTGAACGCGCCGCGGACGTCACAATCAAAGAGGGCAGGCCGCTGGTTCTTTCACCGAGAGAGATGCCTTTCAGCGCGATTCATCTCGAAAATATGCTGAAGCTCGCACGAATGGGGGTGAAGATCGCGCCGCCTGTACCTGGGTTCTATCACAGGCCTGAAAATATTAACGATCTGGTGGATTTCATGGCCGGCAAGCTTATCGATGCCATGGGTGTAGAACACAACATATACAAACGCTGGAGCTGAAAATCCCGCGATGGACCGGCTTCTCATCCTGTCTTGCCGAATATGATGAAGATCATGGAAATTGCGTCAGTATCTGTTAAAATATAATTACGATGTTTAAAGAAAGCTGCCCGGGAAGTCGTGAGATAAGGACTCCGTATCCGGAGGAAGTAAGGTGCTTCTGGTGTGACACGGTGAACGAGATATGGACCGATGAAGTCGAGAGAGACTGCCGGAAATGCGGCAGAAAGGTCACACGTGAATTAAAGCCTTCATGTATTGAGTGGTGTCCGGCCGCCAGGGATTGTATAGGAGATGAAAAATACGAAAAGTTGATGAAGGCACGGAAAGCATAACCTTCTTTTCATTGAATCCGACCAAAAAAAAGTCCTTTCAAAAAGGCCTTTTTCGCCTGATTATAAACTCCTGTATTAGTCTCTTACAAGATTTTCGGCCTTTGCCGGCCTTGATCCATCCGTCACCTCAAAACCAAATGACCGGCCTTCAGTGACATGGTTTTCTTGTAAAAAAAAAGATGGCGTGGTATGTTACGGGCAGTTTGCATAAAACCGGATTTTAATTTATTGTCCAGGTCACATGGCTCCATCGGAAATGCGCCAGGGATCAGGCCTTAGAAGTGGTCCCCTGAAAGGGCAGTAAATATCTGAGGTAGCAGTGCAGAAATGGAATAATCAGTAAGTAAAAAAATAAAGCTTATCTGATTACTTTTAAAAAAGACAACACGAGGAGGATCAAAATGGCAAAAAAAACAATCGTAGCGGTTGCAATATTTCTATTCTTATTTTCCACCACAGGCTATGCTCAGAGCACTTCACTAGGGGTAAAAGCCAGCACATTAGGATTAGGATTGGAATTAGAGAGGTCTTTTTCGGATTCCATCAGCGGCAGGATAGGTGTGAATTATTTTACCTATGGTTATAGTGGAACGGAGGATAATATTGAATACGACTTTGATCTCAAGCTCAGGAGTGTTTCAGCTTTACTCGATTGGCATCCATTTAAAGGAAGTTTCAGGTTTAGTGGCGGAGCAATTTATAACGGCAATAAGCTTGACGCGAAGGCAAAACCATCGTCTGAATTCGATATCGGTGATGGGACTTACTACAATATAGATACTCTCAAGGGCAAAATTAATTTTAATGATATAGCCCCATATCTTGGATTCGGTTGGAATACATCTTCCGGCAAGGACAAAGGCCTCGGTTTCCTTTTTGAATTAGGGGCAATTTACCAAGGCTCGCCAAGGGTTGAGCTTTCCGCCACCGGCGCTGATACAAGCCTGCCGGACTTTCAGGCGAACCTGGCTAAAGAGGAAGATAATCTTCAGAGTGACATGGACGAATTCAAGATTTATCCTGTTATAGCACTTGGATTAATTTATAGATTTTAGAGGGCTGGAATAAGGTGTAAGACGGGTGTCGTCCTGTCAAAAATTCAGACGGGGTCTTGATCCTGCAATCAACCGGCCCGCCGCAAACCGACGGGCCGGTTGATCTTAAGGTGGCAGAATTATTTCAAAAATGAAATAAAGTCTCTACCTCTAAATGATGTCCCTGAGGGCATCACCAATCAAAACTATGAGATTTTTTCCTTCACTTTTTTGGCATATCCGGACGCTGCGTCCCTGGCATCTTCCGCCATGTTCGCCATCTGTTTTCTCGTTTTTTTGCCTGACTGGGGAGCCAGCATTAATGCCAGCCCGGCTCCGGTGATCGCCCCTAAAAAGAAAGATATTAATACAGCTCCAACGTTATCGTCAGCTGAATGAAACATATCGGCCTCCTCTTTTGCTATATATAAAAAGCGTATCATTAAGTATAGATAAAGGTCAACCCGGAAATCCCTTCTCTTTCCCTGTTGTCATTTGAGTCCGCAAAGACCCAATTTTTCTTATGAATCGCATATTATATTCATGTAGTACCTGGCATTATAATTAGAGTTAAAAAGCCCGGACATGAATAGTGAAATATCAAATAAGCTGAAGGATTTGTTATCACAGGGGTACGGCGGTATGTTTCTTGTTGAGAAATATACGCGGGCCATGGATGCTCTGCTGTTAGATATCTTTAATTCAGTCGATAAAGAGGCGAATATCGTGTTTATCGCCACTGGTGGATACGGCAGGGCGGAACTTGCCCCTTACTCTGATATCGACATTATGATTTTCGCTCCTGACAGGCTAAATACTGAAACTGCCGAGACGCTTCTGCATAAGCTCTGGGACACGGGGCTTATAATCAGCCATTCATTCAGGACACCGGATGAATGCATCGAAGAGTCTTTAAAGGACATAAACACAAGAACATCTCTTCTCGAAGCGAGATATGTTGCCGGAGACAGGCGGATGTACGACATTTTCAGAAATACCGTCTATCCGGAAATAGTCTTTAAACGGAAAAAAAACTTTGTGATGGAAAAACTTAAGGCCATGGAAAACCGGCACATGAAAACCGGCAATTCAGTTTATATGCTTGAACCGGAGATTAAAGAGGGTGTGGGCGGACTGAGGGACGTCCATACCGCGTTCTGGCTTTCAAAAGTGGTGCTTAAAATCAGGGAAATATCTGATTTTTCCACCATAATAAGCCCTTATGATTACAAAAGACTGATTGGAGCGTATGATTTTCTGCTTAAAGCCAGATTCTGCCTCCACTTTGACGCCGGAAGGAAGAACGATCTCCTTTCCTTTGAATACCATGAACATGTGGCGGCATGTATCGGGTTCAGGGATTCAAGGAAATTCAGGGCCGCGGAGAGATTTATGCGTTACTACTACCTGAAAAGCAGGACCATAAAAGATATAACTCATAACATAGTGGTTGCGTGCAGCAGGCCTTATATAATTATCCGCAGGGATATGAATTACAGGAAGATAAACGATGAGTTTGCCGTATCAGGCGGGAGATTAATAGTTAAAAAAGATAATCTCTTTAGTGAAAAACCGCATAAGATTATGGAATGTTTTTATCTTTATTCGAAGACAGGCAGAAAATTCAGCGATATCACGAGAGAGAACATAAGGGCCAACCTTTTGAAAATAAATAAAAAAACAAGGAATTCCCCTGTTGCGATCAATTATTTTCTCGACATATTTAAAGAAACGCGCGTTTATGAAACTCTCAGGGAGATGCATGAGACAGGCGTCCTGGCAAGGTTTGTACCCGAATTCGGCGCACTCAGGTCGCTCGTTGTATATGAACCTTATCATATGCATACTGTTGACGAGCATACACTCATTGCGATCAGGAGCCTGGAGAACCTGAGAACGACTAAATACGGGAAACTGGAATACCTGCGGGAGATAACGGAAGAGATCGAACATTTTGATACGCTCTTCCTGGCATTATTGTTTCATGATATCGGCAAGGCGATCGGCAGGCGTCATGAAGAAGAAGGATATAAGAGGCTCAAGGGTATTATGGAAAGGTTTAACATTGACAGCAAAAAGAGAATGAGGATCGAATTCCTTGTGAAAAATCATATTCTTATGGCGAAGATGGCGCTGCATAGGGAGACGAGTGATATTGAAGTGATAGCCGGGTTTGCCGAATCGGTCGGAGACATGGAGAACCTTAAGTCGATATATCTTATTACATACGCTGATATGTCAGCGGTCAGCCCGCGGTTCCTTACATCATGGAAGGAGTATCTGCTCCGGGATTTATATGACCGTACACGGGAGTACCTTCTGTCGGTAAAAGGTCATAGATCGGAATATATCAGCAAGCTGCTGAAATCATCCCGGAAAAGCATGACAGAGGAGACTGTCGATTTCATCAATGAGATGCCCGAAAGATATATCCTTTCAACAACCAGGGAGAAAGTTCTGGATGACTGCATGCTGGTTGAAAGAATGAAGGAGGCCGGTTTTGCTATGCGTATCGACCATCGCGTCGGGGGGGTGGCCGAGCTGGTATTATGCGCCAGGGACTACCCCGGTCTTTTTTCCGGAATCGTTGGTTTTTTGTCTTCCAGGGGACTTAATATCGTGAGCGGAAGAATATTTACGGGAAGTGAAGGAATCGTTATTGACAAGATCTCTGTTTCTAACTGGAACCAGATTTGGTGGAACGGCCTGGAAAATGACTTAAAGACAGGCATCAAAGAGATTATTGAGGGAAAATCTGTTAAAATTCATAGATGCCCGAATAAAGAGAAGAGCCTTTTCGATCTGTTTATCGAGTTTGATAACGAAGCATCGGAAGAATACAGTCTTGTTGAGCTTTTCTCTGATGACAGGGTAGGGCTGCTTTTTGATATATCGGATATTATGTCTAAAAAGGGGATAACAATTATTTCAGCGATGATTAATACCGAGGCCGGGCTTGCCCATGATGTTTTTTACGTTCAGTCCGGAAATAAAGAAAAGCTCGATTACATCGTCGCTCAGGAGCTGTTGGCGGATTTATGGCAGATGTTAAAAGAATAAGAAAACTACCGTACTTAATCGCTTTCGCGGTGATTATCGGCATTGCCTTTTTCGTTCTCAGGGGACCGCACATATCAAATGTCCTTAAGAAGTTGATACTCCCTGAACTGGAGATGGTATCTGGAAGAAATATAATCGCGAAAAAGATATATCTGAATCTCTTCCCCCTGTTTATTGAGGCGAAAGGCCTTAAGGTTTTTGATGAAGACGGCCGGAGGGTCCTCTTTGCGAAGAGAGTCAAGGCCTACTTTGACATATCCGGGCTGTTAAGCAGAGATGCGGTAATTCGCCGGTTGGTGATTAAAGAGCCTGAAATAACCGCGGACAGGGAGCAGATCAGCGAAATAACCGAAAATATCCGAAGAAATATAGCAAAAAAAAGAGGCGGTTCATTTAAGGTTACCATCAGGGTGGTCGAAGTACAGGACGGGGGAGCGATTTATAGCGATTCAAAGACCGCGAGTGTGACGGATATCACCGGTTTTAACTGTGAGGTGATTATCGGCAGAACGCGGCGAATCAAGGCAAACGTGGACAACATCAGTTTTAAAAAAGCAGGATGGCCTGAATTTTCGGGAAAGGCCGCTGTCGGCCTGACTGTAACAGACGGGAACGTCAGGATAAATATGCTCGATATCAGCTCTTCAGGCTCGGAGATTAAGTCGTCGGGAGAATATCGTGAGGACCGGTGGGAATTCAAAACAGACGTTCAATTACCGGCCATGACCGTCAAGAAGATATTTAATCTCAAGAGCAGCGGTGAAGGAATGATCAGAGCCGAGGGCAATGTAAGTTATGCCGGCAGCGAGATTTCGGTTGATATGGATCTTACAGGGAAATTTTATCTCCAGACGTTGATGGAGCTCCTCAGGGTAAAACAGAAGGTGGAGGGCCTCGTGGATGTCAAAGGGAAGATAAAGGGGCCGCTCAGGGATATTACGGGACATGGAAGGGCGACCATGCGACAGGGAAATCTTTTTAATGTAGAGATCGATTCCATGGACTGCGATATCTCATACGCCGACGGAAAAATGAAGTTTATCAATGCCGACGGCAAGCTTTACAATGGTTCGGCCACGGCCTCGGCATACATAAGACTGCCGAAAGTTACATCCTACAGCCTGGACATAGATTTTACAGGTATAGACAGTATACCTTTGTTCGGACTTATAAGATGGAACCCAGGCGTGCCCGAGGGAAAGGTTAACGGTAAGTTATCGACATTGGGAGCGAAATTTAATCCCGATGGCTGGTTTGAATATAAAAACACGGCATCAGGAGAAAACGTGCTCGGCAGGGTGAAGAAGATGACCGGAAAGTTTGCAAAGCAGGGACCTGTTTTAACCCTTGACGAGATCAGGGTCGACACGGAAAGGTCCTGGATGGACTTCAGCGGGTCCCTTGACCTGAAGAAGAAGATAATAGACCTTAAAGGCAATGTCAGAACAGACGATGTTACTGATCTCAGCGGGCCTTATTATGAAAATCTCAGAGGAAAGGGAGAGTTCGCGGGCGGAATAAAAGGCGATTTTCACGACCCTGTAATAACCGGTAACATAAAAATATATGACCCTGTAATCGAAGACTATGCCGCTGCCATGCTTGATGCGGATATTACATACAGCAAAGACCTCCTTGAGATCAGGGACCTGACCCTTAAAGGTGGTGTCGAGCTGCATAAACTCGCCGGCGACATTTATTTTAGAAAGGCCACGAGACTTTTTGATTTTTCCGGACCTGAATTCAGCCTTAATGTCTCGCTTGGAAACGCCAACCTGGAGGATTTTGTCGGAATTTATAATCCTGAATTTGCCGGTTCCGGCAGAGTACGGGCCGATATGAGGATTGAAGGGACTGCCGTCAATCCGGCAGTAGAAGGTGCGGCGTCCATTTTGAACGCAGAGATATATGGTCAGCCCTTTGACTTTGTTTCTTTTGACTTCAGATTCGCTGACAGGAAACTTGAATTCCAGAAGATGGTGGTCAGGCGCGGCAGGTCGTTGCTGAAAGCCGATGCCGTAATCGATACCAGTGGTAATTTTTCATATAACGCCATATCAGACAAAGTGTTTCTTGGTGACCTGATACGGCGAAGGGTGCCACTGGACCTCGCTTTCAGTCTGAAGTCGGAGGGGGGCGGCAGATTCGATAATCCTTCGATTTCGCTTGATGCTATGATGATCGGAAGCACGTATGAAGGCAGACACATAAGGGCGGGAGCAATAACAGCATCCATAGAGGATAAAAAGCTTACAGTAAACGCCGGTCTTGATGATAAATATATAAACATTACCGCCGAAGCAAGGCTCGAAGAAGAATTCCCCTGGGATGCAAAAATTGAGATACGCCCCGGCAGTTATGAATTTCTTCTCGCACCTTTTCTGAAAGACGCGCCCGAGGACTTCACTCTGAGTCTTAACGGCACGACTTCGCTTCATGGTGACAGGAACCATATCTACGGATCATCGGAAATAGAACAGGTTATGATTTCGATGTACGGCTACAGTTTTTCCAGCGAAGGGAATATCAGCCTGGATTTTAACGACAGGCGGATTACATTGAATAAGATAACGATGCAGAGCGGTAAAACGTCTCTGAGTATCAGCGGCAGTCTCGAAATAGGAGAACAGTATGACCTTGTCCTGGAAGGGAGCTCGGCCCTCTCTCCATTCAAGAGCCTATCGGATAAGCTCAGCCTGTTAAAGGGTGACGCGGAGTTTGTTTTTTCGATCACAGGTGATTGGGATGAACCGGAAATAAACGGTGGCCTGGGATTATCAAACGGCTCTTTTGGATTGAAGGACTACTATTACAGGATCAGTTCCCTGGAGGGATATCTCTATATCGACAGGGACAGGGTGGTTTTACATAAGCTTGTCGGCAAGGTGGGAGGCGGAGATGTGGAAATATCAGGGATTGTTTATCTGAAGAAGTTTTCCTTTAAACGATTCTATGTCGAGAGTGAGCTGGACAATATTACAGCCCTGGTCTCGCCTGATTTCAAGATTAATTTCGGCGGTAATATTCTGTTGAAGGGTGCCCCCGATTCACTGATGATACTGGGTGATTTCAAGATAAACCGGGCCTGGTACAAAGAACGGGTTGAATGGAAAAGCTGGCTGTTAAAAACCAGGAAGACCGAAAAATACAGGACGGACATATCTGGAATTGAAAAGGCCCGGCTGAATATAAAAGTGACAGGGAAAGACAATATTTTTATTGATAATAATATTGCGCGGGCTACGGTCAGCACCGATCTGCTTCTGAAGGGCACAGTCTACCGTCCAGTTCTCTTTGGCAGGCTCGAATCGAAAGACGGCACTGTATATTTCAGGAACAACGAGTTCAGAATTCTTCACGCGAGCGCTGATTTTTCCGATCCACACAGAATAAACCCGATCATAACGATTTCTTCCGAAACGATTGTAAAAGGTTATAAAATAAAGATGAACCTGGAAGGTCAACTGGACCACTTTAATATGTCGCTATCCTCTGACCCGCCACTGGAGGAGATGGATATTCTGGCGTTGCTTACGCTCGGACAGAAAGGGTTCGAGTTAAAGGGACTGGAGGGCGGCATCGGCGCTGGTGAGGCGACATCTTTTGTGACCGGGAAATTACAGGATGTGATCGAGGAGAGACTGAAGACGGTTACGGGTCTTGATCGGTTGCAGTTTGACCCGTATGTCTCTAAAAGCTCGGGGGCGGTCGAACCCAGGGTGACTGTTTCCAAGCGGATGCTTGGAGAGAAGATATTTATAACCTATACCACTACTCTCGGCTCAACAGAAGAACAGATTATAAAACTCGAGTATTTTATGAACAAAAACATTTCCGTGGTCGGCATCAGGGATGAGAGGGGAATACTCGGGGGAGACATCCGGTTTAGGTTTGAATTTAAATGATTGATAAATATACAACAACAGGGTGGGAGACCTCTTCACCGGCTTCATCCGGCCGGATGGAAGGAAGAAGCGGTGTCCGCACGCTGCATTTTTTCGGCGCAAGGCGAAGGTTGTCCATTAGCCTGTTTTTTTTATTGATTATGTCAGTTATGTTTTACTCGGTCCGGGCCGAGGCTTTGACCGCGGGCAAGATTGAGATAAGAGGACTTTATTCGATAGGGGAAGATGAGTTTCTTGATATGTTCGGCATCAGGGAAGGGGGTATAATTGACGGAGACAGAGTACGGGATGGGATAAAAAGGGCTTTTCTGAAGGGATTGTTTGAAGATATTTCGGTTGAGGTTCCCGACGGTGAAAATCCCACTGTGAGGATTAATATCAGAGAAAGGGATTTCATAAAAAAGATATATATAGACATCGTATCGAAATTTACCAGTCCTGATGAAAAAGATATTAAAAAAATATTCATTCTGAAAGAAGATCATGTGATGAGATATGACCTGTTGGACCGCGCGGTTAACAGGCTTGAAGAAGAACTTTATATTTGCGGGTTTCCTGACGCGGCTGTTGTTCTGGAAGTCGTCAGGGCCGATGAGCCCCGCAGGGTAAACCTTTACCTGGCAGTGGACGCCGGCAGGCCCCTTGTCATTAATGAAATAAAAATCCCGGGGCCAGCGATAAATATCAAAAAGGTGATGAAATTGTCGGTGGGAGATGTCTATAAC
The DNA here is from genome assembly GCA_024275975.1 of Nitrospirota bacterium. Lineage (GTDB taxonomy): Bacteria > Nitrospirota > Thermodesulfovibrionia > Thermodesulfovibrionales > UBA6898 > JAJRYC01. Next base: position 2,241 of record JAJRYC010000038.1, on the reverse strand, counting down.
CGGTATATTCTGGATGATGATTTGAAGCGCGTAAAAGAATATTACAGAAAGCAGGGTTATTTCAGGCCGGTTGTAGGGCCGTATTCATATAGGGATGGGAAGCTGGAAATTACCGTTAATCCGGGCAGGAAGATCAATATTACGATTGTGGGCAACAGCAGGATATCCACAAAGAAGCTTCTGAAAGTAATACCTTTTTTTGAACTTGGGATGTTTAATGATGAGGTGATAGCCGAAACGGTCGACAGAATGTTGTCGCAATATTACTCGGAAGGATATCCCCTTGCCCAGATCGCCCCGATAATAAAGGCCGATGAAAAAAACATTGGCATCTCATTCTTTGTTTTCGAGGGGAAGAAGATAACATTCAGAAATATCAGGTTCAGGGGCGCCGGACTGCCACAGAAGAAACTGGAAGACTTTTTGAGTTTAAAAAAAGGTGATCCATATAATCCTCATCTCATCGAGGAATACAGAAATGCGCTGACGGCATTCTATGAGGCGCTTGGATATCTTCAAGCCGATGTTAAAGCCGTAGATGTGAAGATAGACAGTGACACAAATACAGCGGACATTACGATGGATATTGTCGAGGGTTAAAGAACGGAGATATCATCCGTGGCTATAACCGGAGCGGATCCCGATATAAAAAACAGACTGTTCCAGGTCTTGGGCCTCAAGCCCGGCGATGTGTATAATGACGTTGATATTTCCGACGCGAGGTTCCGGATTCTGGACTATTACGGAAATTACGGTTATACCAATATCGATGTAATTGTGAAGAGAAATATCTCTGATCATAAGGCGTCAATTGTCTTTAACGTTATAGAAGGCAAAAAGGAATTATTCGGGAAGACGATAATCACCGGCAATAAAAAGACCAGGTATGAAGTAATAAAGCGTGAACTCATTCATAAGGAAGACCAGCCCTTTAACTTCAGGACAATTACAGAAGAACGCCGGAGGCTTTATAAACTTGGACTCTTCACTGATGTTGAAATAGAGCCTATTGATAGTTAAGGAAACAAAAAAGATATCCTGGTAAAAATAAATGAAGCCAGGGCGGGTTCCGTAGAGGTAGGCGTCGGGTATGCCGATTATGAGGAATTCAGATGTTCTGCTGAATTGAGTTATAGAAATCTCTGGGGAATGAACAGACAGGTGATATTAAGGACTGAATTGAGCTCACTGGAACAAAGGTATCTGGTGCAGTACCTTGAACCCTGGTTTTTGGGAAAGCCCCTGCCGTTGAGTGTATTTTTTCTGCATGAACAGAAAAAAGAGCTGAATATTGACGACAGAATAACAAGATACCGGCTGAAAAGGTATGCCGTGACGGCAGGCGTCGAAAAAAATATAAACAGCAGAATGAAAGTCAAACTTTATTATGACTTCTCTCTTGTCGAAACCTATGACGTGCAGCCCGATGTTATATTAAGCAAGGAAGATGAAGGAACACTTGCGATCAGCAGTATTAAACCCTCGTTAGTATACGATACCAGGGATGATCCATTTGAGCCTGGAAGAGGTGTCCTGGCAGGTATTTCATTGAAAATAGCATCGCCGCTGCTTTTTTCCGAATCATATTTTGTAAAGTTCATTATCCATGGAAGCGCCTATCGCAAGCTATTCAGAAGGGTGACACTGGCGGTATCGGCAAGGGGGGGCATGGCGTATGGATTTGGAGATACGGATGACCTGCCGCTGGTTGAGCGGTTTTTCCTGGGTGGACGGTCCACTGTCAGGGGATATGCCCAGGACACGCTCGGACCGAAAGGCCCCGATGGAAATCCGACGGGAGGAAATGCGTTTTTCGCGGGAAACATTGAACTGCGGACATCCTTGACCAAAAACATCGGACTGGTAACATTTCTTGATATGGGGAATGTATGGGTAAAGTCAGCCAGCTTGCAGGATTCGGATGGGAATACAGCGGATATAATCTCTACGGATATAAAATATACTACGGGGATAGGATTAAGATACGAAACACCGGTCGGGCCTTTAAGGGTGGATTATGGTTTTAAGTTAAACAGAGAACCAGGAGAGAGCAAAAGTGAAATTAATTTCAGTATCGGGCATGCGTTTTAGTAATACACAGCAGAGCGGCCGGCTCGCGGACGTGCATATTATCCGTGGTCTTAACCCCACGGGAATGAGTTTTAAGCGTATATCGGCCTGTTTTATTGTATGGTCTTTTCTGTTGTCTCTTCTTCTCCCGGTCCAGTGTTACGCTGAAAT
>JAJRYC010000005.1 GCA_024275975.1 Nitrospirota bacterium | reverse complement strand
CTCGGTAAAGAACCGCGAGATAGAAACGGGGCGTACGCTTTCCGATGAAGACATAGTATCAATTTTTTCAACCTTGGCAAAACAGTGCCGCGAATCGATAGAGCAGTTTTCCAAAGGCGGTAGGGACGACCTTGCTGAACATGAGAGAAGCGAACTGGCAATTCTCAAATTATATATGCCGGAACAGCTCTACGTCGGAAAACTCGACGAGATGATCCTCCAGGCGATAAAAGATGTGTCAGCCGGTGATATTGCGGACATCGGCCGGGTTATGAAGGTGCTTATGCCCCGGATAAAAGGCCTTGCCGACGGTAAACTGGTAAACAACAGGGTAAGAGAACTACTGGAGTCACCCGAATTTAATCATGAAACTTAAAGATATATATAAGAAAGCGGTAACTGTGGGCATTAATAGTGACCCAAGAGGAAGAGATACCGTCTCAAAGGTTCTCCAGCGCGCGGAAAAGGAATACTCCGAGCTTAAACCGGACGAGAAGGACCTGTTTGACCTTAAATCACTCGAAAATCCATATGCCGACACACGTATCCTGAACGGCAGCGGGGAGGAAGAGATCAACTCTATACTTGTCGGGATAGATTGCGAGGCCGGGGAAGTCCTGCTCGTTGAAAGCCTGAGAAATAGGGGCGAAAGGGTTGACCTTATTATGTCACATCATCCGGAGGGGATGGCGTACGCGAATCTTTACTCTGTAATGCATATGCAGGCCGATATTTTAAACAGGTTCGGCGTGCCAATAAATATTGCCGAGGACCTCATGGAAACCAGGATCAACGAAGTACAGCGGAAGATAATGCCTTTCAACCATGCAAGGGCTGTGGATGCCGCGAAACTCCTGGGTTTTCCCTTTATCTGTATTCATACTCCGGCGGACAATATGGTGGCTGCTTTTCTTCAGAAACTTTTTGATGACACGAAACCTGAAACTCTTTCGGACCTGACCGGGTTGCTCAGGGAAATTCCTGAATACAGAAACGCCGCCAAAAACGGGGCGGGCCCAAGGATAATCCTTGGCTCAAAAACGAGGAAGGCCGGCAAGGTATTTGTGGATATGACAGGGGGAACCGAAGGCTCAAAGGATATATTCGGGAGCCTGACTTCCGCCGGGGTAAACACAATCGTGGCAATGCATTTAGGTGAGGAAAGCCGTAAGGAGGCCGAAAAAAACCACATCAATGTAGTTATAGCCGGTCATATATCAAGCGACAACCTTGGATTGAACCTGCTCTTCGATGAAATATTTCCGGACAAGGCCGGTCCACCGGTCAAAATACTGGAATGTTCGGGGTTCAACAGGATAATGAGGAACAGTAAAGTTTGATTGTAATTCTTTCGGACAGGTCTGCCGCCTGTCCTTGTGGCGTTGAAACAGGACCGCCATCCCGGAACAGCCCGAACAGATGTTCGCGGCACTGAAGTTCACAGGCATACGGAAGTGCGACCAGCCCGATCTCATATTGCATCACTTTTCATGTTAAGATACAGCAAAGCGCACTTCGGTAGGGGATACAATGCAGACAGAGAGACTTCTCGAAGATATTAAATCCAGGATAGATATTGTTGAGTTAATATCAGGTTTCATTCAATTAAAAAAGACCGGACAGAACTGGAAAGGTCTCTGCCCGTTTCATACCGAGAAGACCCCATCTTTCACCGTCAGCCAGGCAAAACAGATATTCCACTGTTTCGGCTGTGGCGTCGGCGGTGATGTTATCAGCTTCATGTCAAAATACGAAAATCTTTCCTTTAATGAGTCATTGGCGTTGCTGGCGAAGAAGGCCGGTATTCCCTTCACCTTTGGCAAGCCTGACAAGAAGACTCTCCAGAAGAACGAGCAGATAAGGAATTCACTCGTTGAAGCCATGAATTATTTTGCAGCGAGATTAAAGGAGTCGGAGGCAGCCGCCGGATACCTGAAAAACAGGGGGCTAAACAGTGGATCCCTGGACCTGTTTCGTCTGGGATACGCGCCGCCGGGATGGCATAACCTCTTAAAGCATTTGAGAAATTCAGGTTATCATGATTCGATAATAAAAGAAGCCGGGATGGCTGTTTCCGGCAACCGGGGATTCTACGATATGTTCAGGGAAAGGATAATCTTCCCTATTTTGAGTATCAGCGGTAATGTGGTCGGATTTGGAGGGAGGGCGTTCAATGACGCGATGCCGAAGTATATCAATTCACCCGAGACGGTTGTTTTTAAAAAATCGGATACGCTTTTCGGTCTTTATAATGCAAAAGAGGAAATATTAAAGAAAGACTATGTTATTATTGTCGAGGGATATATGGATACCATCGTCTGTTATCAATACGGATTTCGCAATGTCGTCGCCCCCCTTGGCACTTCACTGACTTCCGGCCATCTTCAGAAATTAAGGGCGCTGACAGACAAGGCCGTTCTCGTCTTTGACGGGGACGCCGCCGGGATATCCGCCGCAAAAAGGGCGCTTACGCTTATCTGCCGGATGGATTTCAGGCCGAAAGTTCTATTGCTGCCGGATAGGGAAGACCCGGACAGTTACCTGCAAAAGCACGGGGATTCCGCGTTCATGAGATTGCTTGAGACCGCGAAATCAATGATAGATTTTCTCTTCGGTGTTTCCGGTGAGGAAAAGGTCAAGACTGCAAGGGAGGCACTGGTCATGATAGCCGGGATAAAGGACCTGCTTGTCGCGGATGAAATGCTGATCGAATTGTCCGAAAAGACAAGGATTAATGAAGCTGCAATCAGGCAGGAATACAGGAAAATAAAGAACAGGCCGGTCCCACGGAGGAATGACTCATATGAAACACCTCCTTTCGCGGGTAACAGGGAAGAGCATATTCTTCTGAGCACTCTGATAGCCTTTCCCGAGAAAATTGATTATGTGCTCTCAGTGATTGACTTCGGTGAGATCAGGGATAAAACCGTGGCTTCATTGATGAAGAAACTGGCATCAATGAAAGATAAAAAAGACCTTGCAGGTTTACTCGATGATGTTGATGAGCAGGAAAGGTCCCTCTTTACTAAACTCTCCGTTGATCCTGGCTTTGATATGGAACATGCCGACAGGAATATAGAGGACTGTATTGAAAGAATCAAGGAAAATAAGCTTGACGAAAGGTTCCGTCTGGCGGAGGTGTCGGGTGACATTAAGCACATTAACTCTCTGTTAATTGAGAAGCAAAAATTAATCAAGGAAAAAGAACTATGAGAGATTTTTATGATTACAATAATGAAGCCGATGAAGAGCATGATGAAGACAAATTTGAGGAAGAGACCGAAGAAGAGAGTGATGAAGAAGTCGATGACAGCGAAGGCAAGGACAGCTTTTTAGTAGAAGGGAAACACGATCCGATAAAAATTTATTTAAAGGAAATGGGGGGAGTGCCCCTGCTTACGAAACAGGGCGAGGTCGAAATAGCCAAAAGGATGGAACTGGGGAAAGAGAAAGTCGCAAGGGCTGTTTTTTCACTCTCTTTTGCCCTGAAAAAAATCATAGCGCTCGGGAAGATGGTTGAAAACGGAGAGGCGCCAGTGGAGGAGATTTTACTGAACGGAGACGATGAGGATGATGAGATCCTTGAATCCGAGAGGAAGAGATTTTCCAATATCACACATGATATAAAGGTGCTCTATCATAAGAGAATTATGCTTAAGAAGTCGGCCGGAAAAGACGATGCTTCGCAGAGAAAAAATAATGTGGCGATCGCAGAAAACGCGGAGCTTATCTTTGAGAAAATCCGTCAGTTGAGACTGAAAGATGAAGTACTGAAAGCCTTTGCTGAAGAACTCAGGAAAACCGCGAAGTTTATCGATGAGATAAACAGGCAGATGACTTCCATAAAAAGGCGGGCGAGGCATCTCGGATTTAATATTGAAGAGCTTAAAGAGGGAAACCCGGCCGCGAAATCCAGCAACGGTGCGATAAATGATGAAATAAGCAGGCTTGGCGCGGAGTACTCGAATTACGGGAAAGAGATCACAAAAAAGGAAAACTTTTTAGGTATAAATTACGATGAGATTAAAAAGGCGCTTAAAATCATGGTCGCCGGAGAAGAGGAGATCAGCGAGGCAAAGAGCGCTTTGGTGGAAGCCAACCTGAGGCTTGTTATAAGTATTGCCAAGAGATATCTTGGTAGGGGGCTTGGATTTTCCGACCTGATTCAGGAAGGCAACATAGGCCTCATGAGGGCGGTTGATAAATTTGAATACAGGCGTGGATACAAATTCAGCACATATGCCACATGGTGGATAAGGCAGGCGATTACAAGGGCGCTCGCCGACCAGTCCAGAACCATCAGAATCCCGGTGCATATGGTGGAGTCTATCAACAGGATGACAAAGGGGACCAGGGAACTCGTCCAGGAAAAAGGGAGGGAGCCTTCATCCGAAGAAGTAGCCGAAAAATTAAATATCCCGGTCGAAAAAGTGAAGGCGATGCTGAAAGTTTCCAAGGAGCCTATCTCTCTTGAAACACCTATAGGAGCCGAGGAAGACAGTCACCTCAGAGATTTTATCGAGGACAAGGCGACAAAGTCTCCCCTTGATATCGCCATTCAGGACGACATGAAAAAGAATATAGAGAAGGCGTTATCTTCATTGAGTCTGAAGGAGCAGAGCATTATAAGAAAAAGGTTCGGAATTGGCGAGGATGTGCCGCATACGCTTGAAGAAGTCGGGCTTGAATTCGAGGTGACGCGTGAGAGGATAAGGCAGATCGAAGTTAAGGCGATAAGGAAATTAAGACATCCGTCGAGAAATAGGTGGCTGAGGGCGTTTATCGAGAGCCCTTGACTTAAAATATCCGCGGGTTTATATTAACTAGTCGCAGGTTGTTAAGCAGAGGCACTGAAATTAGTTCAGTTAATGGGCCTTTGCATGCTGTTTAGTAAATCTTTACATAGCAGGGCCCATAGCTCAGCTGGTAGAGCTACCGGCTCATAACCGGTTGGTCCCAGGTTCGAGTCCTGGTGGGCCCACCATTTCTCTGGAGGACTGGTGAAAGATCTTCTGAAGCTTCTGATTGAATTACAAAAGAGAGATTCCGAAATTCTCAAAAAGCGCATATTTATCGATAACGTGCCGAAACGTATCCATGAGGTCGATGAGCCTCTTGCAGAGGCTTGGCGGGAACTCGAAAAGCTGAAGCAGCACAGTGAAGACATGTTAAAGAAAAAACGCGAAAAGGAAGCAATCCTTGATGATATCAACGAAAAGATAGCAAAGTTGAAATCCCGGGTATCCGATATAAAGACAAATAAAGAATATCAGGCGCATCTCAAGGGGATTGAAGCTCTTGAAGAGAAAATCAGCGATGTCGAGGAAGAAATATTATCGGCCATGGTGGATATTGACGTTATTTTAAACGAGCAGAAAGAAAAAGAAGAAAAAGTTAATCTCGAAGAAAAAAAAATAACCGCCTTTAAAAATGAACTTGATCAGGAAGTGGAAATATATCAGAAAGAATTAAACGTTCTGATGGAAGAAAGAGACAGCCTGTCCGCATCAATAGAGCCGGATATTTATAAGACCTACATGACGCTTCTTGATTCCGGAAATGGTCTCGCCGTTACAAACGCAAAGGATGAGATATGCCTGGGATGCAATATGAATATGCCGCCGCAGCTATTTGTGGAAATCAGAAAAAATGAAGAAATAATTCAATGTCCCCAATGTTACCGCATACTGTATTATCCAGAAGAGACATGATTGGAAATCCTGTCTGAAATCCCCCCCCTTTCAATATTTAATCAAATATTATATAATAATTAAAATTTATTATAGGCTGAAGCAGAACAGGTGGTCGCCTGATCAGTCTCACCCGGATAAAAGGTGCGAATTTTATCTTTTAACCAGGAGAGGAATTGATCAGGAGGAAAGTCCGAGCTCCACAGGGCAAGGCGCTCCATAACACGGAGTCCCGGTAACGGGAAGGAAAGTGCCGCAGAAAGGGAAACCACCTCCGGCAGTGCCGGGGGAAAGGGTGAAAAGGTGTCTGCCGGCAAAACCGGTGGATCCGTCTTTTATAAGGCGGAAGGTAAGAGCTCACCAGTGTTTCGGGTAACCGGGGCAGCTTGGTAAACCCCGCCTGGAGCAAGGCCAAATAGGTTCCACTTTGAGAGGGGCCCCCTCGAATCAGCGGTAAGACTGCTGAGGTGGAACGGGTTGGGCCGCAAGAGCCTGATTGCAAAATCAGGCCATAGATGAATGACCACAGCCCGTTTTACGGGACACAGAACTCGGCTTATGGTCTGCTTCAGCTTATTTAAGAACCGAATTTATCGGGAATTGTAATATTACCCGATAGAAAGGATTACGTGGAAGATCACAAACTGAAAGTTTTCTGTACAGTAGCCGAGACTAAAAGTTTTTCGAAGACATCGGAGATTATTCACCTCACTCAGCCCGCTGTTAGCCTTCAGATACAGGCGCTTGAGGAAATCTATGAAACAAAGCTCTTTGACCGGTCGAGCAGCACTGTCAGCCTGACACCTGCCGGCGAGGTGTTATATAAATACGCAAAAGAGATACTCGCTCTCTATGCGTCCGCTGAGAAAGTCATAGGGGACATAACGGGGCTTGTAAAGGGTAGTATCAGTATCGGCGCAAGCAGCACAATAGGAAACTATCTTCTCCCTGGCGTTATAACCGACTTTAAAAAGACACATCCCAAGATCAGGATACATATGCTTGTCGGGAATACCAAGAGGGTGATCGAATTCCTGAACTCGGGGAATATCGATCTCGGTCTTGTTGAGGGGGAAGTTACCAGGCAGAAGATGATGGTGGAGAAGCTGATCCCTGATGAGCTGCTGGTTGTTGTGCCGTCTTTCCATCCATGGGCGAAGAAAAAGGAAATATCGATCAGTGACCTTATAAAGGAGCCCTTTATCCTCCGGGAGGGAGGGTCCGGCACCAGGCAGATGATAGAAAAATTTCTGGCCGGTCACGGAATTTCCGCCCAGGACATGAAGATATCGATGGTTCTCGGAAATACAGAGGCGATTAAGGGAGCGGTTGAAAACGGCCTTGGAGTTTCCATGCTTTCGCGTTGGGCCGCAAGGAAGGAATGCAAATACGGGACACTTCAGCTCATCAGGATAAAAGAAGGCAAGGTGCCCAGGGAATTTTCGCTGATTCTCAACAAGAACTCGGTATCATCCCATGCAGTCGATGAATTTCTTACATATCTGAAATCATATACGTTTGATAAACTGCTTTAATAATGCCCGGCGCGGTGTCCGAATATTTTTAAAATCATGGGGAAAGATTTGACGACAATGCATCATTTTACAGAACTCAATTATGAAGAGATATGCAATACACTTATCTCCGTCCTTCTCGCCTCAAAAAATGCGGGGAATGCAATATTGGATGTATATAACACACCCGATTTCACTGTTGAGCATAAGGATGACAGTTCTCCATTAACACTGGCGGATAAAGAGTCTCACCGGATCATAGCAGACCGGCTTTCCATGCATCCGCTGAACATCTTTCCGGTTTTAAGTGAAGAGGGTAGGGACATTCCTTATGAAGAGAGGAAAGACTGGGACCTTTTCTGGCTCGTCGATCCCCTGGATGGGACAAAGGAATTCATAAACAGAAACGGAGAGTTTACCGTCAATATAGCGCTGATAGATAAGGACAGACCAGTCCTGGGCGTTGTGTATGTTCCTGTGAAAGATACTTTTTATTACTGTGCGGTGGGCATAGGCGCATATAAGCTTTCGATGGGTAGCACTGTCATGGATGAACAGGCGGAAGGCGGCGGATCAAGGTATTTTGAGGGCCTGGTCAATACTTCCGAAAGGCTAAAAATAGATAAGAAGCGCTCCGGCGGCGAAGACGATGCTCCCCGGGTCTCGGTAATCGGGAGCCGTTCGCACATGTCAAAAGAGACGGAAGAATATATAAACGGACTGAAAGATAAATATGGTGAAGTTGAGTTCATAGCCGCCGGCAGTTCGCTGAAGTTTTGTCTTGTAGCGGAAGACAGCGCTGATATATACCCGAGATTCGGGCCGACTATGGAATGGGATACGGCGGCGGGACAGGCGGTTGTGGAGCAGGCGGGAGGCAGAGTATTGAGCATGGAGAGCAACGAACCCTTAAAATACAATAAAGAAAATTTGCTGAACCCGTATTTCGTGGCCGGAAAGACAGACTTCATTTTATAACCGGGGCTTTTGATTGACAGGCGGTCGCAGGGGAAATAGTTCCGGCATCGGGAATTATATTACATAACCGGCATGTATCATGCCTTCATGTGTGATCTGCAAGTCAATGCTTCCGAGAGCATCATGAAGCTGTCGGGATATTAATTATATGAAAAAGATTGCAAACTTTTTATTTGAAGCCGGCATGCTCAAACGTACGCCGAGGACCGGTTTCCAGTTTCTGGGGTCAGGGTCTGAATCCGTAGCGGAGCATATATTCAGGGCTGTGTATATAGGATATACACTCGGTTCTCTGACGGAAGATGTTGATACCGACAGAATTGTTAAAATGTGTCTGTTCCATGACCTTCCCGAAGCGAGAACCGGCGACCTGAATTATGTGAACAAAAAGTATGTGAAGGCGGATAGTGAGAAGGCCGTGAATGACCTGGCCGGGACTCTGCCGTTCGGCAGTGAAATCAAGGGACTTATACTGGAGTTTGAGAAAGGCGAAAGTATTGAGGCAAAGCTTGCCTATGACGCCGACCAGCTTGAGCTGATACTTGCACTGAAGGAATACAAGGACCTCGGCAATAAATATGCCGATGAATGGCTTGGATTCGCCCTGAAGCGCCTTAAAACCGATATAGCCCGGAAATTGTCGGAGACGATCCTCGAAACCGATTCCTCTATGTGGTGGTTCTCGGATAAAAGTGACTGGTGGGTGAACGGGAAACATGAGACAGAAAATAAGTAGTAGTTTAGCCTTTTTGTCTGTTCCTTCCGTCCCCTGCCTTGTGTATAACATTGGATGAAGTTGTCTCCATAAAAAACCCTCTTCGGATTCTTGTTCTAGAGCCATATTACGGCGGGTCGCACAGATCATTTCTCGATGGACTGAAGCGGCTTCCATTTGAGTTTGAGTTTATGACACTGCCTGCACGCAAATGGAAATGGCGCATGAGGCTTGCCGCGCCTTATTATGCCGGGAAGATGCATGAACCCGGGCGGCGCTTCGACCGGATATTGTGCTCCGCATTTGTAGATGTGGCGGCTTTTCGGGGGCTGGCGCCGGCATGGGTGCGGGAGGTGCCGATCCTGACATATTTCCATGAAAACCAATTCGCATATCCAGTGCAGGTAGCGGACGAACGTGATTTCCACTTTGCATTAACGAATATGACCACTGCGCTTGCTTCGGACAGACTTGCATTCAATTCCTCTTACAATCTTAATTCTTTTCTTGAAGGGATTGAGGGCCTCCTGAAGAAATCCCATGATCTGAAGCTGGAACCCCCCTGTGAGATCATATGCGCTAAGTCGAGGGTACTGCCGCCCGCAATCGATTTTTCAGATATCGACGGCGCGGAAGCACCGGACAGGGGCTTTCCGCCTGTAATTCTATGGAATCATCGATGGGAATATGATAAAAACCCCGAGTTGTTTTTCAGCACCCTTTTTGAACTCGATCGGGAAGGTATCGACTTCCGGCTTGTGGTGCTCGGCAAATCATTCAAAAGAGAGCCGGGGATATTCGAAGAGGTAAAAAACCGGCTCTCTCACAGGCTTCTTCATATCGGGTACGTCCGGTCGCGCATGGACTATGCCAGGTGGCTTAAACATGGAGATATAGCGGTTTCAACCGCGCGCCACGAGTTTTTTGGTATTGCCATGATCGAAGCGGTCCGGGCGGGCTGCCGCCCTCTTGTTCCCCGGCGGCTCTCCTATCCCGAGTTGTTTCCCGCTGAGTTCCTGTATGAGGAGGATAATTTCGCGGTTCGGCTTAAGCAGGAAATCTCCAGGAAACGACGTCTTGCGCCTGATCGCGCCGGACAGCTTTCCGGCTGTTTCTCGTGGGACAGATTGGCCCCGGATTATGAAAGATGGATAGAGAAACAATAGTCGTTTCTCCGCCAAAAATTACCATGCATCTCCCAAACGTCAGTGCAGGCTTCCGTGATTATATCGAGAAGAAAACCAAAGAAAAAGTGACGAGTCCAGGCCGGTTGTGCTATCCTTCATGTCCGTCGCGCCATTGCCTGAAGCTTTTCAATTGGGCATAATATCTAATAAACAGAAGGAGAAGCAGTTTTTATGCCTGAAGACCACTTCGAATGCCATATCAATATAGCAACCGGTAATGAAACCGCAGTCACCCTCCTTGCTGAAGATTCCGGCCTTTCAAAGGCGCGCGTAAAACAGGCCATGCAAAAGGGCGCGGTCTGGCTTACCACTGAACGCGGCACCCGTCGGCTGCGTCGTATGGATAAAGTGATGAAGGGAGGGGACAAACTTCACCTATATTATAATGAAAAAATACTGCTTAAAGAAGTAGATCCTCCCCTGTTGTTTGCTGATGAAGGCAGTTACAGTGTCTGGTGCAAACCTTATGGTATGCTGTCGCAGGGCTCTAAATGGGGGGACCATTTTGCCATAAATCGCTGGGTGGAGCAGCACCTGACCCCGCAACGTCCGGCCTTTGTCGTCCATCGGCTGGACCGTGCGGCCACCGGCCTGATCCTCATCGCGCATCAGAAAAAAATGGCGGCGGCCCTGTCAGGACTGTTTCAGGAACGGGCCATAGAAAAACGATATCAGGTGATTGTGGAGGGCCGGTTTCCGGAACAGGACAGCTCTTTGACCTTCGATGCGGACCTGGATGGCCGGTCAGCTATTACTCATGCCGCTTATATCAGGTACGATTCGCGCATGGATCGTACGTTGCTGGATGTCCAAATCGAGACGGGCCGAAAACATCAGATTCGCCGGCATCTATCCGCCGCGGGGTTTCCCGTTGTGGGGGACCGAATGTACGGACATGGCTCCGATGTTAAAGACCTGCAATTAACAGCCTGTTATCTGTCATTTACCTGTCCGGTCAGCGGTTTTGTGAAGAAGTACAGGTTGCCTGAAAGTTTAAAGGTTAATTTATAATTATGGCTTCAAAACAGGAAGTGCAATCAACCCCGGAGAATTAAAAGAAAGAGTGGCGGGAGCGTGTGGGAATCGAACCCACCCTGCCGGTTTGTGGCCGGCAACACTGGATTTGAAGTCCAGGCGGGACACCAGAACCCGATGCACTCCCATGCTTGATCTTAAAGAATTTATTGCCCTTTTCTGATATACCCAATTTTCCTATTGTAGCAGAATTGTAGCACTTATCCAAAATTTCCACGCTGGAACGCAAACTTTCAGGGTAATGATGAGCGGAACATTCACAAGGGGGTCAGGTCTTGCTTCTTGCATTTGAGGGTCACCCTTTAAGCAATTTGCTTATTACAGAATAATGTAAGCCGATGTAGTCCGCAACCTCTTTCTGACTGTAACCATGACTTTCTACTGCTTCCCGCACTTTTTTCTTCCGCTTTTTCTTGTCACCTTTTATTCTTTCATCAAATAATTCGTCAAGCCCTGGTCTGCTTGCATATCTCTGGCCCCTGGGTATTTCTTTTATATCCCGATACCCTTTTACATAGTCTATCAGGCCCTCCACAAAGTCCTCTTTCCCCAGTATGCTCTGTCCTTTCACTTCCTTCCATATTCTCTTCCCTCCT
>JAJRYC010000037.1 GCA_024275975.1 Nitrospirota bacterium | reverse complement strand
TTCCAGTACTCCTCTTTTACTGACCGTTCCCCTCTTAATCCTTTCCTTGCCATAACTCGCCTCCTTCGTTTTGATAGGCTTATCATGGCACCTGTTGTCTCTTCTTGTGAAGATGGGCTTTATTTGACGCTTACTTTATAATTCGTCTTACTGACTTTAATTCTACAATAACCGTATCATTAACAATAATATCAGTTACAAACTCTCCTACAACTTCATCTTCATAGTAAACTGTAACGGGGTTCTGTGATTCTGCATTAAGACCTGCTTTATGTAATTCTATAAGCATGCACTTCTCATATACGCTCTCAAGGAAACCGAATCCCATTTTATTATAAACACGATAAGCACATCCGATAATTTCTTCCGTTAATTCACTATATTTCATATAACCACCATAGGGTTTTCTTTTGACAGGATATACAGGATAAAAGACTTAACTGCTCTCTTTTTTAGACAGGATAAACAGGATTGACAGGATTTCTTTTTAAAAAAATTAACAAAGATAATCATATTCTTTGTTTTTATCCTGTGCATCCTGTCTAAGAAAAAAACTCTTGTCTTTTAACTGGACGGCTTCAGACAAAGACTTAAAAACTCTTTTTTAGACTGGATTTACGGGATTTACGGGATTTTTACTTAACTACTCACCACGAAGAATTTTAAAATACATTTTCAGCCACAGATAAACGCAGATATTTTTCTTGCGACAATGGGTTAACTACTTACGTTTAGTTTTTTAACCCCTTTTGCAGCAAATAAGCCTTGTTCTTTATTAACACCCTGTCTCTATTTTCTATCTCCTCAATCAACTGTTTTATGTCATTTTCTGATAATGTCGGTATCTATGATTACAATCACTGCTTAATAAACTCCCTGAGCTTTTCGGTATGCTTCTCAAGGTCTTCAGGGCTTAAGTTGCCGATTTAGCGTAGAATCCCTTTCTTTGCTAATATATCCTTAAACTCGATTATGCCTACTCCAGCTCTTTCAGACGCCTGTCCAAGGGAAACCTGCCCTTTCATGAAAAGGTCTATGGCTATATTTAGTCTTAGGTCCCCCCCTGGAGATAATGAGATTTCGAATGGCGTCTCTGATAGCCTCATCACGGTTGTCATATGACCCCAATCTAACCAAAGACTCCATTTCAGACTCAAAAAGGTTTGTGTATAGTTTTTTTCTCATCATCTGTTCCTCCTGAACTTTGACTTCTCCGGATATTCTGATAAATCTCTATAGAAATCTCTACTGAACGGCTTCAGGATAAAGACTAACTGCCCTTTTTCAGACGGGATTTACTGGATTTACGGGATTTCTTCCACAGATTCAAGATAAAAGACTAACTGCTCTCTTTTTCAGACAGGATGCACAGGATGTTTCTGGATGAAAGACTTTCTCCTGCTGGGGCCTTATCCTTCTTTTATCCTGTTAATCCTGTCTAAGAAAACTCTTGTCTTTTGACGGGTACCCCATGGTATTGGGTTACCCGGCATTATTCTTTTGCCTCGTTTACTACTACCTGATATTTTCCTGATGTCTGGGACCCTATTTTCTCAACATATTCGAAACCTATCTTTGTGTCATAATCGAAGTTTTTCTTCAGAAACTCCTTCAGCAAATACTCAGCTTCGTGCGAATTGTTGCCTTTTCTCACCAGCTTGATGCAGATATTGCCGTCTCTCCTGTAGATAACCTGGAACCTTTTAAATGCCCTTGCAATCCTGTCATTCATGAAGGTGCGGCACCAGAAATTTGGAGAAATCATGCGGCCGTCCCTGGTTATGAAAATCTCGCCGGTACGGCCGAGGAAATCCTTCATTACCTGCAAAGACCTGCCGCAGGAACAGTCAGAAGGAACAATTCTCCCGACATCTCCCATACGGTAGCGTATAAAGGGCATGGGAGTCTTCTCAAGGGTTGTAACGAGGATCTCTCCCACATCATCTTCCCCATAATCCCCGTCAACATCATCGGTTTCAACTAAAAGGCTTTCCTGGTTAATGTGGAATGAACCGTAAGGACAAATAGCTGCTATATGTCCAACCTCCCTGGTACCGTAAATATTTGTTATATGGCAGTCAAATACCCTGCCCAGCTTTCTTTTTTCATGTTCATAAAGTGGCGCCGCCCAAGTAATAACAAGCTGCGGTCTCAGGCCCGATTTAACTTTTCCGTTATTTTCAACATACTCGGCAAATCCAGTCAGTGCTGATGTAATCCCCCAGAAAACCTTTGGACTGAACTTCCTTACACTCTCATAACATATTTCATAATCAGTACCGGAAAGGTTTGTCCCCGGCAGAATCATCTGGTTCCAGAGATATTTTCTCATTAAAAGAGTCCCGTTTTTTGGCATGAATTCCGTTGAAATCCTGGCCATTCTCATCTCTTTTGCACCGGGGTTAATCCCGTACCAGCTCCTCATCCTCATCTCATTGGCCCAGTTTGAAGACGTTATGGAACCGTCTTCATAAAAAACAGTTGGAGCGCCTGTTGAACCACTTGAGGTGTTTCTTACCAGTTTATGTTTGCGAAATCGTGCAAACTGCACAGGCTCACCAGCCCCCCTCTTTGAATTGTCGGCAAACTGAATTGAATCATGAAAGGAAACATCAACCATCTCTTTGTGGTGATCAATAACGTCCTGCCTGCTCAAGGGCGGCAACATCCTTATGTCTTCGATCTCTTTTATATCTTTGGGGGAAAAACCAATCTCTTTAAATACCTTCATGTAATAGGGAATCTTTGAATTTGCATATTCAAGGGTTCTGATCATTTTTCTCAATTGCATTTCTCTTAATCTTTCTTCCGGATACCATTCCGACTCAATGAGGTTTTTATAATTACTCAAGATATTTTTCCTGTTCAGGAAATAATTGGATAAGGGGAATAATATATTTCCTGCAATGTATTCATTTATCCGCTCAAAATATTGCATCTCCTTGTCCTGTACCCTCAGCGACGGCATCGTAAAACTATTTAGTGTCTGTGTATAAAGTACAGTAATTTGTCATTCCCGCAAGTGAAGCAAGTCGGGAATCCTTCTTAAATAACGATTCCCCGAATGCATTCGGGAAATGACAGAAAACAGCAACGGTTCGACTTTATACACAGACTCTCTTTACTCCTCAACTCCATAACTCCATAACTTTTTAACATCTCAATTCCTGACCCTTTTGTAACGCAAGCTTCTCTTATTGAGAATCTTGATGTATTGAATATCAGCGATTTCCCTAAACCCGGCCTTTCTTGCCAGGTTGAGACTTGCCAGGTTGGATATCTGAGTTCCACCATAAACCTTCCTGATTCCTCTTTTTTTAAGTTCTTTGAAAATCCCGTATCTGAGGGCAGAGCCAAGACCTTTACCTCTGTAGTTTTTATTTACTGTAATCTGGTCCGACCATGCTTCATTCTCTCTTAAGGTTCTCCTCAGACCGATTAATGGAATACACCCCTCTCCAAGACTAACCAGATTAAAACCTGCAACCCTTTCGCCATCCAATGCAACCAGGCAAAGTCCCCTGTTCTCTAACATGGAAGCCACCTTACCCTTAAGCCATTCCTCCATATCTTCTACCTGCATGATTATTCCGGCATCGCTTTTATCGATCATTTTAAAAACAAACAGACTCTCTTTTGATGGTATATCCCGTAATCTTTCCAGCTCAAATCTGTAAATCCTGTATGTCCGGTTTTCGTAGACCGGCTGAATCAGATAAAATATGATTTTTCCAAGAGTGATTGAAAAACCATAATCATTCAGATTCCTTAATAACTTCCTTATTATTATCCCGGGCATCTGCTGTGTATAAAGCCAAACAGTATCTTTGCCTTCATAGCGGGTGGAGTGCATCAACATGAGCGCACATCTGAATCTTCAAACTCCATTCTGCACCCTGTGGAAAGTTATCTCATAAGGCAAAACTATAGTCTACGTCATGCCTGGTTCTGCATGGCAAAGTTTTGCCGCCAGAAATCAACAATTTCTTCAGGCAGCACATGCCAGTATTGGCCTTTATATTCAGATTTAATATATCTGAGAAGATCCCTGTAATGTTCTGCAGGGTACTCCTCCGGACCCAATTCTCCCCCGCTGAAATTCATATAATCAGGGTGAGTAGTCAAGAGCGCCATACCGCCATGTTGAGCAATCCATTCCAGCTTCTTTTTCCAGATATCTATGCTCTCTTCCCTTAAAAGAACAAACAGCGTGAAATCCTGGGGAAGAGTATACGGGAGTTCAACATATCCAGCTTGCGAAGAGTTACTTGATACCCGGAACGGGAAAATTGTCCTAACCCCCTCAGGGCTCGGTTCAAAGGGGTCTGTGTCAAATGTTGATGCATCGTACTTAATATCGAGATCATGAATCCACTCAAGATTACTGTGCATTGAACCGGAACGAAAACCCACAGCATTCCAGTCCTTCAGATACCTGTTTATTTGCTCAGCCCTTTCCTTAAACATCCTTCTCGATTTGTAAAGTTTCCCGTCATGATTTAAATCGTGTATACCCACTTCGAATCCGTTGTTTGTAAGGTGCTGGCGAAACTCCGGAGAAACGTCATAACGCTCAGGGACAAAGTTAAAGGAAGAGCGAAAACCTAACTCCTGCTCAACTTTCATTAGATCAGAGCATTTATCATACCCCTTTATAGTTTCCACATCATGTGTCAGGATCAAGGCAAAACGCTTCCCATCAGGCCAGCCGGGCCAGCCTTCCGGGGGGTTAGCAGCACTTTCATCTATAGGCCAGATATCCCGGCATAATAAGCGCTTTCTGTTGACAAGCTTTCTTCTTAAAAATATTTGCAGCCTTCTCGGAATAAACGGTTTAAGCTGATAATAAACATAATTTATTACCTTTGATTTATTCATATATTTTCATCAGGATTAAAACCGAAAACACTTCTCTCTTAGACTGGATTTGCAGGATTTCTTCTTTACAGATTCAGGATTAAAGATTAACTACCCTCTTTTTAGACGGGATTAACAGGATTTACGGGATTTCTTTCTTTAAAGAAAATGATTCTATCTTTTGGTCGTATCCTGTTAATCCTGTTAATCCTGTCTAAGAAAAAATTCTTGTCTTCTTGGCTGAATTCTTTCAGGACAAAGGCTAACTGCTCTCTTTTAGACGGGATTAACATGATTTACTGGATTTCTTCTTTACAGATTCAAGATAAAAGACTAACTACTCTCTTTTTCAGACAGGATGCACAGGATGTTTCTGGATGAAAGACTTTCTCCTGCCGAGGCCTTATCCTTCTTTCATCCTGTTAATCCTGTCTAAGAAAAATCCTTGTCTTTTAACTGGACGGCTTCAAACTAAAGGCTTAAAAACTCTTTTTAGACGGGATTAACATGATTTACTGGATTTTTTCTTTTTTTCCTCTCCCCTTGCAGGAGGGGGTTGGGGGGAGGGGATTCCAACTTCATTCATGAAAAGGCGATAAAACTCCATCCACTCGTATGTGGGGATTCCGACACTAAATTCATTCTTGAGTAGCGTTAGATGCTTCCACACAAATCATGGAAGAACAATTGCTCTCTTTTCCGGAAAGTTCCGTCTCTAATGCCTTACTAATACAAACCTTCAATTTATCGGCTAAAATACGGACAAAAGGCTCGACAAGAGACCCAGCAGGATAAACAGGTAATTCATAAATTTCTATCTCTTCAGCCATGTTATTCCACATCATCTCCGGGGTATCATGAATTGTATACCTTTTACCCGGCAGAAATAATGAGATTCTTCCCTGATAGAATCCCGGCACATAGCTTAGTGCAGCCTGATCGTTTATTTGCCAAAGCCGGGACAACAATAAATGCTCTCTGTTATTACTTTGACCATTATCTGAAACTCTTGATATTACCGGCCCATACCACAATTTACTTCGTCTCTTCAGCTCACTCATCTTTTCCCTGAAAAAAAGACTTTTCCCCTCTGAATCAAGGAGGAGGAAATTGCGCCAATGAAATATAATTTTCTGCAACTGGTGCCTGATATTAACGGGGAGTGACATAACGGGCAGATTTGCCCAGTTGTAGGTTTCCAATAAGGCCAGGAGAGGTACTTCCTGACCCTGTGCACGGAGCTGCCGGGCCATCTCAAAGGCTATTGTTCCCCCGAGGCAATACCCTCCCAATAAATATGGACCTTCAGGCTGTATATTTTTTACTTCGCTAACATAGCAGGCCGCCATATCCTCGATACGCGTAAGGAAAGGTTCTTTACCATTCAGCCCCCTGGCCTGCAAACCATAAACCGGCTGGTCAGGTTCCAGATGGCTCGCCAAGGCACGATAGTTCAATACGTTACCATATGCAGCATGAACCAGAAATAAAGGAGGTTTGGCACTTCCGGACCTGATATTCACTATGGATGACCACGGCCTTGTTCCATCCTTTTTATGGAGGATACCGGCCAATTGCTTAACAGTCGGTAATTCATAAAGGGTAGACACTGGAAGTTTTTTACCAAACACCTTCTCGATCTGCGCGAACAAGCTCACAGCTATCAGGGAGCTGCCACCCAGATCAAAGAAATTGTCGTGAATACCCACATGTTCAACACCAAGCAATTCCTGCCAGATACTTACAACACCTTGTTCTATGTCGTTTCCGGGGGCATCATCATATGTATTTTCATTTTTCGGCTCTTTCTGCGTCGGACTGCTGAGTGGAGCTTTTTCAATTTCTTCTGATGAACGAGGCATTGCGGAAGCACCAGCACATATCTGTTTCCCTGCATCTATCCAGTGTCTCTTACGCTCAAAGGGATAGGTTGGTAAGGACAGGCGTTGTCGACTCTCATCCGCATAAAAACCCGGCCAGTCCACCTTAATTCCGGCAAGCCATAGCCGGCCAAGGGTGTTCAGGATGAACGCCGCATCCGACAGCTTCTCTCCCGGATGGCGAATGGAAGATAGCACCATTTGACCTTTTCTATCAGGATGCTGCCTTGACAAAATATTGAGTGTATGCCCCGGCCCGACCTCCAAGAGGACCCTGTCAGGATTATTAAACAACTCCCGTATGCCGTCTGAGAATCGTACTGTCCGGCGCAGATGTCCGGCCCAGTAATCCGGGTTAGTCGCTTCACCTGAAGTGATCCATGTGCCGGTTAAATTGGAAACAAAAGGAATATTTGGGGGGTTAAGTCTGACCCGTTTTACATGATTTGTAAATTCACTTAAAACCGGTTCCATCATTTTTGAATGTAATGCATGGGAAGTACGCAGGTGGCGGCAATTCACGTTTTTCCCGGAAAGATCTCTTTCCATATCCTTTATAGCATCTTTTTCACCGGAGACAACACAAAGGGAAGGCCCGTTGATTACAGCCAGGGAGATTCTTTCATTTAAATATGGCTGGATATCTTTTTCTGAAAGAAAAACCGCCAGCATTGAACCTTCTGGAAGTTCCTGCATGAACCGGCCCCTGGCAGCTACCACTGACAGTGCATCTCTCAGGGAAAATACCCCGGACAGGCAGGCTGCCACATATTCTCCGAGACTATGGCCTATAAATGCTTTTGGTTGAATTCCCCATGTCATCCACAGTTTTGCAAGGGCATATTCAATTGCAAATAATGCGGGTTGAGTAATAAATGTCTGTCCCAGCTTCCGTGATGCCTCTTCAGTATTTCCCTCATCCGGATACAGAATATCCCGTAAATCCAGGGAAAGGTGGGTCTCAAGAATTTCAGAGCAGAGATCGATCTCTGCCCGAAAGCTTGATTCGGTTTTATAAAGTTCCAGGCCCATATTAACATACTGCGAACCCTGGCCGGAAAACATGAAGACAATATCCCGGGTTACAGGTTCCAGAAAAGATGTTATTACCCGTTTTGAATCCAGTGTCTCCAGGGTGCTCCCTGCATCGTCACAATCACGGCAAACAATCATCCGGCGATGGCTAAAAGCCTTCCTGCCGACCTGGAGAGTATAGGCAACATCTGCAAGGTTCAAATCTGCGTGCTGCTTTAAGTGTGAGGATAGGTTCCCGGTGGCGGTATCCAGAGCAGAACCTGTTTTAGCGGAGATCAGCAGCAACTGGTACGGCCTTGTTTTGTCCGGAACCGGCAAAACAGGAGCTTCTTCCAGAACCACATGCGCATTGGTACCCCCGATACCGAAAGAACTGACACCGGCCCGGCGCGGTGTTCCATCGCTATGCCATTCCGTCAGCCTGTTGTTGACATAAAAGGGACTGTTTTCAAGATCAATTTCGGGATTAGGATTTTCGAAATAAAGACTCGGCGGGATTTCCTTATGTTTGAGCGCCAGCACTGTTTTGATAAGACCGGTCACTCCGGCTGCAGCATCCAGATGTCCGACATTGCCCTTGACCGAGCCAATCGCGCAAAACCCCTTCTTTTGTGTGTTCGTACGAAAGACTTGTCTCAACGCTGCCATTTCGATCAGATCACCAAGCGGCGTTCCGGTCCCATGGGCCTCTATATACGTAATGGTTTCAGGATCGATTTGTGCCAAGGCTAATGCCGTTGCAATCACTTCCGCCTGACCTTCGATACCTGGTGCCGTAAAGCCGACTTTAACCGCACCGTCGTTGTTGATTGCAGAACCTCTTATTACTGCATGGATCGTATCCCTATCTTCCATAGCCTCGGAAAGTCTTTTGAGAACAACAATCCCAACTCCCTGGCCGGGAACGGTTCCCTGAGCTTTTGCGTCAAAGGCCCGGCAATGTCCATCAGGGGAAAGAATCATTCCATCCTGGTAAAGATAGCCTCTTCTTTGGGGCAGGTTGATACAAACTCCACCTGCCAGGGCCATGTCACATTGATAACTCAGCAGGCTCTGAGAGGCTAAATGAACGGCAACCAGTGAAGTGGAGCATGCGGTTTGAACAGTGAGGCTCGGGCCTTTAAGATTCAGCTTGTACGAAACACGTGTGGTGAGGTAATCCTTGTCAATCCCTATCATCTTCCGGTATAACCCTGCCGGATCGTTAATCTCCTGCCGGGAATACAGATTGAATATGTAATCGTTCATGCTTGCCCCTGCGTAAACACCTATCAAACCACCGAAGGTTTCAGGATCGTAACCCGAGCTTTCAAGGGCCTCCCAGGCTGTTTCCAGAAATATCCGGTGTTGAGGGTCGACGATTTCAGCCTCTCGGGGACTGAAACCGAAGAATGAAGCATCAAACATGTCAACGTCCTCAAGAAAAAACTCCGCCTTAACGTAGTTTGGGTCATTGAAGACTTTCGGGGGAATCCCCTGAGATTCTAATTCATCGTCAGTATATACCGAGATAGCTTCAACACCATCCCGCAAATTCCGCCAGAACTGATCAATATTTCCGGCTCCCGGGAAACGTCCCGACAGACCGATTACAGCAATGCTTTCTATAAAATCAGTAGGGTTATTCATGATTGTTCACGGTTCAATGGTTCAAAGTTCCAGGGTTAAGGGTTCAGGGTTCAGGGTTCAGGGTTCATAGGTTCAGGGTTTAAGGTTATCTTTTTTTCGTTGACCTTGCTCGTAGGTTATCAGATACTTAATAAAACCTCGAATGGCAGCGCGGGTGCGTCCAGCATGATCGTATACATCCTGAAATTCGGCATCAGTTATATATTGTTGATCTACAGCCATGTAAAGCTCACTCTGGACTTCGGTGCAGGACCGCTTTGCATACCGAAGAAAACGAACAAATTCCCGATTTGTCTCTGAATCAAATCCCTCCGCAATATTGTGCATGGATGAACCTGCTGCATTCTGAATTTGTCCCTTTAAACCGAAGTCAATAGCAAACTTGGTCTTCTTTGTTAAAGCATAGATCTTACGAGTTAATTCCCGGGCTAATTGCCAAGCCTCGATATCTTCAAACCGCTCAATTTTCATCACTCTCGAACCTTGAACCGTTGAACCGTTGAACCTGCGCAGTTAACTTGCCTTTTAAATGCTTCTTTCTGTTTTTTCACACGATCGTGAATCTTCTCAAGG
>JAJRYC010000036.1 GCA_024275975.1 Nitrospirota bacterium | reverse complement strand
GGCTTTTATAATATGGATTATGAGGGCCTTACATTCATATCGATAATTGTTTTATTCTCGGGAACACTTCTTGTATGGCGGTTCGGCTCCTCAACCACATTCTTCAACCAGGAAAATAGCGGTCCAGGCCTGACGGAAGAAGCCCCTCCCGAAACAACAATGGCTGTGAAACCCAGGCGATTCGAGGAAATCTATAAACTCTCAAATCGGGAGACCGAAGTAATTAATCTGATCATCAATGGAAAAAGCACCAAAGAGATAGCGGAAAATCTTTTTATATCCGAAAGCACTATCAAGACCCATCTCAGGCATATATATGATAAAGCAGGAGTAAAAAACAGGGTCGATCTTCTGAACCTGTTAAATAAATAGAGTCAATCCATATAAACTAGCGTTTTTTATATTTGTCATGCCCGGAGTCTGTAATCGGGCATCCAGAACCTATTGAAAAGACTGGATTCCGGCGTCAGGGACTCTTGCAATCTTCCACAATTATGACTGGACATCGGAGGAGGTTGTAGGGGCATGGCGCGCCATGCCCCTACTTTTTCCGCGGGGAAAGCATTTAAGATTTCTCCTGCCGTCGAAATGACAACAAGCAAAGTGTGTAGTTAGAGACTTTTAACGATTACGTAGAATTTCAGGTACTTGTTTATCGGCGCCTTCCTCTCCAGCTGCAATGCTTTCGCGTATTTTCTTTCTTTCTTCAACCATATTCCGTCTCTTTTCGCGCATGAGCTTTCTCTCTGCCCTTCTCTCTGCCCTTCTCGCCTCGCGCTCCAGTCTTCTTTTTTCCCTGTCAGCCTCTTTTTCCTCAAATTTTTCCAGCTTACCCTGGGATATAGCATTCTGACGCCGCAATTCCAGACCCCTGGCCTTCAGTTCTTTAATTGAAGGAGTACTTCTTCCGGCACTGACATCCGCGGGTAATGTGGAGGAAGATTTCAGTGTCTGATTCCCAGGAACTACTTTCACGGTAGCCTCAGATTCCGACCTCTCGAATATCTTTATTGTCCTGATAAAATCACCATGATAAACAAAGGCATGATTTAACGGTCTGATGATCCTCTTGATCGCCGTCTCCAACGGCTGGTCCTTAAATTCTATAAAGATTTCTTTGTCGAGAGCAGGTTTCATGTAAACATCAATGCCTGTTTTCTGACTCACATCAAGCAGAATCTCCCTTAGTGTGCTACCTTCTGAACTGACCGAGAGGCGTCTGTTCCCGGCATCATATGTTACCTGGGCCATCACTGTTGCTGGTATAAAAACAACCAGAATGGCCATTAAATATATTTTTCTGAGCATCACAATCTCCTTTTATCGCAAAAATTTTGTATTAATGTCGTGTCATATATAGAGACGCAACAGTCTTCTGCATTTTTAGTCACGAAAAATAATAACCGACGAATCCCGGACTTATCCCCTTGGTCGAACTGACAATTCTTGTTTGACATGATATTCGTATAAAATACGATATATTAATCCCGCAATTATCCGAGAGCAGTCGGAATCCCGATAGTATTGCAGATTTGAAATGCTTTGCGTTTCAGCCTTCCAACCCTGGCTTTCCCGAGAACAAAGCTAATACGCAAAGAGTATTTCCGTCTGCTCTCCTAATGCATTATTACATTTATTTAAGTGTAAATCTCCGTCTCATAAATGTCAATAAAATAAAACCGGGAACCAGAATAAATACCGACGGATATTTAATACTGTAGACAATCGGCGTAAGCGCTATCCTTGTCAAGGTTCTCAGGCCTTCATTCCGGGCGATATAATCTGCTATCGGGGGCGAATACCTGTAGTATAATTCGACAAATTTTCTGCCGGCGGCATTTGTCAGAAGATGATCGTCCCGGAAGTCCTTTAAAACATTAACCTCTGGAGCAAGATAGCTCCCGTAAGCAGCCGTTGCAATGAAGCACCCACCACCACCACCGCCGCCACCGCCACCGGATGAGGCGGCCAGAGTCGTTGCCGACGCCTCATTTGAGTATGTTGAATTACCCGAAGCATTATACGACCTCACCCTGTATGTATAAGCTGTCTGATCGGCCAGTCCCGTATTGCTGTATGTGGTGGCATTCGCTCCAACAGTCGCTATCTCCGCAAAGCTTCCCGCGCCGGTCTTTCGCTCAATCCTGAAGCCTGTCTCGACGCCTGAGTTGTCAGCCCATACGAGGTTTACCTGCGAGCTCGATGCGGCTGTGGCGGTTAATCCGGCAGGGGCATTAAGCGCCGTCGTTGCCGATGCCTCATTTGAATATGCTGAATTACCCGAAGCATTATACGCCCTCGCCCGGTATGTATAAGTTGTCTGTTCGGCCAGTCCTGTATTGCTGTATGTGGTGACATCCGCTCCAACAGTCGCTATCTCCGCAAAACTCCCCGCGCCGGTCTTTCGCTCGATACTGAAGCCGGTCTCATTTGTTGAGTTGTCCGTCCACGCAAGATTTATCTGCCCCGCTGATGAAGCAGCCGACGCTGAAAGGCCTGAAGGCGCTGCGGGAGACGTGGAACCCAGCAAGGCGTTAAAGGCGTTCACCCTGCCGCCTGTTACTGTCTTTCCGGATAGAGATGAGATTGGAACAACTGTATTCAGAATGATATTCTTCACCTCTGAATAAGTCAGGCCCGGTGTATATGACAGGAGTAATCCGGCAACCCCCGATACATGTGGAGTGGCCATGGAAGTCCCGCTCCAGGTGGCGTAACTGTAGCCGCTTATACTGATAGACTCCCTTGTCAAAAGCACATCATCAATATAAACTCCGTCATAGTTACCTGACGCGTAGGATTCCATGCCAAAGCCGAAATAAAAATTACTGAACATGTCGGCGGCGACAGTAAACGCATCCGAAGACACCGGGACAAAAACTCCGCCAGTATCTCCATTTGTCCAGTCAATCCAGTCCCAGCTAATGCCGTCAAGGGAGTAGTTTATGTTCAGATAATCATCAGTGACGGGATCAACATAGCCTTTCCACTGAAAGGAAAGCATATAACGGTTGTCCTTAACCGAGGAGATTGGAGTCATGAATCCCGCCCAGGATAGAGTATTAGAGACATAGTTTGCAGCGGGGCTGTCTTCAAGGCTGTTGGTCCCGCCGACACCTGTGCCTGCCGTAACAGACCAGGTATCATTTTGTCCTCCACTCGCCCATCCTGAAGGAAGATTCCCTGCCGCATCCGAGTTAAAATCGCTAGAATAAAGAATTACGGGAGTTCCATAGCTGAAGACGGGCACCGTGCTGTATATGCCGACCCCGGGCGCTCCGAGATCCACTGAAGTCAGGCCGTAATTGGAAAACGACGCCAGCGCGTCGTCATCGTCTACTGCCGCGACCGAGATGATGTTCGGCAGATCATAACTTGCCGGGTAAGCCGGATTCACGTCATTATCATTCGTTTCATTGCCCGCAGCCGCCACAAAGATAACATTCTTTGTCCTTGCATACTCAATAGCATCATACAGAGACTGGGCATAGGGGCCGCCTCCCCAGCTGGCGTTGATCACCCCTGCTCCGTTGTCGGCGGCATACTCTATCGCCACTATCGCGTCGGCTGTATCACCCGCGCCGCTCACCCCCAGAAACCTCAGAGGCATGATCCGGGCATCCCACATCACACCCACGATGTCTGCGCCGTTATTGCCCTCCGCAGCGATCGTTCCCGAGACATGCGTTCCATGTCCGTTGTAATCGGTGGGGTCATTGTCATCACCTATAAAGTCCCAGCCGGTGCAGTCATCTATATAGCCATTACTGTCATTATCAACCCCATCTGTGCAGCTGGTTTCTCCTGTATTCGTCCAGATATTATTAATAAGCTCGGGGTGATTATAAGCAACACCGGTATCGATTACGGCTATTACGACATTGGCGGAGCCAGTACTCAAGTCCCATGCCTCGGGCGCGTCCAGGTCAGCATCAGGGGTTCCTCCTGTCTGGCCGGTATTGTTGAGACCCCAGAGGTTACCGAAATCCGGATCGTTTGGGGTAGTAACGCTCGCCCGTAAAATATAGTTCGGCTCGGCATATACAACATTCGGGTCTTCCTTATAACGGCTGACCGCTTCTTCAACCGGCATACCACCCGGAAGCTTGATGTGTTGAATTCCGACTCGCCCCAGCTGCCTGATCCCCCTGGCCTCAATCGCGCTGTTAATAGCGGCGATGGTGGTCGCATCCGTTCCGGGCCTGAACTTCACAAGTATCTCACCCGCTACATATTCCGCCCGGTTCAATCTGTCCTTGGATGATGACTCCCCCTGGATATCGGCAGTTAAACCTGCTCCTGACTGTGTTGCATTACCAGACAGAGACGCGTCTCCGCATGAGTAAAGGAATGAAATCAACAGAAAACAGACTAAAGAATAAGTTATATTATGAATCTTTTTCACTATAAGCTCCTTTTATATAGAATGTTTACCGTAAAATCAGGGGCGCCAGCGGTATTCGGGTCCTCGGTAAATGAAAACTCGAAGCCGTTATTACCTGAAGTGTATCTTCCGCCGAGGGAGAACAGAACCGCTGTCCTGTCCACCTCTGAAATGTCCGTATCCGGATAAGGTGATGTCTGGAAGAATAGCTGGGCCAGCAGACTGACATGCTCCCAGACCTCTGACTCGATTCCGGCCCCACCGTAAACGAACTTTTTCAGCTTCACCGTCTCATGCCCTTTAAGGTCACCGGGGAAGGCGATACCGAGGTTTAGGTACGCCTTGTTCGTCTCCCCGAGCTTTTTATCCAGCATAACAGCGATACCGGTGTCCACACTCCCGTTTCCATAACCCTTTTTCGCGTCTCCCGTCGGAAGCTCGATATCGGCCCTTATGCTTATCACGGGGTCTTCCTTTATTATAAGTTTTTTAAGTGTAAGCCGCATATCGCCAAACCCGGTATGTCCGCCCTCGCCTCTGACAATAAGGACGCCGTCTCTTCTGACTTCGTAGAGGAATTCATTGTCCGGCCTGTCGCTTCTTCCATAATCAGGAAAGCCGAAGGCGTCATGATAGCCCTCCAGAAAGCCGTCCATAAAGCCGGAATTAAAACTCAGGATGGGCAGGTCAACACCGATCTCGATAAAATCGCGGATATTTCTCCTGTAGCTCAGGTTGAGTTCGGTAAGTTCCATATCCAGTCCCATGTCCCATTCAGTGGAATTTCCAACCAGATAGATACTTGAATGAGAGAGGCCGATGACAAAGGAACTTTCGGTCATGGCCTGCTCAAGGTAAGGCGCATCCGCGGGTAAAAAAAGCGGAAACTGGTTCCTGACCTTCAGCGGACCTTCAAATGCATGCGTGATTACCGGAATTGAGATACAGAACAGAAAACTTATTAAAAATACAATTGCCTTCTTCTTCATTTAACAATCATACCCCCATAATGTCGCGCGAGATTCAATTAATACCGGCAGGCGGAGACGATGTCGTCATAAGAGACTTTCCCGGCGCTTCCGTCTGCTATTTACGTGTTTACGCAAGTAAGGATAACAGGAATGTAATTCAGTGTCAATCAAAAGATAACATTAAAACCCGGCATTCCCACAACGCCGATGTTCCAGCACCGCTGACGTTATACCTGACTGCAAATTGTCAGCCCTGCACGGGGCGGATTCAGCATCTTCAAAGGCTGCTCGCAACTATCCGCCCTGTTTCATCCGAAATCAGATGGCAGTATACCAGCAGTCTCTTTTTTTCGATTTTTGATTCGGCCTTCGCCTTCGCGGCATTGCATATCCTTCTTAAAATATCAAACCTCTTGCCGTAATAAAGCCATGGAAAGATGTCGTTTATATCGGTCCGCTTAAAAGGCGACAGTTCCTCGTCAGCGGCCCCTGATTTTTTGATTAGCGAGATAACATCATGCGCGGAAGGTTTTTCAGAAGTCCACAACGCAACTTTCAATATATTTTCCCAGCCGGCGGATAAATGTAATTTAATTAAATCTTCCCTTACAGCGGACAGGACCGAATCAATGATCCTGTCCCCGAATATAAAATAGCAGGCGTCATCAAAAGAAAAAAGATCTTTATGGATTTTTTGGGCTGCTTCGTTCTGGGACAGAACTATCTCCCTGCAGCTATGACCGGTATTATTTTCACCATGCCTGTTCAATTTCGATAAAATAACATAAAAAACCGCAAAAAGTTAACTATAATATGACACTCGGACTATCCGAGCCGCAGGAAGGCCACCGATTCGATATGAAAGGTATTCGGAAAGAAATCTATCTGCTGCACCGAGAGCACTTCATATTTCTCTTTAAGCTTTTTCAGGTCACGGGCGCAGGTAGCGGGATTGCATGATATATAAACAATACTGCCTGGCGGATTTTCCAGTATCTTTTCCATAACCTCTGATGTTAATCCGGGTCTTGGAGGATCGAGAATGACTATGTCGAACTTCTTCTTAATCTTATATTTTTCAGCTGAAGAGCTGACAAAACGACAATTTCTGATATTATTCAGCTTCAGGTTCCTGATTCCATCCTCGACGGCATACCGGTTCTCTTCAACAGCAACAATTTCTTCGGCATGTACGGCAAGGGGCATCGAAAAGTTGCCCGCACCAGCATACAGGTCGAGAACGCGCTTTCCGCTTAAGGGCATTAACCGGTTTACTATAAAGTCGACAACCTTCGTGTTAAGTCGCCAGTGTGACTGAAAGAATGTCCGTGGAGAAACGGTATATTTCATGCCGTTCAGGTCAAATCCCGTATAAGCCGGCCCGGGAGCATCCAAATCATTATAAGCAACTCCTGAAAAACCGATTTCGATGAATTTATCGCATATTGTCCTGTCCAGGTCCCTGCCCTTCAGCAGAACAACGGGTGAATCACCTGCGGCAATATGAATTTCTCTCAGATTCAGGGCGGCTCCGGTTTCTTTTATCTTCCGTAACATTGTATTTATTGCGCCGTCCATTAAAGGGCAACTGTCGAATGTTACCACATCCCTTGAAGATCCCTTGAAAAAACCGATATCCCCGTCCCGTGAGACTTTAAACCCGGCCCTGTGCCTGTAATTCCATTGGGAGTCCGAAAGCGCGGATCCAGGCGCAATCTCTATCCCTCCCAGCCGGGTCAGTGAATCGAGAAGTATTTCGTCCTTCATGGCCAATTGCCTTTCATAGGATATAAACTGCAGATGACATCCTCCACAGATGCCGAAGGCGGAACATTCAGGCGCAACCCTGTCTTCGGACGACTCCACGACATTTACGGCGGAAGCGACGGAATAGCGCTTCTTCCTTTCCTCTATATCTACTTCCACAACCTCACCGGGGATCGCGCCTTTAATAAAGATGACCTTTTCATCACGCGCTATCGTATAACCGCCATAGGCCGGCATCAGGGATTTGAGTATCAGTCCCATTACGCCCTTTTGATCAATTTCTTGATGGTCGCTTTAAGTTCCGTAATGTCCGCCGTCTTGACAATATACGCCTCGGAGGCCCATACGGCGAAGTCATCCCTGTAATCATAGGCGGTTGACATGATGACCGGCAGCCGGGGTTTCTTCTCTTTCATCTGTCTCAGCAG
Source organism: Nitrospirota bacterium (assembly GCA_024275975.1). GTDB lineage: Bacteria > Nitrospirota > Thermodesulfovibrionia > Thermodesulfovibrionales > UBA6898 > JAJRYC01. The sequence continues at coordinate 15,478 of JAJRYC010000036.1, read as the reverse complement.
TTTTATGCCGTCGATATCAGGCAGCAGTATGTCAAGCGTAACGATGTCCGGATTTTCCCTGTCGAACATCTCAAGCGCCTCCTTTCCGTTCGACGCAGTCACAACTTCGTAGCCCTCGTCCAGAAGTTCTTCCTTGTATAACCTGAGTATATTCTGGTCGTCATCAACTATAAGCACCTTCATAATTTAGTCCTCCTCCATTGGTATATAAACTTTAAAAATACTGCCCGCGCCTACTTTGCTTTCCACTTCGATCCTGCCCTTGTGTTCCTGCATTATCCTGTTCGTAATCGCGAGCCCGAGGCCCGTACCGGAAGCCTTTGTCGTAAAAAACGGGTCGAAGACAAACGGCAGGTCGGACTCCGGAATGCCCTTTCCAGTGTCCTTTATCTCCAGTACGGCGCTTTTATCCTCTACGTATGTCTTGACATAGATAGAACCTCTCCCGACAGTTGACTGGATCGCATTGGCAAGGATATTCAATATGGCCTCCCTGACTCTGTTCGGATCAATAAAGACCTCAACAGGCTCTGTAAAATCCTTTATAAGCAGAACACCCCTGTCCTCCATGGCGGATTTCATTAATGTGATAACATCATCGACGATTGTATTCAGATCAACACGCTCTTTCGCGAGTCTGACATCTTTAACAAACCCGAGTATCTCTCTCAGAATATTCTCGAGCCTGTCGACTTCCCTCACGATTATCTCGGTATATTCCTTCAGATTCCCATCAAGCTTCTTTTCAAGCCGCTTGGCAAACCCCCCTACAGACACAAGCGGATTCCTTATTTCATGCGCGACCTTTGCCGCCACTGCGCCGAGAGCGGCCATTTTTTCGGCCTGGACCAGTTTCTCGCGCAGATTCTTTATCTCGGTTATGTCCCTGAGCACATGGACCGAGCCTATGAACTCGCCGGTCGAGTCGAAGATCGGCGAACTCGAAGTCAGAAATGTCCCGCCCAGGTACGGATCTTCCAGCTCCTCCATATAAGCCGTCCTTGAATCAACGGTCTTATGGTGCGGACAGGCTTTTAACGGTTCATTAACCCCATGAAAAACCTCATAACATTTTTTCCCTATTATCTCCGAGGGCGGCAGGCCGAGTCTCTTGCTCACCGCCTTGTTTATGCTTTTTATAACATAGTCACTACTGTTAAAATAAACCATCTCCGACATGGATTCAAATATATATTCGAGCTGCTGTTCCGCCATCGTCACATGCTCGAAAAGACGGGCGCTCTCGATCGCGGAAGCAATATGGTTCGAAAAATTGGTCAGGAACGTCATGTCATCGTCGGCAATCTGCTTTCTGTTGAAATAGTTGTCCACCCATATCACGCCTATCACCCTGTCTCTGGAAATTAAAGGCACTACGGCATATGCCTGGGTGCCCAGCTGCTGTATCAGAAGCGTATCGGAAAGGGGCTCCTCTTTTACGTCTTTTATATTAAAAGACCTTTTTCCCTTTACGGCCATCGTTATTATGGTATCCTCGTCAAGGGATATCTCTATCCCTAAAGACAGTTTGTCCAGAAATGAATCTTTCCTGATGGGGCTTGAAACTATCTCCTGCATTAAATCTCCCAGTGTCTTCTGCTTGACGGATATCTCATCCCATATCTCCCACGCCTCCTCGGAGCTTGACGGTCCAACACCCATCGCGCCTTTCAATACGTTCTTCTCTTCATCCACAAGAAAGAGTATCGCCCGGTTAAAATCCATTCCGTCGCTCATTGTCACGGCTGTAAGCACCATCCTGAGCAACTTGTCGAGTTCAAGCGTGCCACGCATCGCGGAGCTTATAAAGAAGAGCCTCGAGAGTTCCTGGTTACGTCTTATTAATTCCTTTTCAACGCGCTTCTTTTCGGATATATCTCTGGATATTCCGCTTATGCCGATCACCTCTCCCGCGGCATCCTTGATAGGAGAAAGCGTAAGACTCACTTCTATAATCATGCCATTTTTTTTCTGCCTCAGGGTCTCTATATCCTTCAGTTCCTCGCCCTGCTTTATCTTTTCTATATACTCCCTTTCCTTGTCCAGGAGGAACTCGGGCACAAAGGGCAAGAACCTGCCGATGGCCTCCGCCTCGGTAAAACCGAAAATCTTTTCGGCCCCCCGGTTCCAGGAGGTGATTTTCGCATCGGTATCCGTAGTCACGATGGCATCGGCGGAATTATTAATAATACTTTCCAGGTATTCCTTTGTCTCTATCACTTCCCTGTAAAGACTGAGGGTCTCTTCCTGGTAAAGCACCCTCTCTGTTATATCCATAATAAAGACTACGCATTCTATAACTTCGCCGGTCCCGCCTCTTATCGGGTAAGCGGTAAGTTCAGCATAATTCATCCCTTTTGACTGCATTATTGAATTGATCTCGCCGGTCTCCAGAGTTATTTTTGCCGCGCAATGAGGACAGATTCCGGTTTTATCATGAAAGATATCCATGCAGTTACGCCCTATAAGCTCTCCGCTCGGAATGTTTAACCAGTCTTCGATATATTTATTCGAGGAGGTTATATTGAATTCTTTATCAAGTGTGATAATACCGCCCTGAACACTGTTAAAGAGAATGTCCAGCCTCTTTTTTTCCTCTCTGGCCTTTTTCTCCCTGTAAACCTCATTCTCATATATCTTCGCCTTGTCAATGGCAATTGCCGATATCGAGGCAAATCCCTCGACTGTATTCATGTCATCAACGTTAAACGGCACCAGGTTCCCGTCATCATATTTGTCATAGAGGCCCAGAGTTCCTATAATCTCTTTACCGACCTTCAGCGGCACGCATATTGCCGATTTCACGTCAATCACAGGGGCCTTCATGCCTGCGGGCATCCGGGATACATCTTCAATAAATAACGGTTCACCATTTTCAGCTACCCAGCCGGCTATTCCTTCTCCAAGTGAAATTTCCGCTTCCTGGTTAATAGCTTCCGGAAGTCCGTAATGGGATTTAATCCGGAGCCTGTCATTTTCGAGCAGCCGGATAACACAACCCCGCGCCGAAAGAAGCCCTGATATCTCTTCAGCTATCTTTCTTAATAGTTTATCCAGGCTGAGAACCGACGTCACGGCCTTGCTCAGTTCGTACAGGACCTTAAGCTTCTGAAGCTGGCTGTTTGTCGAGAAAAAAAGCTCCGAGTTTCTTGTCACAGAACCTATTGTGTGCGCCAGGATCTTCAGGGCGTTCACCTCATCATCGGAAAAAAGATGAGGAGCTTTATTCCTGACGATGATAATACCGGCACAGGCGTTGTCACGGATTATCGGGACGGCCAGTACCGACCTGTACTCAACTATCAGCTTCAAATCCACGCCTTTATACTTTTTGGTGTCCTCTATCATCACATGATTCAAGGTCCCGACAATCTCTTTCGCAACACCGTTTTCCACGGAAAGACATGTGTCCTCCACAATCTCATCGGTCTTGTTTGAGGCCTCAAGACAGAAAGCGTTTATCTCGGGTCTGAGCATATAAATAGCGCAGCTGTCATATTGAAGTCTGTACGCAATCGTATCGGCAATTAATATAAGGGCGTCCCTTAAATCAAGTGTTGCGCCGGCGATATTCGCGGCATCCAGAAACAGCTCCGTCTCATCAAGCTTAAGACTGATTTTCCTGTTTGAAAGCTCAAGTTCGGCAACCATGCGGTCAAATCTTTCCGCGATGATCCCGAATTCATCCCTGCGCTCCATATTTATCCTGTAGGAGAGCTCGCCTTTGCTTATCCTTTCCGTCGCCTCCATGAGTTCGTTGAAAGGCCGCGCTATCGTTACCCGTATTCTAATTATCAGAAACATGGCCATCAGGGAGCTGAAGACTATCAGAAGGAGAAGGTAATACATCATCTCTTTTTTAATCTCTTCGCCTCTCATGGTTATATTTATCACGGTCTGTATCGACCGTTTATGCATCTGACTGATCTTTCCAATAATGTCTTTGCCCCTGGCCTCAAGCAGCCTGAGATAATTCAGCACATCGGGGTCCCCAACGGGATTCCGGTAATCCATCACGATTTTTGTATACTCCAGTACCTGCTGGAATTCATCGCCTATCTCGTTGATCTCGTCCTTCTGATCAAGAAAGGTGTTTACGTCCCCGAAACTTTTATAAACAGACGCAAGCCTTTCACGATATATCTTTTTGAATCTGGCGTCTCCGGTAAACGCCCAGTTGGTCGTCGTCTGTAAAAAATCGTCGACATTATTTTCAAGTTCGAAGAGATACCGGTGTTTTATGGTTGTCACATGAAGAGTGCTCATATTTTCACTGACTTTTTCAAAAATCATCAGGGTGCTGACGGCAAAAACCGCTATCAGAACCAGGAAGCTCGAGAGCATAAACGAGAGTTTTAATTTCAGGCTCATTCCTTAACCTTACTGATGGCCTTTTTATAAAGCCCGAGATATTTTTCAGCGGATGTCTTCCATGAGAAATCGCTCGTCATGGCGTCATAAACCATTTTTTTCATTCTCTTCTTATCGGTAAAAACACACAGCGCCCTTTTTACGGCATTCTGCATTGCGGCAGGCGTATAATCGGAAAAAAGAAACCCTCTGCCCTCCATCAATATATGGTTGTAATCCTGTATTGTATCGGCAAGGCCGCCTGTCTTTCTCGCTATGGGGACCGTTCCGTATTTCATGGCGATAAGCTGTCCAAGGCCGCAGGGTTCGTATCTCGAGGGCATAAGAAAAAAGTCGGAACCGGCATATATCCTGCGCGCCATGGACTCCTCGAATCCGATTTCAACGAATATTTTCCCCCTGTATTTTTTAGCGGCGACGGAGAACAGCTTCTGGTAATAACTGTCGCCTTTACCAAGCATTATGATATTCGCCCGCATGGAGACCAGTTCTTCCAGTGAGTTATAAATCAGGTCCAGGCCTTTCTGTGAAGACAGTCGGCTCACAACACCCAGAAGCGGCAATTTTTTATCATCCAAATCCGTCTCCCGGAGAAGGACTTTCTTACATTTTGCCTTGCCCTTAATATCGTCTGGATCATAGTATCCGGGGATACAGCCGTCAACCGCCGGACTCCATTCATCGGAATACAACCCGTTCAGAATTCCATGAAGATCATTCCGCCTTTTTCTTAATAAACCGTCCAGGCCAAAACCATTTTCCCTCTGCAGGATTTCCCTCGCGTAGGTTATACTGACAGTGTTAATCACATCCGCATAGAGCAGGCCGGCCTTCATAATGTTCAACCTGCCGTAGAATTCAAGCCCTTCAGGGGTGAAAAAATCCGGGCCAAGGCCTGTATATTTCATATCGGAAGCGTCAAAAATCCCCTGATATCCGAGATTATGGATAGTGAATATCACGGCGGTGTCCTTTAACAACTTATTGTTCCTGTACAGGGTCTTGAGATATAGCGGTATCATGGCGGTATGCCAGTCATTACAGTGTATAATATCAGGCGATATTTTCATCACAGAGCAGGTCTCGAGTACCGCCCTCGAAAAAAATATGAATCTTAAGGCGTTATCGGGATAATTACCCTCCGCCGTTCCGTAAAGCTCCGCCCTGCCATACAGGGCGTCGCATTCAATAAAGTAACTTTCAGGGTCCGGGGATTTCCCGGACGCCCAGATCACGGCTTCGAGTGTAATGTCTCCCAGTGTAATACTGAAAGACTTGCCTGTCCTATACAGCTTAAAGTTATTTTTTATTGCTGAATACAGCGGTAGTATTAAAAAAGCTTTCTCATTTTTTTTGCGAAATTCCCTCAGAAGTGCGCCTGTTACATCAGCGAGTCCGCCCGTTTTTATATATGGGACGGCCTCGGAAGTTGCAACAAGAATTCTCATACCCCGGCCTCGCGCATGAACTTGGCGGATTCCTCCGGCGGTGTCGGGTTAATATAAAAACCGGAACCCCATTCGAATCCGGCAATCTTGGTCAACTTCGGCATTATTTCGATATGCCAGTGATAATATTCGTTCACCTCGTTGTAAAACGGCGATGTATGCAGTACAAAATTATAAGGAGGTGTGTCGAGTATTTTGTCCATCTGTTTCAGTATTTTTTGCATTATCTCCGCCAGCTCCGCGAAACTTTTTTCCGATGGAGCAAACCTGGATTCATGCCTTTTGGGAAGGATCCAGGTTTCAAACGGCGCCCTGGGGGCGAACGGCGCAAGCGCCACATATTTGTCGTTTTCGTAAATAACTCTTTTGCCGTCTTCGAGTTCCTGATTGATAACATCGCAGAAGATGCATCTCTCCTTGAATTCATAATGCTGCCTCGCGGCGTCCACCTCCTCCTTCACATGTTTCGGGACGATCGGAAGAGCGATAATCTGCGTATGTGAATGCTCAAGAGAAGCCCCCGCAACCTCGCCTTCATTCTTGAATACCAGAACGTATTTGAACCTATGGTCTTTCTTGAGATCGGTCAGCCGGAGATAACAGGCCCATAATACGTCCTCAACCGCCTTCTCGGACATGGTGGATAAAGACAGATTATGATCGGGTGTTTCAACGATTACCTCATGAGCGCCCAGTCCGTTCATCTTGTCAAAAATACCCTCACCCATCCTGCGCAGGTCGCCATAGATCTGCAGCGCCGGAAACTTATTCGGCATGACCCTTAATGTCCAGCCTGGTGAGTCCGGCTCCGTGGCGGCAGGTCTGAAAGCGATTATCTCCGGCGGCGTCGTATATTCATTGCCAGGGCAAAAAGGACAGAAGCCGCCTTTTTTTCTTAATTGTACCGATGAAACAAAATCGGCGGGTCGTTTCCCTCTCTCGACAGATATCATTACCCATCTGCCGACAATAGGATCTTTTCTCAACTCAGGCATATAGTTTCCTCCAGGTTATAAAAAAATAAAAACGGGGTAGAGAAAATAAATATTTCTTACTCCTTCTATGGTATTATCGATTATTATATCACAATAATCGATAATTGCTGATGAAACTCGATCTTCACCACAAGTTGCTGAACGACTGCTTTGACGACACCTGTCTGCTTATAAGACTTCTCAGGCAAAAACGTGCTATTCTGTTCGATTCAGGCAATCTAAACAGCCTCAATCCATCAGATATTTACAGGATTACAGACGTTTTTGTGACACATAAACATGTCGATCATTTCATGGGTTTTGATAGAATATGGGACCTGACGGGTTTAGTATAAAACTGGCAGAATATCACGGTTATTATAGTTTTGATAGAATATGGAACCTGACGGGTGAATATCCATTAATGGGAAAACCGTGCTGCATGCTGAAGGACTTGAATCGGAAGTTGAATAAGGGAAAAGCAAAGCGCCCGGAACGGCAGGTGCTTTATTTCACTATCTTCATGCTTATGTCTGCCGCAGTCACCGAATGGGTAAGGGCCCCGACTGAAATTATATCCACACCGGTCCCGGCTGTTTCCCTGACATTTTCGAGAGTTATGTTGCCCGAAGCCTCGAGCGTCACTCTTCCATCAGCGATCCTTACCGCTTCCCTCATGTTATCCAGCGACATATTATCCAGCATTACGATGTCTACTCCAGCCTCAATGGCCTCCTGGAATTCCTTGAGTGTCTCCACTTCAATCTCAATCCTGGCAAGATGGAGCCCCGACTTTGCAAGAGCAACAGCTTTCCTGATGCTTCCGACTGCTTCTATATGATTGTCTTTTATCAATATGCCGTCAAAAAGGCCGAACCTGTGGTTTGATCCTCCACCCAGCCTTACGGCGTATTTCTCCATAAACCTGAGACACGGCGTAGTCTTTATTGTATCAACAATCTTCGCCTTCGTCCCTCTGACCGCATCAACAAACAAGTTTGTCCTGGTTGCGATACCCGAAAGCCTCTGCATTATATTCAGACTGACCCTTTCCCCGGCAAACACCGCCCGGGTCTTACCAGCGACTTTCCCCAGCACATCGCCCTTCCGCACTTCAGCACCTTCATTATAGAAAGCTTCGAAATAAGTGGTGGAATCGATAAGCCTGAAGACCTCTTTCGCAAAGGGCATCCCGGCGAGGATAAAATTACCTTTCGCTATATATAACGCCGTTGATTCGCTTCCTTCGGGAACAAGTAAATTTGTCGTGATATCGCCGTGGCCCAGATCCTCTTCCAAGGCGTCGTTTATAAGTTTAGTAACACTTATGGGTAACTCCATCAGGCCCTGTCACCCCTTAAATCCCGATATGTCTTTTTGTTCATTTCCCCCTCCCTAAATCCCGGAGTTTCCGGACATGTTCCCTGATCCTGTCTCTTTTTCTCAGGTATTCATCGTATTTGCCCTTCTCTTTTTGGACCACATCTTTCGGCGCCCTCTTCAGGAAATCTTCATTAAGGAGTTTCTTGCTCAGAAATACTATGCTCTTTTCGAGCTTAACATCCTCTTTGTTGAGCCTCTCGATCTCCAGCGCCGTGTTCAATAAACCCTCGAGCGGTACATATACTTCCACGTTGTCCCTGACGGCGACGGCCGCTTTCGGCTTTTTTGTATCGGCACCTATCTCCATAACTTCGACATTCGCAAGCTTCTTAACATATAGCAGGTTCTTTTCCAGTACACCCAGGCTCGTATCGCCAAGCGTCCGGATATAAACATTAAGCTGCCGCGCCGGTGAAATATTCAATTCACCCCTTATCGTTCTTATACCCATAACCGTTTCCATGATGACCGCCATTTCCGCCTCTGCTTCAAGGTCCCCTGGAAGGACTTTAGGGTAATCGGATACCATGATGCTTTTTCCTTCTTCGGATACGCCGGTGGACTTAGCAGTTCCCTGTATATTCTGCCATATCTCTTCCGTCACAAACGGCATAAATGGATGCAGCAGCTTCAGTGTTTTTTCGAGCACATATAACAGACACTCCTTGATCGCCTTTTTAGCTTCTCCGGCGGGCAGACCGTGAGTCTGGCCGCCGGATTCGGCGTATAAAACAGGTTTAGCCATCTCGATATACCAGTCACATAATTCATGCCATATAAATTGATATAGGCTGCCGGCTGCGTCATTAAACCTGTATTCCTCGAGAAATCGGTTCACTTCCTCCGTTGTGGCCGAAAGCCTGCTTAATATCCACCTGCTGCCTATATCAAGGTGTCGCGTCTCTATCACCTCGGGCAGAAGAGCGTCTTCGGCATTTAAAATTATAAACCTGGAGGCATTCCAGAGCTTGTTAACAAAATGCCTGTAACCTTCCACCCTCTCTTCGGAAAACTTCACATCCCGTCCCTGCGCGGCGAATGCCGCGAGTGTAAACCTGAATGAGTCAGTGCCGTACTTCCGCATCAGGACCAGAGGGTCCACCACGTTTCCCTTGGACTTGGACATCTTCTGTCCGCTGGAATCCCTGACAAGTGCGTGTATATAAACATCACGGAAAGGAACGTCATCCATAAACTTTATTCCCATCATCATCATGCGCGCGATCCAGAAAAAGATTATGTCAAAGCCTGTTATCAGCACCGAGGTCGGATAATATTTTTCGAGTTCACGGGTTTTATCCGGCCATCCAAGAGTGGAAAAAGGCCATAACGCAGACGAAAACCATGTGTCAAGAACGTCATTATCCTGGTTTAGACGCCGACTATTACACCTGCTACATTCAAGGGGCGTCTCCCTTGATACTATTGTCTCGACGCAGTCCTGACAGTACCAGACAGGTATTCTGTGGCCCCACCATATCTGCCGGGATATACACCAGTCCTTTATATTTTCCATCCACGCGAAAAAAGTGTTTTCCCAGGTTTCCGGAATTATCGATATTTTTTTATTCCTGACCGCGTCCATCGCTTTCCCGGCAAGAGGACCGACACTAACATACCACTGGAGCGCCGGCAACGGTTCAATTACGGTTTTGCATCTGTAGCATTGTCCGATAGAATGCGTATATCTTTCCTCTTTTACTATAAACCCGGCATCCGTTAAATCCTTAACTACCGTTTTTCTACACTCATATCTGTCCATATTCGCGTACTTGGCACCTGCATCAGCGGTCATTAATCCATCAGGGCCGATTACCGTAATAAAATCGAGCTGGGGGTCCTGCCTTTTGGCTATCGCCTCGTCATTAAAATCATGCGAAGGGGTTACTTTCACGGCCCCCGTACCGAAGCGCGGGTCTACTACGTCATCTGAAATAACAGGGATTAGTCTCCCTGTAAGAGGCAATAAAATCTTCTTCCCTACTAATTTTTTATACCTCTCATCCTCGGGATGCACGGCAACCGCCGCATCACCAAGCATGGTTTCAGGCCTGGTAGTTGCTACAATCACATGGCCCCCGGCGTCGGCAAGAGGATATTGTATATAGGTGAGCTTCCCCTGGAATGCTTCATGCTCGACTTCTATGTCGGAAAGAGCGGTATCGCACCGGGGACACCAATTGATAAGCCTGTTGTCTCTATAAATCAGTCCCTGCTCGTAAAGGGAGACAAAAACCTCTATGACGGCCTTCGAGAGTCCTTCATCAAGGGTGAAACGCTCCCTGGACCAGTCGCATGAGGCACCAAGGCCTTTAAGCTGATGTATGATCCGGCCCCCGTATTCATCCTTCCATTTCCAGACACGCTCTACAAACGCATCCCTGCCGAGCCAGAGCCTGTCCGTTCCCTCGGTCGCAAGCTGTCTTTCGACGACATTCTGGGTCGCGATACCGGCATGGTCCATCCCGGGCAGCCATAACACATCATATCCCGACATCCTTTTCCATCTAGCCAGGATATCCTGCAGTGTGGTATTGAGCGCATGTCCCATATGCAGCGTTCCAGTAACATTCGGCGGCGGTATTACGATAGAAAACGGTTCAGCATCGGACTCTGGATCAGCCGCGAAATAATTGTTGGCCATCCAGTATCCGTACCATTTCTCTTCAACGCCTTCGGGGTTATAACTTTTATTTAATCCGGGCATAATAATGACATACGGGAAAACGGACAAGCCCCTTCCCCGTGATTATTCTTAAACATTAATTGTATTTTAGAACTCAGACCTTATTTTTTCGATCTCTTTGGATATCATCGAGCTTGCAAGATCGGGAACGGTTTCCCATATCACCTTCTCGACTTCCGCGGTAAGCGTAGCGATGGAGTCCTTAAGAACCTCTTTCAACATCTTCTCTAGCAGTTCAGGCGCGATCTCCCACATAATCTTTTCTATCGTATTTTGCATAGTGGGCATTAGAGCAGAAAGGAGTTCTCCCTTTATATCAATGGAGGAAAGGAATGAAGTGACTTTATCATCAACCGTCTTTTCGAACTTCTCAAGAAATTCTTCTTTTGAGGGCACTGTTATTTCAGGTGGCACATACGTTTTTTCAGTCTCCGGTGCGGGTTCCCCGGCAGTTTCCTCCTCTGTCGTCTCCCGAGGTCCTTCAACTACGAATTCCCCGGTTATCGCGGCCAGATCGTCAGTGGATTCAACCAGGTCCTCCATAACCCACAGGTCTTCTTCCTGGCCGACAGACTCAAGGACTTCCGCATCCGGACCGGACTCAACACCGAACGCCGCCTCCTCCGCGAACGCCAGGACTTCTTCGGCAGCCACTCCGGGCTCAGCCGTTTTCATGTTTTCCCGTGAAATCGTAACACCCGCGTTTATTTTGCTTATCAATTCCTGCGACTCAAATGGTTTTATCAAGGAATCATCCGCACCCACCCGCGTCGCAAGATCTTCATCAATAGGCGCAAAAGCGCCTGCAAGTAATATGACCGAGATAGAAGACGTCTCCGGGTTGCTCTTCAATTTTTCACAGAGCTGATACCCGTTTAAAACCGGCATTTCTATGTCGGCAAGTACTATGTCCGGCTTGAACGAATCTATTACATTAAGAGCTTCCTCACCGTTATTTACAGACTTTATCTCAAAATCTTCTTCAGCGAGAACCAGTTCAACTACTTTTTGTATTGTAATGCTGTCATCTGCCAGTAATAGCTTATGAGACATTCGTCACCTCTTACACGTCGTTTGAAAAATTGTATTGCTACCTGATGAAAAAGTCAAGACTTTTTATAAAAAACTCTTACTTGGACCGACCTAACTGGTCAGCATGAAGAGATGCCTCACCCACCTCCGCTAAAGCCCCCCGAAGGCGCCGAGGAAGAAAAACGCGAATTAAAACCCGAAGAGCAGCCGAAGGAAGACATTAGTTTTTTAACTGTCTTTGACGAGCATTTCGGACATTCGGTATCTTCTTCACTGGAATTCACTTTCTGTAAAAGCGAAAACTTCTCATTACATTGTCCGCATAAGTATTCATAAATAGGCATTCTTACCTCCTGCCATAATTACTGAATTTATTCTATTTTAATAACAGCTGGGAATTTAAGTCAATAAATTAAATGGCGCTCTGTCTTTACATAACTGTTTAATCTGATATAATTTAAAAATGAAAGAAGCTCTCTTATATGAAAAACTGGAGAGTGCTGACATCATATGCCATTTGTGCGCTCATAACTGCTTGATCCATAAAGGGAAAAGAGGAATGTGCGCAGTCCGTGAAAACAGAGATGGGAAATTATACAGCATGGTATACGGCAAACTGGTCTCGATCAACATCGACCCTGTCGAGAAAAAACCTCTCTTTCATTTTCTTCCAGGCTCCAGATCGCTCTCAATAGCCACGGCCGGGTGCAATTTCCGCTGTAAGCATTGCCAGAACTATGACATATCCCAGTTTCCAGGAAAGCAGACATCCATTCCCGGCAGGGAGACAACTCCAGAGGAGGTTATAAACACCGCGCTGAGAAACAAATGTGAGAGCATTTCATATACTTATACGGAACCGACGATCTTTTTTGAGTTCGCGTATGACTGCGCTAAGCTCGCGCATAAAAAAGGCCTTAAAAATATATTTGTAAGCAACGGATATACCAGCCCCAAGGCTGTAAAGCTCATCGCCCCTTATCTTGACGCAATCAACATCGACCTGAAAGGCAGTGATCAATTCTATAGAGAGATCTGCGGCGCAAGAATCAATCCGGTAAAAGAAACGGTCAAGCTGATGAAAGAACTCGGGATATGGGTCGAAACGACCACGCTTATCATACCTGGTCTTAATGACTCGGAAAAAGACCTTGGAGACATAGCGGAATTCATCAGGTCGGTCGACCCGGAAATTCCCTGGCATATAAGCAGGTTTTATCCGACTTATCTCCTTATGGACAAACCGCCAACCCCGGTATCAAAATTAATTGAGGCTATGGATCTGGGATATAAGTCGGGGCTCAAGTTTGTATATATCGGAAATGTCCCAGGCGAAAAGGGCGAAAGTACATTCTGTCCGTCCTGTAACGCATTGTTGATCAGCCGTACCGGCTACATTATATCCAAAAACCGTATAAAAGCCGGTAGCTGTTCTGAATGCGGCTGCCATATAGCGGGTATATGGTCATAATCTTCTCACGCTCTTAACCGGCATCCAGTTTCAACGCCATAATAACCGCGTCTTCAACGGGTGATGTGTAATATTTTTTTCTTCTCGCCAGAACTTTAAACTCCAACCTTTCATACAACCTCGTTGCCGCGTCATTAGACGCCCTTGTCTCGAGAAAGATCATTCCGCACTTATTATTCCTCAGGCAGTTGATTATCTCACCAACCAGTCGCGCCGCAATGCCCCGTCGTCTGAACCCGGGATGTACCGCGAGATCAAGGATATGGCCTCCATCAATTACCTGCTCCGCGCAGATATAACCCATCACCCTGCCGCCTATCCTGGCCGTCTTTGCTATCGCCCTCTGTTTGTGTATTTCATTATAAAAAAGCGTCTCCGGCCAGGGCGTGGTGAATGATTCAAGTTCGATTCCGACCACCTCCGGCAGATCGCCTATCTCCATATCGCCGATTACGAGTGCTTTCAACGCCTTTCGAGCCATTTCACTTCAGCCTCGGATTTTCTTATATATAAAGGAACCATCGCTGAAACATCCGCGTACTCTCCCTTTATCGCCTTAGACATGCCGAGCATCGCTACATTAGAGGGAGAGGGGACCATCTTGTCCCCAGGCGACATAACAGCTCTTTCCCCCATTGTATTCAGAATCAGATCTTCATAGAGCAAGGCCCCTTCCCCGGCAAAGATAATGCTGCCTGGCAGTTCCTTCAGTAACTCCGCTGGTCTTATCGACGTCTCTGCCATGATTTTTTCGAATCCATGCATTCGCCATTGAAACAGCGCCGTATATACTTCTTTTTTCCTGGCATCCAGCATCAGGCATACAGGATACATGCTGAAGGGAAAGTTCCAGGCAAACGCATCGAGAGTGGGAACAGCCACAACAGGCTTTCCCGTGGAATATGATAGTCCCTTGACAGTGCCAAGCCCGATCCTCAGGCCGGTAAACGAGCCGGGACCTATCGCTATAGCAAAGGCATCGATCTCCCGCATGCCGGTCTCCGCCTGCTGGAGCGTATTATGAACGGCGGTCATCAGTTTTTCAGAATGTGTGGTTTTGACGTTCAGCCTTGTCTCGGCTACAAGGCCGTTCCGGTCATCGGCAACAGCGACACCGCCGAGCATTGTCGATGTCTCGATCGCAAGTATTTTCATAACGTTTATTATATATTAACCCTGCCGCCGTATAAAATTAAATGGGTCCTGGTGCAATCGAATGGGTCAATTTTGGGTCCCTCTCTTTTACTACGGGCGCAAATATTTTCTCGCAAAAACAGATGAGGCGAAGAGGCATATTATTCCCGCAAGCGTTATTGCGTGGCTTGTGCCGATGAGGTCGGCGATCATGCCTGTTATCGCGTTCCCTATTGGGACCGAACCCAGAAACACCAGAGAGTAAACGCTCATCACCCTGCCCCTGAGTTCATCAGGCACTGAAACCTGTATGTAGCTGTTGGCGGCCGCAAGGTAGCTCACGATGCCCCAGCCCCCGATCATAATCACAACAAGAGAGACCCAGAATATTTTTGAGATCGAGAAAACAAGCAGGGTCAATGAAAAGCATAGCCCCGCCGCGGCCATATACCGGGGCTTATTATCAATATCTCCCTTTGCCGCTATTGCAAGCGCCGCCGCCAATGCGCCTGCTCCCGACGCGCCGACCAGAAAGCCGAATCCCCTCGCGCCCTGCTGGAAAACCTCCGCCGCAAACACAGGCAATAAGGTTATGAACGGAAGACCCGCCAGACTGAGAAAAGCAACCAGCAACATCACATGCCTGACCTCCCTGCCGCTCCTTATAAACGCCAGCCCTTCCATGAGGTCGCTGACAACACTTCCTGACTTCACCCTGATATCACCCTGCAGGTCCATCATCAGGAGAGCCGCTATAGCTGCGAGGAAACTGACGGCGTTGATGAAGAAACAGGCTGGAAGTCCGAGATACGCTATTGACATCCCCGCTATAACAGGCCCGATCATTCTCGCGCCATTAAACGCCGCTGAGTTCAGGGCTATAGCATTAACTATATGCCCCTTACCAACCATCTCGATAAGAAAAGACTGCCTTGTGGGGATGTCAACTGCATTTATTAGGCCCAGAAAAGCGGCGAGC